>NZ_PDYO01000002.1:0-541839 GCF_002743065.1 Sporosarcina sp. P16b | reverse complement strand
GTTATATGACGTACTACAATCATTATCGAGGTCAATGGAATTTGAAAAAGCTGCCGCCTGCAAAATACAGACAACAGCTTCAACAAACAGTCTAGGCTTTTTTAAAACTGTCCTTTACAAAGGGTACATTTTAATATCCGCAGGCTTTTTATTATTCAACACGGGGCTTGCCTTGGGCAGAAGCGACTATAAATCCTACCGCGCCAAACACGATTGCAGGCAAAATCCAGCCAATACCTTGTTCATATAATGGTAGGAATTCCAAAATATGTGTAACCGGTACCAGATTGACATTGAATGCACGTAACACATCGAAGAATCCAATAAGACCAGCCGCTAGTAAACCGTAATTATACACTTCATGATAGCCTTTAAATAACGGATGTAACAATCTGAAAGTTATGAGGACAATGGCTAGAGGATACACTCCGACTAGTACAGGAATGGACACTGCAAGCAACTGCGTGAGGCCGACATTCGCAAGTATCATAGAAAACGAACAAATAACAAACACGAATGCTTGATAGGAAATCCTAGGTACGACTTTGGAGAGGTATGTAGCACTAGCGGTTGTCAATCCAACAGATGTTGTTAAGCAAGCTAGTGTTACTGCAAGTCCAAGTAGGTATAATCCGTTATTACCCATCAAAGCATATGCAAGTTTTGCTAAAATATCTCCACCGTTCGTTGCACCTTCCGCTACAGAGCGGCTCGTCATCCCTAAATATGCTAATCCGGCATAGACAAAACTCAGCCCGAGTACTGCGATGGATCCTGCTTTCATCGTAATAGAAGTGATTGCTTTTCTGTCGGTAATACCTTTTGCCTTCACGGCATTAATTACGATAATAGCGAAGACGAGCGCTGCCATTGCATCCATTGTTCCGTAACCTTCAATAAATCCTTTGTAAAAGTAATCTTCTACATAAGATCCTTGTGGCGCGCCTGCTTCACCCACTGGGTTGATCATTCCAATCACGACAATAATTGTTACGATAGCTAGCAATATTGGAGTTAAAATACTTCCGAATCGATCGACAATTTTATTCGGCTTGCAGGAGAGCCAAATCGTCACTGCAAAAAATAAAATGGAAAAGAGCGCCAATGCTAACTTAGAATACGAATCGGGTATAAATGGGGAAACCGCAATTTCAAATGAAACAGTCGCTGTACGAGGAACTCCGAAGAACGGTCCAAGTGCCAAATATATAACGAATGGAAAGAACATGGCGAATACAGGCGACGCTCTTTTGGCTAAATCATTTAATTGATTGCCGCTCATAGTGACTGCAATTATGCCTAGATAGGGAAGACCGACTCCCGTTATTAAAAAACCAGCTAGTGTAATCCATGTTTGCGTTCCAGCTAGTTGACCGAGTAACGGTGGAAAAATCATATTTCCTGCACCGAAAAAGAGAGCAAACATCGTCAGCCCCAGTTTGAACGTATCGAATTTTGTAAATCTATTCATTTGTAATTCCTCCTGAGGTACTTTGAAAAGTGTATGTATTTCGATTATTAATGGCATTTTAATGAAAAGTGCCCATAAAAAAGGATTCTCCTAAGAGAATCCTTTATAAGATTACCCCATAATGTGGTAGCCAGCATCTACATAGATGACTTCACCTGTCACACCAGTCGATAAATTACTTAGCATCGCCACGGTCATATCCGAAACTTCTTCAGGTTTAACGTTACGTTTTAATGGCGCACGTTCCTCAATTTGACTGAGGATTGTATTAAAGGAAGGAACACCTTTTGCGGACAATGTACGAACCGCTCCGGCAGAGATCGCATTTACACGAATGTCTTGTTCACCTAGCTCTGATGCTAAATAGCGTACTGAAGCTTCAAGTGCGGCTTTTGCAACACCCATTACATTATAGCCTTCAAGAACGCGTTCTGCGCCTAAATAACTCATCGTAATGATCGCTCCACCTTCTGTCATATAATGACGGGCTTCACGTGCTGTTGCCACCAATGAATAGGCACTGGAATCTTGCGCGAACGCATATCCATCACGGGTCGTTTCCACGAATGGATTATGCAAATCTTGTTGATGTGCAAATGCAATGGAGTGAACTACCCCGTGGATTACACCAACTTGTTCGCCAATCGTTTTGAAAGCCCGCTCTATACTTTCATCACTATTCACATCACATTGAACAATTTGCGTGGCTGTAAATTCGCTTTTAGCCAATGCTTTTTCTAATTTATCACGAGAGCGATCTTTACGGTATGTGAAAATGACATTCGCACCAACTGAGAATAATGCTTTTGCTACTCCCCAACCAATACTACGTTCATTCGCAACACCCATAATCACAATGTTTTTACCGGATAATTTTAATAAATCTACCATAATAGCCTCCTGAAATCTTATTATTCATTTGATCATATTATACTCTCCATAATAATAACATATAGTGAGGAAGAAGTTATAGATTTTCTAAAAGAACAGAAATAGAATCGGTAAATTAACTGTCAATAAATAAAAATACAGTTGACTTTATAATTATACATACGTATACTTGTCTGTAATGAATAAAGAGGTGATGACGTTGAAGGTTGGAATCGTAGGAGCGTCTGGATACGGTGGCCTAGAGTTAATACGGTTACTACAAAACCATCCGGAAATTGAACAAATTGATTTATTCACTTCCTCAGAAGTGGGGACGGTCTTTTCTCAAAAATATCCACATCTCGTGAATATTCACGATCAATCGATGAAAGCTATAGAACCTGAAAATATTAGCAAGTTAGATACGGTGTTTTTCAGTACACCAGCTGGCGTAACAACTAAGTTACTTCCACCATTGGTGGGTGCAGGTGCTAAATTAATTGACCTATCGGGAGATTTTAGACTGAAAGATCAAGCGGCTTTTGAGCAATGGTATCAAAAAGATGCACCGCCACTTGAACACTTGGAGAAAAGTGTATATGGACTTCCTGAATGGAATAAACATCATATTGCCGATGCGGAAATTATTGCGAATCCAGGGTGTTACCCGACAGCAGTTCTACTATCTTTACTTCCGTTATTGAAAAATAAACTAATTGATGGTAGCCGATTAATAATCGATGCGAAAAGTGGTGTATCTGGTGCGGGGAATAAGCCAAGCCAAGCTACACATTTCAGTGAAACGAATGAAAATTTCTCTATATATAAGATTCATCAGCATCAGCATATACCGGAAATTGAGCAAGCAATGAATACATTTGCTGATCAGCCGGAACCCATTATGTTCACTACGCATCTGGTTCCCATGACAAGAGGTATCATGACGACGAGCTATGCGAAAGTAAATGGACAAGTAACGCAAGAACAGCTTATAAATTGCTTGCAAGAGACATATAAAGATAGTCCGTTTGTTCGGATTTTGACAGATGTGCAAAAGGTTAGCACAAAACAGGTATATGGCTCCAATTATTGCGATATACATGTCAAAGTAGATCCACGCACAAATCAAGCAACGATTATAGCAGTCATTGATAATGTGGTGAAAGGCGCCGCGGGACAAGCTATACAAAATATGAATATCCAATATGGTTTAAATGAAAAAACAGGAATCGATCTCATTCCATTATGGATTTAAACAAGTAATTTGAACACAAGAATTGAGGGGAGCACGATTATGGAAACTATCGAAGGTATGAAGCGCATCTCGCGTAAAAATATTATCTCACCAAAAGGGTTCAAGGCAGTCGGCATTCACTGTGGGCTAAAGCATAAGAAAAATGATTTAGCACTATTAGTCAGCGAAGTGCCAGCGAGTGTTGCGGGTGTCTTCACAACGAATGTAATCCAGGCAGCTCCACTTCAAGTGACAAAGAAAGTTGTCTACGAAACTCAAAAAATGCAAGCGATTGTTATTAATTCTGGTAACGCCAATGCATGTACTGGAAAGCAAGGCATGCGAGACGCAGTGAGTATGCAACGTAAAACTGCAGATCACCTAGGTATTGACCAAAATCTTGTAGGGATTGCGTCAACAGGTGTAATAGGTGAACAAATGAATATGGCACCTTTACTCTCTGGTATCGAAAAACTTCAACCGTTGGATACATTAGAAGGTTCCATTCAATTTTCCCAAGCAATTTTAACTACAGATACCGTAACGAAAAACACTGCATATGCAACGGTGATTGATGATCGTGAAGTAGTAGTTGCGGGTGTTGCAAAAGGTTCGGGAATGATTGAACCGAATATGGCGACGATGCTAGGCTTCATTACAACCGATGCCCATATCGAGTCAGAACATTTACAAACAGCATTAAAAGAAATTACGGATGTAACTTTCAACTCCATTACTGTAGACGGTGATACATCAACGAATGATATGGTACTCGTTATGGCAAACGGACTTGCGGGTAATCATTCATTAACTCCAGATCATCCCGAATGGCAATCTTTCGTCGATGCATTGCATGCCGTATCACGTGATTTGGCAAAAATGATCGCTAAAGATGGGGAAGGTGCTACTAAATTAATTGAAGCAAAAGTGACGGGTGCAGTTTCGGATGAACAAGCGCGCCAAATTGCAAAATCTGTTGTAGGCTCACCACTTGTCAAGACGGCAGTATTTGGCTGTGACGCCAACTGGGGGAGAATCATTGCGGCAGTCGGATATAGCGGTGCGACAATAGATCCTGAAGATATCAAAATCTATATCGGTGACACTGTAGTAGTAGAAAGCGGGGAACCTATTCCGTTTTCAGAAGAAGAGCTGTTGATTTATCTTAAACAACACGAAGTGAAATTTGCAATAGAACTAAACCAGGGAGCTGGTCAGGGAATGGCATGGGGGTGCGATCTTACTTATGACTACGTCCAAATCAACGCAACATACCGCACGTAAACGACAGGTTATTAAACTAGGTGGCAGTATGCTAGACGAGTTAAGTGACGATTTTTTTCAGGGTGTGAAAAAATTACAGCAAGATGGTGTTCAAGTGATTATTGTTCATGGTGGAGGACCGAATATTAATCAAGAGCTTGAAAATCGTGGAGTCACTTCGACTGTAGTTAAAGGATTCCGTGTTACGTCAGCTGAAGCGATTGGTATCGTCCAGTCAATCATGATAGGTCAAGTAAATCCAGCGCTCGTACACCGCTTCAATCACGCGGGAATCAAAGCGATTGGATTAAGCGGGTTCGATGCGAACTTATTTACATGTGATGTCCTGGATTTTGAAACGTATGGTTATGTGGGAGAAATAAAAACAGTTGAAACGGAAGTCTTGGATGCGCTACTAGATGCAGAAATTATTCCTGTTATTTCTTGTATCGGTGCAACGATTTCTGGAGAACCACTAAATGTTAACGCGGATACAGTCGCGAGTCGAATTGCATTAGCTGTCGAGGCAGAAAGTTTATTATTAGTTACGGATACATCGGGAATCCGCATTCAAGATCGTCCTCAAGCAGAAGTGGGACCCCAAGCTATTTATGGCTGGATTGAAACAGAAGATATTTACGGAGGAATGATCCCGAAAGTTATGGCCGCTATCGATTGTCTAGAAGCGGGTATTCCGTCTGTACAAATTGTCTGTCAAAAATTAAAAGGCACGGTCATTACCAATGAGGGGGCAATCGTGTGACGTATTTATTCAATAACTATGCAAGACGCGCGGTACATCTCGTAAAGGGGAAAGGTACCGTAGTAACAGACGATAAAGGGAAGGACTATTTAGACTTTACTAGCGGTATCGCGGTCGTCAGTTTAGGTCATGCTCATCCTGCGATTGTTAAAGCATTACAAGAACAAAGTGAAAAGCTTTGGCATATTTCCAATTTATTCGAAAGTCCAGAGCAAGAAAAACTTGCTGAATCATTGACAAGAGATACAGATCTGTCATATGCGTTATTTTGTAACAGTGGGGCCGAAGCGAATGAAGCTGCGATTAAACTCGCACGTAAACATACAGGCAAGCATCATATCTTATCGTTCAAACAGTCATTCCACGGGAGAACATTTGGCGCAATGGCGGCTACCGGTCAAGATAAAATCCAAAAAGGATTCGGTCCGATGCTAGAGAGTTTTGAAGCATTGCCATTTAATGACGTCGAGGCTTTGAAGCAAGCGACGAACGATAACGTAGCTGCCATCATGCTAGAAGTCATCCAGGCAGAAGGTGGAGTCAATTCTATTGAACCGGCTTTCGCTGAAGCGGTTATGGCCGCATGTAATGAACATAATATTCTCCTCATTATCGATGAAGTGCAGACAGGAATTGGACGCACAGGAACTCGCTATGCCTACGAGCAGACTGCACTAAAACCAGATATCGTCTCACTTGCTAAAGGTCTTGGTGGCGGTTTCCCGATTGGGGCATTGCTAGCTGGCGAAGAGCTGTTCCATACATTCGGACCTGGCACACACGGTACAACCTTTGGGGGTAATCCATTAGCGATCTCAGTTGCCCAAACAGTAGTCGATCATGTATTTGATCCAGCATTCTTAAAGGATGTTCAAGAAAAGTCTGCATATCTGAAGCAACAACTCCAATCAGAACTACCAAAAGATAAATATTCGATTCGTGGTAATGGCTTATTAGTTGGAATTCATTCAAATAATGAAATCGGTTCATACATCCAAGAGGCCGAAAAACAAGGCTTGCTCCTTGTACCTGCTGGAACGAATGTCATTCGTCTATTACCACCATTGACGGTTTCAAAAGAAGAAATCGACCAGGCAGTGGCGATATTAAAAAATATATTGGTTTAAGAAATATTTGAATTAAAGTAGTCTGTGAACTGCTATTCAGTAAACAAAAGATCTCCCTTGAAGTCTAAATGCTTCAAGAGAGATCTTTTTTGCGTGGGTGTAAGTTCAGGTCAGATGTAAACTAATTACAATTCAAACATCGATGAATAGCAACCAGTAATAACTACGTCCTTGCTGACTATACTACTCCATTACACTTATTCCTTTAAAAGTTTTTCGAAAGAAAATCATATCCATTTTTCGAATTCTTTCTATACAAAGAATTATTGCTCAGGTATAGTTAAGGCAAAACTACCTAAGAGAATGGAAGTGTCCTAGAATTGAAAAAGATAAGTGCAATAGTGCTAACGATGATGCTAGTCCTATTGGCAATCCCAACGAATTCACTTGCCACCGTCTTCCAAGATGTACGTCCTCAGCACTCAGCAGCTGAAGAAATACAATACCTAGTTGAAAATGATATTATCATAGAAAAACCGAACGCCAAATACCGTGTAAACGAACCAATCACACGTCTCGAAGCCTCAGGAATGATCCAACGCGCACTAAAAATCTCTGTAGATAATAGACCAGAAGTAAAGCTGTCAGACGTAAAGCAGTCTCACCCACATTACCCACTGATCGCCACAATGGTCGATGAAGGTATTTTTATGGGTAACGAGAAAAATGAATTTCAACCGTATGGCAATTTGAAACGTGGACAGATGGCAGCGGTATTCGTTCGGGCATTCAACTTGACGGGTAATTCGACATATCGATTCCGTGATGTACCTGCAACATACTGGGGGTTATCCGATATACAAAAATTATCTGTAAATGCCATTACGACAGGCTATTTAGATAACACTTTTAAGCCGAATCAAACATTAACACGTGGGCACTTTGCAGTATTTCTTGCACGAATTCTTGAGCCAGACTTCAGAGAACAATCTGCTTGTTATAAGCCGAATAACACACCAGTGCAAACAGTGAATGTTCCTGTTACAACACTGTGGAAAGAGCCAGGAAAATCACGAACAGTTGATGCTTACGCAATAAATAAATCGCCTGATATCACGAAATGGGTTGCAGCGATGAGTTTGCGTGAAAAACAATGGCTAGTAGGTAAATTAGAAACTCAAGCAATATATGGTCAAACAGTAAAAGTCCTGCAGACAAAAGGTGACTGGGTTCAAGTAGCAGTAGTGGACCAAAAGTCTCCTAAAAACGCAGCAGGTTATCCAGGATGGATGCTGAAAAATCATTTAACGACAGTATATCCTAACTATGCAACATGCGACACAGCCATGGTGGCGACGAAATCAGCCGCACTTACGATTGATGAAAATGGCAAGCAGCCTTTTCGTTCAATTAGCTTCAACACAACATTGCCTATTGTAAACGTCATGGATAATAAACTTGCTGTTCAGACACCTGCTGACGGAGTGAAGTATATTGATAAAAGTGCAGTGAAAATAGTAAGAGCGGATGGTGTCATGCCAAAGCCAACAACACAGCAAATCATGGAAACAGCCAAGCTCTTTGACGGATTAACATATCTATGGGCAGGAACTTCGGGATTTGGTTTGGATTGTTCTGGATTCACGTACTCTGTCTATCGGCAGCATGGTATTGATATACCACGTGATGCATCCGTGCAAGCACTGAATGGAACGTTGGTACAGAAGAAAGATTTACAACCCGGTGACCTACTGTTCTTTGCCTATAATAAAGGAAAAGGAATTATTCATCATGTAGGGATGTACGCGGGGAACGGACAAATGATCCATGCTCCAAATCCCAAACGGACTGTAGAGATCATTCCAATGACTGCGGAACCGTATAAATCAGAATATGTTTCAGCTAGAAGATATGTAAAATGAGGAAAACGTACAGACAATGATGTCTGTACGTTTTTAGTGTCTCGTACTTTAATGAAAGGCATATACACGAAAAGCTAATGTAAAAATAGAATGAGTAAAGTAGTACACCCATGAGGAAGTAATATGTTACCAAACAAGATAGGATATACTTTTTGATATCCAAATATTACGAATAATCACACTTCAAAAAAGAAACATTAAGACCTTTCTCATAATTTATGATATAGTAATTATATAGTATAAAAGGACCTAAAGAGGTGACGTGATTGGAAAAGCTTTTAAGAACATCTTCTGCACGTAATGCGCTTAAAAAAGTAGAACGGGTCACAAAACGCATTCAGCCATTAATAGAAAACGAACAATCATTTACTTTGAATTATCATGTACTTCATCAATTATTGGATGAACAGCTGGAAGAAGATGAATACTTTGTCATTGTGGATGAAATGGGTCGAAGCTATATTCATACTAATCGGTTATGGGAAGGTACAGTATTTTCCGATGCCATTGGCTTGCGTGCTGCAAATACAACCAAGCCGTTACTGCAAGTGTATGATAGAAAATCCGGTGAGCGACTTATCGATGCGGCTATGCCGATTATTCAAGTAGGAAACAGGCAATTCACACTGCGATTAGGCAGAATAAATCATCAGAGATTTATTCTATATGGAGCGACTTTAGCTGTTGTATTGCCGGCTTTAGCCATGGGGACACTTGCGAATATATTTAATCTATCTATCCTACAGGTCATTGCATTTGTTAGTACGTCTTTACTTCTTACGGGTATTTTCACATCTGTTCTTTATAAGATGGTTATGAAAGGTGTACGGTCTTGGCGCAAAGTCACAAGGAAAATTTCATCGGGTGACCTAACAGCCGAAGTAACTGCAAAATCTAGATCTGAATTTAATCAAATTGGTTTTGAAATTAATAAAATCGTGATTGGGACAAAGAATATCGTCACGGAACTCGACCGCTCCTCTGAAATCGTGGATCAAATTAGTAAAGTGCAGGCTTCGGAAGCGGGTCGATTATCAAATGTCTTCACTTCATATGGAGAAACTATGCAAAACTTCCAAGGTGGAACAGAGCAACAACTATCTTCACTGCAATCCGCCAATGCGATGGTTCAAACGATGATGACAGGAATTCGGGAAATGGAATTGCGCATACAGCAAACACTTTCCAAGTCCGAAAATGCGTCGATTGCTGCAACAGAAGGTAGTCAAGCAATTGAAGAAACAGAGGAAAAGATGCGGCAAATCAATGAAGCCGTTCACGAATCTTCACGAAAAATTATGCAGGTCGCTGAGGATATCAATCAAGTCATTCAAAAAGTTTCTCTTATTACGAAAATCGCTGAACAAACGAACTTATTAGCACTCAATGCCTCCATTGAAGCAGCAAGAGCCGGAGAAGCGGGGAGTGGATTCTCAGTCGTGGCAAACGAAGTTCGTAAACTAGCCGAAGAAACGAATGCATTCGCAAACGATGTTGTGCGAACGTTAGAACAAACAAATAACGAAGTGAAAATTGCGGTACAACATGTAGAATCGAATGCGGATACTATTGATGAAGGCGTAGAAATCGTCAAAGTAGCCGGACAATCGATCCATTATATGAATGACGCTGTAGTAGATACAAAGGCAGCCGTTACAAACAATAGTCTTCACGCGGAAGAATTAATCAAAGACGGTGAGCAAATCGAAAAAATTATTGAACAAATTACTAAGATCTCTGAACAATTCACAGAAAGTGTCATTCAAACAGTAGCCGGTATGGATGAACAAGTAGAGGGAATCCAGCAGTTGGCAAGTGATGCCGGCAAACTAACAGACGAAGCCACAGCGTTAAGTCGTATCGTCCACCGCTTTACTTTTTGATCTTCATTTAAAATAGTAAAGGAAAATCAGTAAACTAAAACAAAGACACCTCCAAATTATTGGAATGTATCTTTGTTTTTTTGATCGACTAAAATAGTAGCTTTCTAACTTTGAATTAAACACTAGGCTGCATACTATGTTTTTTATATTGACGAGCTTCGTCTTTACGCTTCTGCTGTAAACGGAGGAATATATTATTTCCTAACAGCGCTGCAATGATAAATAGTGTGCCAATATAATCGAAAATCGTTAGCTGATATCCTTGTATATATGAAATCACTAGTGTAGTCACCGGTACAAAATTAATAAACAATAAACCATTTAATGGAGACAAAATACGTACGCCCACATTCCAACCTACTAATGCAATAATGCCTGGAAATATAATCATAAACAACATATGGGGTGTTACCACTTGTAATGTTGTCACAGTTGGGACAGAAATATAACCTGTCAATGTTACGAAGAAGACTATTATGCTAGCAGTTACTGTACCAAGTAAACAGCTTAACGTAGAATAACGCAACG
Organism: Sporosarcina sp. P16b; assembly: GCF_002743065.1. Lineage (NCBI taxonomy): Bacteria > Bacillati > Bacillota > Bacilli > Caryophanales > Caryophanaceae > Sporosarcina > Sporosarcina sp. P16b. The sequence continues at coordinate 530,838 of NZ_PDYO01000002.1, read as the reverse complement.
CCGACCATTCACTGAAACGATTCCCACCCATTGTATAAATTACCCAGCCGATTACCGCAATGAAGATTAGTAATGAAGGTACAATGTCGTCTGTTGCCGTGAAGAATGTACGTAAGTCACCTTTTGTGATGACAAGCATTACACCAACAAATGCAGTAAACACACAAGCGAGCGTGAAGCCATGTGGTTTCTGTCTACTAATCACCCATACAAGAACAATAGAAATCATCGGCATCATGGCCTCTGAAATAGACGCCACCATAGTTCCAGGTTGTCCCATTAGATCTTGTCCCCAGAAAATTAAAAGGTTATAGACAACGAATGCCATCGTGCCGAAGAACCAAAGGGATAACCCCCTCTTCTCAAAGCGGAAAGCTCGTTTACCTTCTTTAAACCATAGTATGACAACAAGTAGTAATGTTACTGAAATATAACGAATTAATGTAAAATAGAACGGGTCGATATTTTTGAATGCACTATTGGCAACTGGGAACATTGCTCCCCATGACACACTGGCTAAAAAGCACAGAAACGCTCCCCAGATAATTTTGTTTTTCAACTAGTTTAACCTCCTTGAAGTACTATCTCTAGTAAACACTATATTAGACATCACGTAAAACGAATAATACTGATGACAACTATCGATTTTATTGATACCATGTATATAAGAGGATTTTAGTAGGAGGGTTCTTATGGAATTTAAAGACTTAGAGATATTTCAGATGGTCGCAGAGAAGGGAACGATCACAGCGGCTGCTAAAGAATTACGCTATGTACAGTCAAATATCACGTCCCGAATACAAAAGCTCGAATCGGAACTAAAGACCCCATTATTTAACCGACACAACCGTGGAATGATCTTGACACCTGAAGGGAAACGACTTCTCATTTACAGCGAGAAGATATTATCACTAACCAATGAAATGAGAAAAGTCGTGCAAAATGACAAAGAGCCTTCGGGAAAGCTTGAGCTAGGATCGGTAGAAACTGTCATCAAATTACCTATTATTCTATCGAGATATAATAAAAAATATAAGCAAGTCGATATTTCACTATTGACAGGTGTAACAGAAGGATTGCAGTTTAAAGTTCTAAACCATCAGCTTGATGGAGCTTTTATATCGGAAGGAACGACGCATCCCGACCTAGCTGTACACGATGTTCTTGAAGAAGAACTTGTGTTACTTTCGAGTAAACCGTTTCAATCGATAGAAGATATTAAAGATGAGCCAATTCTTTGTTTCAGAAAGGGTTGTGGTTATCGGGCGCGTTTAGAGTCGTGGCTTGAAGATGAGCGGTTTAAGCCAACGAAAATGATGGAGTTCGGAACACTGGAGACGATTCTTGGAAGTGTGGCAGCAGGATTAGGTGTAACATTCGTTCCGAGATCAACTGTTTCTCATCTTCTAGATCAAGGTTTAGTCTATTGCTATCATTTGCCATCGAAATACAGTCAGATTAAAACGGTTTTTGTACGACGTGCTGATTCCTATTTAACACCGACTATTGCTAAGTTCATAAAAGTTATTGATGAATTCAGAGAAAAAACAGATGAGCAATTTCAAAAGTCGACACAAATTTGACCTGCATAGCGTGTTCCGTATGGTACGATATAGGGTAGTTATGAATATAGAATTAGGGGTGTCACTAGATGAACTATACGAATCAAACAACACCGCACGCGAATTTTAAAAAACGGAACTACCGTCCGGCGATTATCATTATTTCAGTCATTCTTATCGGTGCGATTGGCATCTTAGCAGGTATGCCAGGTGTAGAGAATTTCACAGCATTCGATATTACGATTTTACCTTTATTGAATGCCATATTTAACAGTTTCACTTTTTTGTTTCTCGTATGTGCCTTAGTTGCGATCTTGAAGAAAAATGTCAAACTGCATGAACGCTTTATCTATGCAGCATTTGGCACAACCGCTTTATTTTTAGTGACGTATGTCGCATATCATTTTTTATCGGAGTCTACACCATTTGGCGGCAGTGGTTTCTTGGCTGGGTTCTATTACTTCATCCTGTTTTCACACATCGTGTTAGCTGCTGCAATCGTTCCGTTAGCACTAACAAGTGTAGCAAGAGCATGGAATATGGAGATCCCACGTCACCGCAGAATTGCACGTTGGACAATGCCTATTTGGTTATATGTTAGTTTCACCGGGGTACTTGTGTATATCTTGATTTCACCTTATTATTAAGTAACCAGATAAATAGCGTAGGGCATCAGTCAAAAGTGGATGAATGACTGATGCTCTTTTTTACAATAGGGTAATCTGAATAGTCAAACTAAGTGAAGGGACGTGCTGTAATGAAAACTCCAAATTTTATGTCAGATGAATCATTTGACGAAGTGTTTAAACAAGAATCTGATCTTATCAATGAGCAATTAAATAAAGAAATTCTACTAGCAATGGTGGGCGACGTTAATGCAGGAAAGTCATCTACACTAAATCGTCTTATGCAAAAAGATGTTGCGGAAGTGGGTGCGCAACCCGGTGAAACGAAGGAAGTTAAAAAGTTTTATTACACGGACAATATACTATTTGTTGATACACCCGGTCTTGATGATATCTATCAAGAACATTCAAATGAGACGCTGAAATTTTATAATCAAGCAGATGTGATTTTATTCTTCTTGAATGCAGCAGGTACTGTATTGTCAGATACGGAACTAAAGTCATTAAATAAGATTGCTACACTCAACAAGAAAATCATTCTCGTGCTCAATAAAATAGATGCAGCCGATGATATTCCAAGTTTAGTGAACTATGTTTTGGAGCATACTGGGTTTGCTTATCCGGTTATTCCAATCTCTTCGAAGACAGGAGAGCAAATGGAGTTCCTGCAAAAAGAGATCCTTCAGCAATTAAAAGAAGCAAATAAAGATCTATTACTCGCAGCAAACATGGCGGATAAGTCATCGATTGCCAAACGATGGATTCTCGCAGCCGGTGCATCAGCGGCTACGATTGGAGCAGTACCCATTCCAGGAGCTGACTTTATCCCATTGACGACATTGCAAGTGGGCCTCATGTTGAAGCTATCGACATTGTATGGAAAACCGATTACAAAAGACCATGCGAAAGAGTTGATCATTGCAACGATTGTAGGAAATATCGGGAAAACAGCATTTCGACAAATTGTTAAAGTGATTCCCGGCGCAGGAATGGTCGTTGCTGCGAGTGTTGCAGGTTCTATGACAGTTGCGCTAGGATATGCAGTGAAATACATGTATGAAAATAATATGGAACTCACACCAGACACATTGAAAAAAGTATATGAACTATTTTTGAAAAAACAAAAGTAAAAAGGGGCGGGATGTATGGAGTGGTTTAACTACGCAACATTTGTGGTCGCTTTACTAGCTGGTTTGTATTCGATGGAAAGTATGAAAAGAAATAAGGAATTGGAAGATCGGGTAGAAGAGTTAGAGAAGAAAAATACAGCTGAGCTAGACAAGCATCGGTTATAGGAAGAGGATTATATGAAAAATGAATGTCCGATTTGCCTGGGGAATAATTTATGTGGTACTTCAACCGAGAGTAATGAGCATTGCTGGTGTACAAAGAAGATTTTCCCGGAAGAAGTGTTTCGGCAAATACCAGAAGAACATCTTTATAAACAGTGTATATGTGAAATGTGTTTGATCCGTATTACTAAAATAGAACAGGCAAGCAAAAGGTCTATGAACCTCTAGCTTGCCTGTTTTTTATTCGGCTTCAAACGAACGTGTGGAAAGCTCCTTCTCGTAAATGAACAATGCGTTCTTATCTTCACGGATCCGCTTCAAATACTCGATATGTCTATCGAAGGTTGCTTCTTCTTCTACTTGTTCGTCAAGGAACCAGTTCAGGAAGGAAATCGTTGCGTGCTCTTTTTCTTCCCAGGCCATATCCATGATTTGATAGAATGATTTGGTTACTTCTTTTTCTTGTACTAATGCCACTTCAAACGTGTGTACCAAGTTATCAAAAGAAGTAGCTGGTGCAGGTGTTTCTGTAATAATCGCACGGATTCCACGATCATTCAAATAAGAATAGATTTTCATTGCGTGATGCCGCTCTTCTTCTACTTGTTGTAGAAAGAAGTGCGCAAATCCGCTGTAATTTCGATATTCACAGTAAGATGCCATGGATAAGTAAGTTTGTGCCGCGGCAAATTCATTATTCATTTGTTCATTCAAAGCTTGTGCTAATTTTTCGCTAATCATGTGTATCGCCCCTTTTCTGATGGTAACGTAACTAGCGTAATGTATGTCATGTCCGCTGTTTACAGTATACCCGTAAACGACATGATTTGCATGCCAGATATTTAATTGGATACTTATTACGATCTACTGATATACTTATAAGTGAAATAAGATGAGTGTTTTTACATAATGAGAAGGAAGGTTATCACTTGAAACAGTATACGATCCCTGCATTGGATGTATCTGCAGGAGCGGAAGCGAAGGCGTATGTAGACACATTGACGAAACCTATCGGAAGTTTAGGAAAGCTTGAAGAAATCGTGGTCACATTAGCCGAGATACAAGGTCGAAAACTGCCTAGCATAAACCAACTAGGTGTACTGGTATTTGCAGCAGATCATGGAATTGTGGAAGAGGGGATTTCGGCATTTCCTCAACTAGTTACTCGTCAAATGGTACAGAATATGGCAGTAGGTGGTGCGGCAATCAATGTATTCAGCAGACAGCAGCAAGCAGAATTTTCATTGGTTGATGTGGGTGTAATAGGGGATGTATTTGCAGAACCCGTGATAGACCGGAAGATTCGACAAGGGTCGGAGAACTTTCTACATACCGAGGCAATGACTCAAGAAGAAGTAGAAAAAGCACTGGAAATCGGTTATGAAGAAGCGATTGCGCTATTTGAAAAAGGTGTTGATTTTCTAGTAGTAGGGGAAGTAGGAATCGGTAATACTACGACAAGCAGTGCTGTAGTGGCGGCTATTACAGGGCTAGATCCGGCAGAGTTGGTTGGTTACGGAACCGGAATATCATCTGATCAACATCTTCATAAAATTAAAGTAGTACGGGAGGCACTAGCTCTTCATCAGCCAAATCCTTCAGATGGCTTTGACGTGCTTCGTAAGGTGGGTGGTCTAGAATTGGCCGCGATGGTAGGTGCAATGCTCGCGGCAGCATCTAAACGCATCCCGATTATCTTAGACGGCTTTATCTCGACTGCTGCAGCTTGCGTAGCGGAGACCATAAGCAAAGGCGCAGCTGGATATATGTTGCTCGGTCATCAATCGATGGAACCAGGGCATCAAAAGGCATTTCAATACTTAGAAAAAGAACCTATTTTGTCCTTGTCCATGCGATTAGGGGAAGGTACAGGCGCAGCAGTTGCATGTAGTATCATTCAATCCGCTGTTTTGATGGTCAATGAAATGGCTACATTTGAAAGTGCCGGTGTTTCAGGGAAAAGTTAATGAAAAAGGGAAGAGTGAGTAGCGATGCTCATTCTTCCCTTTTTATTATTCAGTTATCTCAACTGTTTCAACGGATGGACCGAGTATTTCCTCGCCTTCCTCTTCATCATCAGCAGAGTGGCTAATAATGCTGGAAAGTACATGAACCCGTAAAATTATCCCTTCAATTCGGTTCGTTTCATCTACGACAACAAGTGGATATTTAGAAACTAGTACACGCGGAATAATATCTTGAACATATTCCTCCGGATTTGCTGTCAAGACATCGGTTGTCATCACTTCCTCTAACGTTTTCTTCTTTTTCACGCCTTCGATCGCGCCATCTATTGTTACCAATCCAAGCAACTGTCGTTCTCGATTCGTAATGAAGACACTGGAAATACCGTGCTCCTCCATATTCTTAATCGCCACATGCAAGCCATCTTTGCCGTTCATGACACTTAGTGGTTTAGACATAATATTCATTGCTTGTAACACTTTTGAGCGATCAATTTCACGAGTGAAGTCAATGATATAATCGTTTGCGGGTGTTTCCAATAACTCTTCCGGTGTACCGATTTGCTCTACGTGACCATCTTTCATAACTGCCACACGATCACCGATACGGAATGCTTCGTTGACATCATGCGTGATAAAGATAATCGTTTTTTGAAGACGTGTCTGGATATCTAGAAGTTCCATTTGCATCTCTCTTCGTATGAGTGGGTCAAGAGCACTGAACGGCTCATCCATCAACAGAATATCCGGATCATTCGTCAAGGCGCGGGCAATACCCACACGTTGACGCATCCCACCTGATAATTCATCAGGATATTGATTTTCATACCCTTTCAGGCCAACCGTATTGATATGCTTTTGTGCGATATCGCGACGCTCGCTTTTCGATAAACCGCGAATTTCCAGACCGTATTCAATGTTCTCAATAACCGTTCTATGACTAAATAAACCAAAGTGCTGGAAGACCATTGCGACTTTCTTCTGACGGAAAAATTTTAACTGCTCTTTATTATAATTGACAATATTCTCACCATCTACATAAATCGCACCTGATGTAGGTTTGTTCAATAAATTGAAGCAACGGATAAGTGTTGATTTACCACTGCCGGATAGCCCCATAATTACGAAAGTTTCACCTTCCATGATTTCCATATTGGCGTTATAGACACCTACTGTATGTCCAGTCTTTTCGAGGATATCGCGCTTAGAAGCTCCTTTTTCAATCATAGGAATGACTTTTTTAGGGCGAGGACCAAAGATCTTGGTGACATTTTCTACTTTAATTTTAACGGTCATGCTGATCTCCTCCCTGTACTTTGTAGGCGGTCTGCTACTCCATTGGTCAAACGGTCAATAATTATCGCTAAGAACACGATACTGATACCTGCTTCAAATCCTAATGATATATTGATTTGATTGATCGAGAATAGTACACGTTCACCTAATCCGTGAGCACCAACCATTGAACCAACAACAGCCATTGATAAAGCCATCATCGTAGTTTGGTTGATACCTGCCATCATAGTAGGTAATGCTTGAGGTAATTGTACTTTTACTAACATTTGGTTACGAGAAGATCCGAAAGATTCTGCTGACTCAATCACTTCAGAATCCACGTTTCGGATGCCGAGCTCTGTTAGACGAATAACTGGTGGTAATGCGTAAATGATGGTCGCAATAATTGCGGGAACATTCCCAAGAGGGAAGAAGAATATTACAGGTATTAAGTAGACAAATGTAGGCATTGTCTGCATAGCATCTAATAGAGGACGAATGATGACGGAAAATGTTTTGCTAAAAGCCATCAAGATGCCCACTGGAATGCCGATCGCCAGGGATAGTACAACAGATATGACAATAATAGCGACTGTTGTCATCGTATCTTCCCATAAATTGAAGGAACCAATCAAAAAGATAAAGGCGGCAAACATGATGCCGTTCAAAATGGAATTTAAATACCAACCAAGCAGGAATACCACAATCATGATAGCCCACCAAGGTGTAGCGAGTAGTGCTGTTTCAATAGTTCGGATTGTAGTGGAGGCAATCGTGAAGATGAAATCAAATAGCCAGCCAAAATTCATTGCAAGAAAATCAATAAACTTTTCGACATAATCTCCTATAGGTATTCTGATGTTAGGGAATTCATTCATAGGCAGTAAGCTAGGTCGTACTAGCTTGTCCCTCTCTTTCTCTAGGTTTAGTAATAATACAAAAGAAAAGGGGTGGAGCGGAAAGCGCCCACCCCAGCAAATCCAAAAATGTATTACAGTGCTGCTTTAACTTTCTCAGCAATATCCTCTGGTACCCATGAAGTCCAGAGATCTTCATGTTCTTTCATAAACCATTTTGCGGTATCTTCTGGACTAGCTTCATTTTCACCCATATACTCTAACGCTTCTTCTGTTAGTGCACTGCTAGTTTCGTAATGGCTCAAGAACTCTACTACTTCAGGAGCTTGTGTTTTCAAATCTTTATGCACACTGACGTAGACATCATTAGGAGGAAATTCACCAGACTTATCTTTATCCCAAGCCTCTTGATCAAAAGGCTCGTCCTCTAATAGTGTTAAGTCATATGTTGCAGTCACCCAAGTAGGAGACCAGTAATAACCAACCCATGGCTCACCTTTTTTATATGCACTAGCTAAGTCAGCTACGATGGATGAGTCAGAGCCAGGAGCTAAGTACGTATACTTTTCATCTAAACCATACGTAGTTAATTTTTCATCCAAGTGTTTACTGACCAACCAGCTAGATGGTGCACCGATGATACGTCCCTTATCTTTGTTTTCAGGATCTCGAAATAATTCAGGATACTTTTCTAAGTCTTTTATTGTTTTCAAATCAGGAGCTACCGCTTCGATGTTACGCTCTGGATCGCCTTTAATTACGTATGTAGGAACATACAGGCCTTGAGAGTTATCGTCGAAGTTTGTTGAAACTGTTTCGATATCTCCGCTGTCGACTGCCTTTGTATACGCCTCACCCAAGTTATCAGACCAAACTTCTGTATAAACTTGTAGATCACCTTGTTGTAACGCTTGCAGTGTTGCAGGAGAAGTACCGTTTATTACTTCCGTATCATAGCCATAGCCTTCTTCTAAAATAATCTGTGCAATGCTGTTGTGGATTCGAATACTATCCCATCCTGCATCTGCCAGTTTAATCGTACTTATTGAATCTTTACTATCACTGTTACCGCACGCTGTCAAAAGTACTACTGTTAGAATGGATAAAAACAACATAAACTTTCTCAAAAAATCAAATCCTTTCTCTTTATAATTTTTTCATCACGGAATGCTGTTTTTTTGCTTGAATATCTTAAAAGAAACCACAAGAAAAAATATGTAGATAGTTGAAGATATCGAGGGAAAATAATCATTTTTTCGCGATACTATTACACGAGTTTACAGGATAATTAAATTAATATCAATTTAATTATTTAGATAACTTGTAACTTTATGCAATTTTAAATAGATTATTAGAGTTTTTTGTAATGAAAAAAGTAAATGTTGTTAGATTGGTCGTGGTGAGTAAACTTAGGTGATAACCTATGAGGGGTATAGGCTCATGCTTTGTCGAATAGTAGGAGAAAGTGATACTATATGGTATGCTGATTACATATAACAAAAGTGTTTTATCGTACGCGAGGTTTATTTATGCACTTCGGACAAATCTTTGTAACAGTTTCTAAGGAATTGTCATGATTTTTTGATTTTACTTTTAAGAAAATGATATAGTTATATATACGAATGGAAAGATATTTAAATGTAATGTAAAAGGAGAACGGACCCATATGACGAAAGAAGCCCATGTTGTTTCGAGTACTACTCAAAGCCGCTCAGCGTCTACCTTCTTCTCGGATATTAAATCATTAGTTAAAGGACCTGTACTCATCGCGAATATATTTCCGGTATTTACGGGGTTTTGGTTGGCACTATATTTTTCTGGCATGACACTCACGGGCAACTGGGGGGTGTTCCTGCTAACCATGATAGGTAGCACCTTGCTTGTCGCAGGTGCGCTTGTAATGAATAACTGGTTTGATTCTGATATTGATACGGTTATGGAAAGAACAAAGAACCGTCCGACTGTGACAGGCCATTTTGCTTTGAAAACCGTATTAAATATTGGTTTGATATTATCGGGAATTGGAATGTTATTATTATTATTCACTACATTAGAAGCGGCGATTTATGCATTTATCGGATGGTTTACGTATGTAATACCCTATACGATGTGGTCTAAACGTAAATACACATTGAATACAGTGATTGGCAGTGTGTCGGGAGCGGTTACCCCCCTCATAGGATGGGCGGCTATTATGCCAGCAGATCATATCGTACCGATAGTTTTGGTCGTTATACTATTTATTTGGCAAATGCCTCATACATTTGCGATTGCTATGAAGAAATATAAAGATTATAGTGCGGCTAATGTAGCGATGTTGCCTGTCGTTTATGGATTTAACATCACAAAACGTCAGATGCTAGTATATGTATTATGTTTATTGCCGTTACCGTTTTTATTAACGATGTTTGGCACTACATTCATTATAATCGCGACATTGATGAACCTTGGATATATTGCGGCTAGTATATACGGATTCTATGCAAAAGATGATTATAAATGGGCTAACTTGATGTTCTTGTACTCAGTCAATTACATGACGCTATTATTCGGCATGATGATTCTTTGGACTTTTTAATCAATACGAAAAAGACTTCCCTTCACGCGATGTGATAGAGAAGTCTTTTTTGTGCTAGAATTATTGAGGAGTTTGACAATTTAGGAATAAACAGTTCGTAATATACAGTGAAAGATGGATTTTAGGAGGGGTATGAATGAAGGAGCAAGTACAATTATTGAAGCCGAAACTAGATGAAGTGTTTGCGCATTTGCACAGTCATCCGGAAGTCAGTTGGAAGGAAACAAAAACCACAACTTACTTAAAGGAGTTTCTTCAGCGTGAAGGATTTAATGTAAAGTTATTCGACGGTATAACAGGTTTATCCGTTACGATCGGTGAAGGTAAGCCGGTAGTCGGGTTACGTGTAGATATAGATGCATTGTGGCAAGAAGTGGATGGTGTGTACCAAGCGAATCATTCATGCGGACATGATGGGCATATGACAATGGGAATTGGCGCATTGCTTATGGCGAAAGAACGCGGAATTCCCGAGAAAGGCACATTAAAAGTATTCTTCCAGCCCGCGGAAGAGAAGGGGAAAGGTGCGCTAGCTGTTTTGGAGCAGGGATTGATCGATGATATCGATTACTTATACGGCGTTCATGTAAGGGCAGCGGATGAAATGGCTGACGGTTACTCCTCGGCCTCATTACGTCACGGTGCGGCGAAAATGATTAGTGGAGCGATAAAGGGAACAGAAGCACATGGTGCAAGACCGCATCAAGGAAAGAATGCCATTGAGGTCGGGGCTACTTTGGTAGCAGGTTTACAGTCCATTCATTGTAATCCAATGGTTTCACATACAGCGAAGATGACGATGTTCCAAGCGGGAGGAGAATCTGCCAATATCATTCCCGGCAATGCTAAATTCAGTTTGGATTTACGGGCCCAGGAAAATGTGGTGATGGATGAATTATATAAACAGGTGGAACGTGTGATTCAAGCAGTAGAAAGACAATACGATGTAGAGATTAACTATGAAGTTATGGCAGAAATGGTCGCGGCGGAAGTAGATGCTGAAGCAGAAGATCTAATGTATCAGGCGATTGCTAAAGTGGTCGGTAAAGAGAAGACTACACGTACTGTTGTCACACCAGGCGGGGAGGATTTTCACTTCTATTCTGTAAAACGACCAACTGTCAAAAGTACAATGCTAGGTTTGGGATGCGGCTTAACGCCAGGACTCCACCATCCACAAATGACATTTAATCAAGACGCGTTGGCAACAGGAGTCGAAATTTTAACTACTGCCATCGAATTAACATTCCAATCTAAAAAATAGAAGGTGACAGTATGAGGAAGGATATAGAAGTCAGAAAAGTGACGACTATCGAAGACATTCATTCTATGCAAAAGCTTGAGAAGCAAATTTGGGGAATGGAACCAATCCCTGTCCATCAGACCATTACGGCAGTCAAAAATGGTGGGTTGATTGTTGGAGCGTTTCTAGAGGAGCGTATGGTCGGCTATTCCTATAGTTTCGCAGGCTATTCAGATGGCCAAATATATCTATGCTCCCATATGCTTGCGGTAGATGATGAATTTCAGATGAGAGGCATTGGTAAGCTGTTAAAAGAAGAACAACAACGTCTTGCCCGAGAAATGGGCTATCGATTAATCGTTTGGACATTCGATCCTCTTGAAAGTCGCAACGCCTATTTAAATACTTCAAAGTTATACGGTGTCTGTTACGACTATATAGTGGATTGTTATGGAAAGATGGACGATGGGTTAAACAAAGGGTTACCGACTGATCGTTTTCAAGTCGCATGGTGGATTGACAGTCCGCGTGTAATGGAGAAATGGCAACCTAATTTGCTATATAGCCGCCCCTTTTCAATTCGCTTGAGTGATGATCTATACCCAGCTATACTATTACCGGAAACGAATGAATGGATACAGGCGGAAGCGATAGAAGTGCCTGTTCCCAAACATATTCAATTGATCAAGCAACACAACTCGCAATTGGCCTGTGAATGGCGAATGAAGACGAGGAAAATATTTCAGCAACTGAGTGAGGCGGGATTCGCTTTAATCGATGTGTGGAGAACAGGAGAGTCTGTACAGTACTATCGATTCTGCAAGCGATCCATCATTCCGTTGCAAAATTAAAGGAGCTTATTCAATGAAAATCAACTCAATTACACTTCGTAGAATGAATATGACAATGAAACATCCGTTTACTACAAGCTTTGGTACGATTCAGCAAAAAGACTTTCTATTGGCAACTGTCACAGACGAGGACGGTCATGAGGGGTGGGGGGAATCTGTTGCTTTTACTGCGCCTTGGTATAGTGAAGAAACGACAGAGACGACGATTCACATGCTTCGTGATTTCCTGATTCCCGCAGTACTTGGCAAATCAATTACACACCCCGATGAGGTAAGTGACTTATTTGGACATATCCGCAAAAATAATATGGCGAAAGCGACGCTTGAAGGGGCGATATGGGATGTATATGCAAAGCATCACCATATGACGCTTGCTGAAGCACTTGGAGGGAAACGGCAACGAATTGAAGTGGGTATCAGTATTGGAATCGAAGAAAAAATTGAAGACTTATTGGCGAATATTAAAGGTTTTATAGATGAAGGATATAAGCGCATCAAAGTGAAAATCAAACCTGGTTATGACGTGGAAGTGATTCGCGTCATTCGAGAAGCCTACCCTCATGTACCGTTAATGGCGGATGCTAACTCAGCTTATACGTTAGACGATATAGAGTTGTTGAAAGAACTAGATCAGTTTAATTTGATGATGATTGAGCAACCGCTTGCTTCCGATGATATTGTCGATCATGCCAAATTGCAAAAACACATTCAGACACCGATCTGTCTAGATGAAAGCATTCATTCGTTGGAAGATACGCGTAAAGCTATCGAACTTGGTAGTTGTAAAATAATTAACGTAAAAATTGGTAGAGTAGGTGGCTTGACAGAGGCGAAGAAAATTCATGACTATTGTGCAGCGAAAGGTATCGATGTATGGTGTGGCGGCATGCTAGAATCGGGTATAGGCCGAGCGCATAACGTAGCGTTGACAACTTTACCTAATTTCACGCTCCCGGGCGATACAGCTGGGTCTTCACGCTACTGGGAACATGACATCATTACACCAGAAGTTGTGGCGCATGAAGGTTATATTACAGTCCCGTCAGAAGATGGAATTGGGTACATTCCCAATATGGAAGCATTGGACCGATTTACAGTGGACAAATGGGTGTTTTCGTCAGAATAAATATTCAACTATTGTTATTTAGTCATCATATGTGCTAGACTTTTAGTTAATCGAATATGTTTCCTTCGGGGCAGGGTGTAATTCCCTACCGACGGTGATGAGCTAGCAAGCTCTTAGTCCGTGACCCGGATGCTTTAAATAAGCGGAAGGTGGATTTGGTGAAACTCCAAAGCCGACAGTTAAAGTCTGGATGAGAGAAGGAACAGTGCGTATATACTACATGTAATGATTTTTTCATTATTGTTTATAACGTTTATTTAGTCATGGTTACAAGCCCCGCATAATCTTTTGCGGGGCTTTTTGTATGTAGAAATGTCACTAGAGGAATACCGTAAGCTGGAGTGTTGCTCAATGAATCAGAATTATATGGAAATGGCTTTGCAACTCGCAGAAAATGTGGCAGGTCAAACCTCTCCCAATCCACCAGTAGGTGCGGTCGTAGTAAAGGCAAACCGAATCATTGGAATGGGCGCACATTTACAAGCCGGAGAGCGCCATGCGGAACGAGTCGCACTTGATATGGCGGGAGCGAGTGCAAGGGATGCTGATTTGTATGTAACGCTTGAACCTTGTTCTCACACTGGTAAAACTTCGCCTTGTGCTGATGCCATCATTCAAGCGGGTATCCAGCATGTCTATGTTGCGACAACGGATCCCAATCCACTTGTAGCGGGTAAAGGTATTGCGAAACTTCGTGGAGCAGGAGTGGAAGTAACCGAATCTGTTTCAGTTGAACGCGCTAAAAAACTTTATCAACCATTTTTTCATTTTATTAGAACCAAAACACCTCATGTGACAATGAAAACAGCTATGACGATAGACGGTAAAATTGCGACTTCAAAAGGAGATAGTAAATGGGTGACGAGTGAGCAAGCGCGACTCGATGTCCATCAGCTTCGCCATACACAGGATGCAATTTTAGTAGGTGTACAAACACTTCTTCACGATAATCCTCTTCTTACCACCAGACTGCCCCTAGGTGGACGACATCCTATTCGAGTTATTTTAGATACATCATTACGAACACCGGAATCTAGTCAAGTTATTCAAAATGCAGAAGCACCGACGTGGATTTTTTGCGGGCAATACGCGGAGTTAACACGTGAAAAGTTACTTAGGAAACCGCATGTCCAGATCATCCGAATGCAAAAAGCCCAGTTGATTGTAGAAGATATTCTACTAGAACTAGGAAGACGTGGTGTTATGACGTTGCTTGTTGAAGGTGGAGCAGCTATTAATGCTTCATTTGTGAAAGCGCGTGCAGTGCAGAAAGTCATTAGCTATGTAGCACCCAAATTGCTTGGAGGGATTGGATCTTTGACACCAATTGGCGGACTGGATCCCCGATTGATGAATGAAGCGTTTCCCTTAACCTTTGAAAGTGTAGAGATGATTGGTCCAGACATTAAAATCATAGCGGTACCGAAAGAGGGTGATTGAATCATGTTTACAGGAATAATTGAAGAGATTGGTTCAGTTAAGCAAATACAACCAGGTGCTCAATCTATGACGGTTACGATAGCTGCATCCCTTGTTTTAACAGATGTGAGAATAGGGGATAGCATCGCAGTCAATGGTGTCTGTTTGACGGTAAAGAGTTTTACAAAAGATCAATTTGCAGCGGACGTCATGCCTGAAACCATTTCCTCTACTTCACTACGACAATTAGCGACGGGAGATCCTGTGAATTTGGAGCGGGCACTCGCGGCAAATGGTAGGTTTGGCGGACATTTTGTCACAGGGCACGTAGACGGAATAGCTACGATTCGTGACAAGCGAACAGTTGATAATGCATTATATATACGCTTGTCATTACCTCAAGGATATGACTCCTATCTGTTGCATAAAGGCTCTATCGCATTGGATGGTACTTCATTGACGATCTTTGAAGTGAAGGATACGGATATTACGATTTCGTTGATTCCACATTCACAAGAAATGACAGTCATCGCAAAAAAGCAAATAGGAGATATAGTCAACTTCGAATGCGATATGCTCGCTAAATATGTTGAGAATATGTTGCAAAAAAGACAAGTTGCAGGTCAAATGATGTCAAAAGACTTTTTACAACAACACGGATTTATGTGAAGGAGTGAATGAAGATGTTTCATACAATCGAAGAAGCATTAGAGGATTTACAACAAGGTAAAGTCGTCATCGTAGTCGATGATGAAGATCGAGAGAATGAAGGCGATTTCGTGGCACTAGCGGACAGTATTACGCCTGAAATCATCAACTTCATGGCAACGAAAGGTCGAGGCTTGATTTGTGTGCCGATAACAGAACAAAAAGCCGCCCAACTAGGATTACAGATGATGACCGATAATAATACGGATTCACATGGCACCGCGTTTACGATTAGTATCGATCATCGCTCTACACATACTGGGATCAGTGCATTTGAACGTGCGGATACAATCGTTAAAATGATGGACCTAAGTGCTACTGCGGGTGAATTCAAACGTCCTGGACATATATTTCCACTTGTAGCGAAGTCAGGCGGTGTATTAGAACGTACAGGACATACTGAAGCTGCGGTCGATTTAGCGCGACTGGCAGGCAGTGCTTCGGCGGGCGTAATTTGTGAAATCATGAGTGAAGACGGAACGATGGCGCGTGTGCCGGAATTACGTCAGATGGCTGAAGAGCTAGATCTGAAACTCATCACCATTCAAGACCTGATTCATTATCGTCTACAACGAGAGAAATTAGTTATACGTGAAGCAGAGATCAAGCTACCGACAGATTATGGCGAGTTCCGCATGATTGGCTATACTGAAACGATGACAGGAAAAGAACATGTTGCACTGGTAAAAGGAGACGTTACAACCGAAGAGCCGGTCTTAGTAAGAGTTCATTCGGAATGCTTGACAGGCGACGTCTTTGGATCATGCCGTTGTGACTGTGGTCCGCAACTGCAAGCTGCTCTCTCTCAAATTGAAGAAGAAGGGCGCGGTGTATTGTTGTATATGCGTCAAGAGGGCAGGGGAATAGGCCTAATCAATAAACTGAAAGCTTATGAACTGCAAGAACAAGGTTTTGATACGGTGGAAGCAAATGAAAAACTCGGATTTGCAGCTGATTTACGTGATTATGGTATCGGTGCACAAATTCTACAGAATCTTGGTATTACGCAAATGCGTTTGCTGACGAATAACCCAAAGAAAATTGCTGGCTTAAAGGGCTATGAATTGGAAGTTGTTGAACGCGTTGCGATTCAGCTACCATTCAATGAAGCGAACGAAAAGTACCTACACACAAAGGCAGAAAAACTTGGACATTTATTAACTTTATGAGGAGAGATGAAACATGGGTAATTTATTTGAAGGGCATTTAGTAGGCACGGGGTTAAAGGTAGGTATCGTCGTTGGACGATTCAACGAATTTATCACAGGGAAGTTACTGTCAGGTGCACAAGATGCGTTCAAACGTCACGGTGTAGATGAAGCCGATGTAGATATAGCGTGGGTGCCAGGTGCATTCGAAATTTCGTTAATTGCAAAGAAAATGGCAGATTCAAAAAAATATGATGCAGTCATTACATTAGGCACGGTCATCCGTGGAGCAACTCCTCATTTTGACTTTGTTTGTAATGAAGTGGCAAAAGGTGTTTCACAAGCAAGCATGCAATCGGGTATTCCGGTAATTTTCGGTGTACTAACAACGGATACGATTGAGCAATCGATCGAGCGTGCAGGGACTAAAGCAGGGAACAAAGGCTGGGACGCAGCAGTGTCTGCTATTGAGATGGCGAACCTTACGAAGCAGTTCGACTAATTAGTAATGGAGTTAAAAGAGGATGTCCCCGAAGTTACTTTACTTCATGGGACGTCCTCTCTTGTAATGTGTAATTCAAATTCAGGTGCAATGAAAGTGCATGCTCGTAACACTTCGTTTGTTCTTGCAAAGGATGCATAAAAGGGGAGACTTCGTGTGGCTATGTTCCCTCTGAAATGTAAATCCTCCTTCTACCACCATGCAAACTACTCAATTCTAAACTCTATGAATAAAAAAACTGTCTTAGAAACCGAATTGATTTCTAAGACAGTCCTACATTCATTATTTTACCGCTACTATGCCTAACTTTTCGCGTGCCTGTACAGTTGCAACCACCATATTCTTCAACGCTGCAACTGTTTCTTCACGCTTTCTCGTCTTCAAACCACAATCAGGATTGATCCAGAATTGAGAAGGCTCGAGCACTTCAAGACCTTTGTTAATAATCTCTGTCATCTCTTCTACTGCAGGAACGCGTGGGCTATGAATGTCATAGACACCTAGACCGATTCCTTTGTCATAATGATATTCATTGAAAGCCTCGACTAAGTCACCGTGACTACGTGACGTTTCAATGGAGATTACGTCTGCATCCAGCGCGCTAATCGCTTCAATAAAGTCATTGAAATCACAATAGCACATATGCGTATGAATTTGCGTTGTATCTTCGACTGATGCAGTAGATACGCGGAATGCATTAACGGCCCAGTCCAGATAGTGTTTCCATTCGGTTCTTTTCAATGGAAGACCTTCACGAAGTGCTGGCTCGTCCACTTGGATCATATGAATACCGGCTGCTTCAAGCGCTTCGATCTCCTTACGCAAAGCCAATGCAATTTGGTTTGTCACTTCTTCTCTAGACAAGTCATCACGAACGAATGACCAGTTTAAAATGGTTACAGGGCCCGTGAGCATTCCTTTTACTTCATGACCTGTAAGAGATTTTGCATAAATGGATTCTTCTACAGTCATTGGTTTAATAAACGCAACGTCTCCAAAGATAATTGGCGGCTTAACACAACGTGAGCCGTAGGATTGTACCCATGCTTTTTCAGTAAAGACAAATCCGTCAAGCTTTTCCCCGAAATACTCCACCATGTCTGTACGTTCGAATTCGCCGTGTACCAATACATCAAGTCCTAAGTCTTCTTGAATATCAATCCATTCTTTAATTTCAGCTTGAACGAAATCTTTATATTGTTGATTCGTAATTTCGCCTTTTCTCCATTTATTGCGTGTAGCCCGTACTTCCGGTGTTTGTGGGAAGCTACCGATGGTGGTAGTCGGAAGTAGTGGTAATTGGAATTTTTCCTGTTGTTTCACTTTGCGTTTTGCAAATGGAAGATTCCGCTTACTGTCTGATAGAAGACTTCCCGAAGTCGCTTCACGTACTTCTTTATTATTGCGAGCAGGAAGTGAATTAAATGCAGTCAATGCTGCTTCACTGTCATCCAATGCCTTAGAAACTTGTTCATATCCATGTTGTACTGCTAGTTGAATAGCTTTAATTTCTTCAATCTTCTCGTCGGCAAATGCTAACGCGTTCAAAATGGTTTTATCTAGTTTCTGTTCCGAGCGAGTCGTAACAGGTGAGTGGAGCAGGCTACATGAAGGTTGAATCCATAAATTATCAGCTGTAACATGCTGTTGAATTTTTTCAGTCAATGTAAGTTTTTCACGTAAATTGGAACGCCATACGTTGCGACCGTCTACAATTCCTGCCGCAAGTATTTTATCTTCTGGGAAACCATATTGCTTCAAGTTCTCTAGATTTCTTTCGCGTCCGTGGACGAAATCTAGTCCGATAGCCGCAACAGGTAAGGCGATCGTTTCTCTATAATGTTCAACTGAATCGAAGTATGTCTGTAGAAGAATATTCAGCCCGCTCAGATTTTTTGTCAGTTGTGAATAAATTTCTGTGACAGTCTTCATTTCATCTGAACTTATTGATGTACATAGAATCGGCTCGTCAATTTGGATCCATTGAACACCTTCATCCTGTAATTCTTGTAATACTTTTTGATAGAGGGGTATCAGTTGCAGGATAATGGATGGTACATCTTTATCCTCGTACCCTTTGGATAATTTTAGTAATGTATAGGGGCCTAGTAGAACAGGTTTACCTTCAATACCCAGTTCGCTCTTGGCTTCACGATAAGCAGCTAGAGGCTTGTTTTCCGTTAGTTCAAAACGCCGGCCTTCGTATTCAGGCACGATATAGTGATAGTTTGTATTGAACCATTTTGTCATTTCGGAGGCAACCGCCTCATCATTACCGCGGGCCATCGAAAAGTATGTGGAAGTGGATACTTGTCCACCTTTCCAGTTATAGCGTGAAGGAATGATTCCGAACATGGCTGACGTATCCAGTACGCGATCATACAATGTGAAGTCGCCCACAGCAATCCAATCAACCCCAGCATCTTGCTGTTTCTTCAAATTTGCCAAGCGAATCTCTTTCGTTGTTTGAAGAAGCTCATCTTCCGAGATCTTCTTTGACCAAAATGCCTCAAGTACACGTTTCCACTCACGATTTTCACCTATTACGGGGTAGCCCGTTATACTGCTTTTTACCATAGATAATTTCCCCCTTGATTTTTTTCAATAAAAAAAACATCTCTAGGGGAAATGTTAGAATTGCGAGTACGTATAAAATAACATGCTACTTATAAGCATGCGATGATACACTGCGACTGTCTAACACTTCCCTATTCACCGTAGGATTAGCGTCATGAAAAATAGGCAGGTGTCTGGCTGGACGCATTAGCGTCTTCACAGTGGCGGGACCGCTCCAAGAAAAGGATTCCCTTTTAAGAAATGAAAGTATTTTCATTCCACCTACTTTTCAAACTATTCAATTCAGATGATTGTCTCTAAAGCTATCACATGCAAAATAGTGTGTCAACTTACTATTAGAATTTAGTGATGAGAGCTAAAGAACAACTAACGATATGGAAGTATAATACGAAATGATAAAACAACATATTACGCCGACTGTTATATAACTGTTACGAGTAGGTTGTCTCGAAGACGAATAACTATGATGTGAAAATTTTCACAATTCAGTTGAAAGTAAACTAGACTTTAGGTATGATATGTACTAACACGTCTTCATGTGAAGAGATCATTTGTCTTTATTGAGTCGATTTTTGATCGACGGGCTATGGGGTGTTGCCGGATAATGGATAATGATGGGTGTTCATCGCTATATGTTATACAACAGTGTAGCGGAAAAATTTTAAGGGGTGGCTTTTATCCATGACAAACTATGAACAAGTAGGTAAATTGCAAGTCGCAACAGAACTATATAACTTCGTAAAAGAAGAAGTTCTTCCGGGCTTAGAAATTCAAAATGATCAATTTTGGACAAACTTTGATTCGCTCATTCATGAACTTGCTCCTGAAAACAAAGCACTATTAGAAAAACGTGATGAATTACAAAAGACCATTAGCGAATGGCATCAAAATAATAAAGGCGAAATTGATTTCGTTAAATATAAAGAGTTTTTACAAGAAATTGGCTACTTAGAGCCAGTTCCCGAAGATTTCAAAGTGACAACAGCTAATGTTGATCATGAAATCGCAAACCAAGCCGGTTCACAATTGGTAGTGCCAATTGATAATGCTCGTTATGCATTAAATGCAGCGAATGCACGATGGGGAAGTTTATACGATGCCCTATACGGATCTGATGTTATCAGTAATGAAGCGGGTGCTGAAGCTGGTGTTGAATACAATCCGATTCGTGGACAGAAAGTAATTGATTTCGCGAAAAACTTGCTAGATCAAGCGGCGCCTTTAGCTGAAGGTTCACATGCAGATGTAACTGCTTATAAAATTGTAGAAGGCAAACTTGAAGTAACGCTTGAGAGCGGTAACACGACTCAATTGCAAGATGAGTCCAAGTTCGTTGGATATAATGGTTCCAAAGATGCACCGACTGCAGTATTGTTGGTGAATAATGGATTGCATATCGAAATCGCTATTGACAAGAACGACCCAATTGGTAAAAGCGATAAGGCGGGTGTGAAAGATCTTGTAATTGAAGCAGCACTCTCTACGTTAATGGACTGTGAAGACTCTATTGCCGCAGTTGATGCTGAAGATAAAGTGGGCGTATACCGTAACTGGCTTGGTTTAATGAAGGGTGACTTGGAATCTACATTCAAACGAGGTAGTAAAACAGTTACTAGAAAATTGAATGCTGACCGTACGTATATAGGTGTAGACGGCAAAGAGTTGACACTGCGTGGTCGTTCATTAATGTTCGTACGTAATGTAGGTCATTTAATGACGAATAATGCAATTCTTGATGAAAATGGCAATGAAGTACCTGAAGGAATCTTAGACGGTGTTCTTACATCTTTAATTGCTACGCATAACTTTAAAGAAAATGTAGCGTTTAAAAACTCGCTTCATAATTCTATTTATATCGTAAAGCCGAAAATGCATAGTCCAGAAGAGGCGGCATTTGCGAACAAATTATTTAATCGTATTGAAGATCTGCTAGGTGTTGAGCGCCATACAATTAAAATCGGTGTAATGGACGAAGAGCGTAGAATGTCACTGAATCTGAAATCCGCAATCAATGAAGTGAAAGAACGTATTGCATTCATCAATACAGGATTCCTTGACCGTACAGGTGACGAAATCCATACGTCTATGGAAGCTGGTCCGGTCATTAGAAAAGCTGATATGAAGGCATCCGAATGGCTATCTTCTTATGAAGCTGCAAACGTTGCAGTGGGAATCCGGGCGGGTCTACCTGGACATGCGCAAATTGGTAAAGGAATGTGGGCTATGCCTGACTTAATGGCTGCAATGCTTGAACAGAAAATTGCACATCCAAAAGCAGGAGCGAGCACTGCGTGGGTTCCATCTCCAACAGCTGCAATTTTACATGCATTGCACTACCATGAAGTAAATGTTAAAGAAGTACAGGCTGGAATTGACAGTTCGATCGATTATCGTGATGGTATCCTTACTGTTCCATTGGCACCTAATACGGATTGGTCTGCTGAAGAAGTACAATCGGAGCTGGATAACAATGCACAAGGGATCCTGGGCTATGTTGTTCGCTGGATTGACCAAGGTGTAGGATGTTCAACGGTTCCCGATATTAATGATGTCGGATTAATGGAAGATCGTGCAACATTGCGTATTTCCAGCCAGCACATTGCCAACTGGTTACGTCATGGTGTTTGTACGAAAGAGCAAGTACAAGAAACTTTGGAGCGTATGGCAATAGTAGTGGATCAGCAGAACGCTGATGACGAGTTATATCAGCCGATGGCACCGAACTATGATGATTCCATCGCATTCCAAGCAGCTTCTGACCTTATCTTTAAAGGGGCGGAACAGCCAAGCGGATATACAGAGCCAATTTTGCATGCTCGTCGTATTGAAGCAAAAGCGAAAGCAAAACAAAAAGCAGCAGTTCAAAACTAATAACCATTCCAAACCGTCTCTCTTTCATTGATGAAAGGGAGACGGTTTTTTACTTAATAATCAGAAATAGATATTTTTCTAATAAATCTGTTAATATGCTATACTTACAGGAATGTTGGAAAAGGGGATGACTATATTATGTTGCAAACCGATCAAACAGTTTTTGTTTTAGTAGATGTACAAGGAAAACTCGCACAAATCGTCAATGAAAGTCAGGAACTACATGATAACTTGGAGAAGTTGATTAAAGGATTACAAGTATTGGATATTCCTATTCTATGGCTCGAACAATACCCAGATGGTCTAGGGCCGACTTCTGAATCGTTATCGAACTTGCTTGAAGGACAACACCCCATTTCAAAAATGACATTCAGTGCAATGGGCAACGAAGAATTTGTTAAACAACTCAATGAGTTGGGTAGGAAGCAAGTGTTGATTGCAGGAATTGAAACGCATATTTGCGTCTATATGACAGCGGCTGATCTTGTGAGGCAAGGTTACGAAGTAGAAGTGGTAGTGGATGCAGTTACTTCCAGAACAGAAGCTAATAAAATGATCGGCTTACAAAAGATGAAACATCTTGGAGTCTCAGGCACTTGTGTAGAAACAGCGTTATATGAGTTGTTAGGTGAGGCAGGGACTGATGAATTTAAGCAGGTTTTAAAAGTAATTAAGTAGAACATTCATCAAATAGAAAAAGCGAAATGCCTGAGATTTGGCATTTCGCTTTTTCTTACTCCCATTGTTCTCGCTGTAAATCTTCCGCAATGAGTTGTAGATCATCCGCGGTAATCGATAATAATTCATAGGCGGTATTTTCAGCTAGTTGCACTGCCATTTTTTTAAGAAACTTCGGTGACCCTTCATTTTCTTCATCATATAGAAGTAACAAAGCATCCGAATTTCGAAGTAGAAACTTATTCTTCTCTACAAATTGCCAAGGTGCTTCATAAGGTTTGTTTGTCAAACTCACTGTGTAATCCGCAAGTGATATGATTTGTTCATATGTCTCTTGTTTTATTTCATTCCAGTTCGATTGTTGATCGAGAAATGGTGTAATGACCGCGTATTGTAAATTTGGATAATCTTCTTGCAAGTCCCACACGCATTCAATAACCCACGTTTCAACTCCAAGCTGTCCACTGACTATAACCCATTCGAGTCCTTGATCTAGGAGAACTAGCAATTGATCTGTCAATGCCTTCTTGATGATAGGTATGCCTTTATGGTCTTCATTAAAGATTCCTAATTCATGGGCTTTATACCCGCTCACGAGTAAACGTTTAATCATTGTTGTCCACTAATTGCGGCTTGTGCAAGCTTTGTAATTGTCATGTCATCCATCGGTGGATTGTGAAGTCCGGCCCGCACATCGCGATAATATCGCTGGAGGGGATTCGACAATTCCAAACTTTTAGCGCCTACAATGCGCATGGCTAAGTTAACAATTTCTATCGCACTATTCGTTACAATCGATTTCGCTACCCCGAGTTCATTTTGTAAATGAACTCGACGTGCACGGTCATCGTAAATTCTCGCGATATCATAAAGTAAGTGGCGTGCTTTAATCAGCTCTAAGTCCATCTTCCCGATTTGTGTTTGGATACTGAAAAGGGAAGCAATGGGTTCATTAAGGCTATTTGGCTGATAAGTGGCTGCAAAGTGCACCGCGTAATCACGTGCCGCTTGGGCAATTCCCATGTAACATGCGGGAATATGAAGAAGCCAGCCGTTTTGGTTGTTACCACGTGGTGCCTCATTCACTTCTACCAACTGATCATCCGTTGCTTCCACTTGATTTAGCACAAGTGTCTGGCTTTCCGTACCGCGCATGGAAATCATATGCCAAGTATCTCTGATGGAAAGGCCGGCCGTGTCACTTGGCAACAAGAAAAAACCTGTTTTTTGTTTTTCTTCAATCCAAACAGATACGAGAATATGGGTAAGGGCAGGCGCCATAGTCGTAAATGTCTTTTCACCTGAAATCACCCAACCATTCTCTGTGCGGACAGCAGTTGTTTGTGGTCGGCCGCCACGTGTAGGGCTACCGGTCTGTGCTTCGGTAACGGAACGATTCACAAGGGCACCTTGTTGGATCGCTTCACTAAACTGGGCTAACTGTTCTTCCGTCCATTTCCGGCTCTCATACAGTTCACCAACGACTCCTTGATGCCAGCCAATAGCAAGAGCGGTAGCACTATCAAAACGAGCGATGGTCTCCTGAAAGAGCACCATGTCAGTCACTGTGATACCCGCACCTCCTAATTCTTTAGGTAAGGTTAGCGTCGTATAGCCCATTTTCACGAGTTTTTCTATATTCTCTTTTGGAAACTTTGAGAGCTCATCAGATTGTTCTGAAAAGCTGCTGAAAAACGGACCTGCCTCAGTCAATTGATTGACCCATCGGCGTTGAAAGTCCGTTGTGATAAAAAGTTCTGTTGACACGAGTAACACATCCTAACCACTTCATTCTTGTACTACTTTTCACTGCTGGCTTAATGTCAATTTATATATAAACGCAAAATTGCCTTGAGTGCTTCTCTCAAGAGTCATGAAATTCTAGTATACTAGAAAAACGAAATAAATACCATCCTGACGAAAGAAAAAAACTCATGTCAAACTCTGTCAGATTTCACAATATAACTAAGAGAATAGTATAACTATTCGCAGTCACAATAGGAATTTCAAGTTTAGTCGAAACTCCTATGTGTGATTTTTTCATAAAAAAATTCCGTTTTATAAATTAAGGACCTTGGAATCAATTGTTGTCCGATTGTAAAAGTATAAAGACATATTAGTAATTGTTTTTATAGTAGTGAAATGTATATAAATAACTAGAAAATATCAAATGGATGAAAACAAACGATAATATATGCTATATTTTTTTAATTTGGCAGAAACTTTAAATTACTCTATGCGAATATGAATATTGTAGGGTATAATTGGCATTGCATACCAAATGTATACGAAGGTTGAAAATTGAATAGGGGAGAATGTTGAAGATGAAATTCACAGTTGGAAAAAAGTTATGGATTGGATTTATGAGTCTAGTCATCATTATCATTATTATTGGATTAATAGGGTTCTTAGCACTGAAGAATATTAACGAAAAGTATTCATTTTTAATTAACGATCGGATGCATAAAGTCATTTTGTTAGAGCGACAGCAAAACGATCAAAATAACTTAACTAAAAATATTAGGGGATATATGTTATATGGCTCGGAAACTTACATAAAAGAATTAGAAGAAACCCAATCTCGTATTGAAAATAACTTAACTGAATTGGAGAAAATCCTGAAGAATAACACTATGCGAAATGCATTGGTATCCATTCGGGAAGCTAGCAAAGAATACGATAAGGTACTACTATCCATTATAGAAGAGAAACGTGCAGGAAATGATGAACAAGCGCTTGTTATTGGAACGAATGGAGTAGGTTTTCAAATAACGATTTCCGATACTATCAATCAAATGATTGATTACCAAAGACAACAACAAGAACAGTTGGAAAAGGAAGTGGCGAGTTATACAAATAGCGCTATTTCATTGATGACAATCTTAATTGCACTAGGGATCATAGGCAGTGTAGTGGTCACGATGATTATCACTCGTTTGATAAGCCGCCCGGTTGGCACAATGACAACTGCACTAGCTGAAGTGTCGGCAGGGAACTTTGCCATAGAAGAAGTGAAGATAAAAAATAATGATGAAATTGGCGATATGGCTATTACGCTAAATGAAATGGTTGCTGATTTACGTGGTATTATTGATCGAGCGAAAAATTCCGCTTTGCATTTAGCAGCACAATCAGAAGAATTGTCTGCAAGTGCAGAAGAGAGTTTGGCCGCTTCTGAAATGGTAGCAGAAATTTCGGAAAAGAACTTACAGACGAGTGAGATGCAAACGACTATTGTCAATCAATCTACTAGCTCAATGGAGGAAATGTTAACCGCCATTGATGTCATTACACAAGATAATGAGGACATGTTGAATTCATCAGATGATGTAGCGCAATTGGTAAAGCAAGGCTCTGCTTTAATGGGAGAAACGACCGATCAGATGACGAACATTAGTAAGACCATTGGCGATTCCATGGAAACGATTAATAAAATGTCCGAACACACTGAAAGCATTCGTGGCGTCACATCGATGATAGCGGCAATTGCCGAACAAACTAATTTACTTGCACTTAATGCGGCTATTGAAGCGGCGCGTGCAGGAGAACACGGTAAAGGCTTTGCTGTCGTAGCGGAAGAAGTGCGAAATTTGGCGGAACAATCCAAGCAATCTACGCAAGAAATTGGTCGAATGATAGATACGATCATTCATGATGTAGAAACAGTGGTGACGAGCACGAATGAAGGTAGAAAACGTGTGGCTGAAGGATTATTGTCAACAGAGAAAACAAATGCCGTCTTCTTGGACATCGAGCATGCAACATCAGACGTTAGTGAAAAAGTTTCTACAGTATCATCAGCAATCGAAGAAATTCGTGCGATGACAGATGAAGTAACAGAAGGAGCTAAACGCGTAGAAGAATTGGCAGTTCAAGCAGCGGCAGAAGCGGAATCCACTAGTGCTGCAACAGAAGAACAGTTAGCAGCCAATCAGGAAATCACATCCAGTTCACAAACATTGGCCGAACTTGCAGAACAACTTCAAAATGATATGTCACGATTTAAAGTGTAGAAAATCCAAAAAGAGTTGATTGCGCAGTTGGCAATCAACTCTTTTTTAATGGGAAATGCGCGATGGCCTCATAGGAGGGAGTTGCTTTAGGGTGAATCTTAAATAGGGTAAAACCCTCTATTATGATGGGAACAGGTTCAATAGACTTTTTTTCTAATTGCATTTTATCTGTAGTCTTCCGTTTTTTAGCTATCGTGATGTGTGGAACGAAGCGAGTATCTCTTTCCAAGTCAAGTATATCCTCTGTACGTCTAGTGATTTGCTTTTGTAGTTCGCGTAAAGACTCGGAATCCTGAACTGCTAGAAAAACAACACGTGGTCCACTTGCAGATCCGAAAAATGATAGACCTTTTACGTACACCGTGAATTCTGTATGCGATTTGGCGATTTTTTGTAGACAGGATTTCAGCCAGGGGAGTTTGGTGTCATCAAGCTCTCCAATATAGCGAAGGGTCAAATGCAAATCCTTATCATGTGGAATTACTTTGTACTTCTCGTTCAATTGATATTCTGTGCGAAATTGTTGTGCTATATCATCGACAGGATGAGCAATAGAGATGCCGATAAAATAATGTTGTACCAATTCCAGCTCACCTCCTATTCAATAGGTTCCCTCACTCCCTGAAATATATGCATACTAGCATAAAAAATCTGCGTATGGCTTGCAGTTTAGGTAACCCACTAACAAAACACATAAGTAATGTGTATAATAAGAGGGAGATATAACTGAATTATTACAATTGCAAAGGGGATGTCACGATGATTAAAACGTTGATTTTTGATCTGGATGATACATTGATATGGGATGCCAAGAGTATTTCCATGGCTTTTCAAAAAACTTGTGAGTATGCAACAAAGAAAACAGGGGTCAATCCAGTAGAACTTGAGCATGCAGTGCGCCAGGAAGCAAGAGATTTGTATGCTACATATGAAACATTTCCACATACTCAAAATATCGGAATTAATCCTTTTGAAGGATTATGGGGTGTCTTTGACGACGAAGGGGAAGAGTTTCAGAAAATGAAAGAGGTTATTCCAGGTTACCAAAAGGAAGCATGGGTTAAAGGGTTGAAGAAACTAGGGATTGATGATGAAACATTTGGTAGGGAATTAGCTGATGTATTTCCAAGAGAGCGTAAGAATCATCCATATATATATGAAGAGACGTTTGAAGTGTTAGATAAATTGAAGGACAACTATCAGTTAATCCTTTTGACAAACGGTTCACCAAGTTTACAACAGATTAAACTGACGATCTCACCAGAGATACCTGGTTACTTTGATAATATTATCGTTTCTGGTGCATTTGGTAAAGGAAAGCCTGATGCTTCTATATTCAAGCATGTTCTTGAGTTAAGTGGGGTTCAAGCAGATGAAGCGTTGATGATTGGTGATAACTTGATGACGGACATTTTGGGTTCAAGTCGTGTCGGTATGCGTAATGTATGGATTAATCGTGAAAATAAGTTACAGAATGAAGAAGTGAAACCTACGTATGAAATCGATAATTTACATGGTCTTTTTCCTATACTGGTCACATTAGAAAACCGATGAGTTGATCTCATCGGTTTTGATCCTTGTCCACTCATGTTTCACTGTTTGTACAGCAAGGAGGTATATCATGCTGGAATATATCATGGTGTTTTTGGGAGCGGCCATTCCATGTATCGAAATTATGATTGTCATTCCGTTAGGTATTATTCGGGGTCTATCGCCTATATGGGTGATAGTTCTTTCATTTGCTGGCAATATGGCAACAGTTCTTCTATTGATTGTTGGTTTCCAAAATATTAAAGAATGGATAGCACGTAGAAAGCGAAAGAAGGGGAATAGCGGTTCGAAACGCCAACGACGTGCAGAAAAAATTATGAATACATACGGATTGCCGGTTTTAGCACTTGCTGGTCCAATATTGATTGGAACCCATATCGCGGCCTTTATCGGCCTCGTATTAGGCGCCAAGAAAGTGAATACGGCAATTTGGTCTGCGATCAGTATTGCGCTATGGTGTGTAGTGTTCGGAATGCTAACGGTTATGGGATTTGATTTTTTTGTCGATCGTACATAAAAAATCCAGCTGAAATTTACTTCTCAGCTGGATTTTCATATTTTTATAAATCGATTGCTTTTGCATCGTTTATATTTTGAACTTCTTTGATACGTTTGATAGAAGTTGACTCGACGTGGTTGTCAACAGCTAACATCATAATAGCATATCCGCCTTCAGTGGAACGTCCTACTTGCATCGCTGCAATATTGATATTCTCTTCTGCTAGAAGTGTACCTACGCGACCGATTGCACCAGGCTGGTCCATGTGTCGGATAAATAGTAAGTGACCGCTTGGAATCACATCTACTACATAATCGTCCACTTTTACAATGCGTGCTCCAAGGCCGTTTAGAAGTGTACCTGCAACTTTGCGAATACCTTTTTCAGTAACGATTTCTACTGAGATTAAGTTCAAGAAGCCTTTACCAGTAGTTGTTTTTTGCTCATTCACTTTGATGCCATAACGATCAGCCAATAACTTCGCGTTTACATCATTAACTGTTTCTCCGAGATTACGCTTCAAAATACCTTTGACTGTGTTACGTGTTAATGCGCGCACATCGTAGTTTGCCAATTCACCAGCATATTGAATATTGATTTCATGGATAACCGAGTTCTGAATTTGGGATAAGAACATACCCAACTTCTCTGTAAGATCGAAGAATGGTTCGATTTTTGCCAATACATCACGGGAAACAGATGGCAAGTTTACTGGGTTACGAACCGAACCAATTGTCAAGAAGTTTACTACGTCACGGCTTACGTCAACTGCAACCGATTCTTGTGCTTCGAATGTACTTGCACCCAAGTGTGGAGTTGCTATTACTTCAGGTAATGTCAATAATTTGTGGTCAAGGAATGGTTCTTCTTCGAACACATCCAGTGCCGCGCCCGCCACTTTACCAGCAACAATTGCATCGTATAAAGCATCTTCATCAATGATTCCAC
Source organism: Sporosarcina sp. P16b (assembly GCF_002743065.1). NCBI lineage: Bacteria > Bacillati > Bacillota > Bacilli > Caryophanales > Caryophanaceae > Sporosarcina > Sporosarcina sp. P16b. The sequence goes on along the minus strand of NZ_PDYO01000002.1, from coordinate 500,550 downwards.
CGCGTGCACAGTTGATAATTTGTACGCCGTCTTTCATTTTCTCGAATGCTTCTTTGTTGATCATTCTACGTGTTTCTTTAAGTAAAGGCGTATGAACTGTAATGAAATCAGCTACTTCAAGCACTTCATCTACAGTTCCAATTTCTATGCCCAATTTTTTCGCGATATCTTCCGTTAAGTAGGGGTCATACGCCACTACATTCATACGTTGTCCTCTTGCACGTCTTGCAACTTCAGCCCCGATGCGGCCAAGTCCAATAATTCCCAAAGTTTTGTCTTTCAATTCCACGCCAAGGAATGATTTTCTATCCCATTTATTGTTTTTTAACGAGTTGAAAGCTTGAGGGATTTTGCGTGCCATGGACATCATCATTGCAACTGTGTGCTCGGCTGCAGAGTTTGTATTGCCATCCGGCGCATTCACAACGATAATTCCTTTTTCGGTAGCTGCGTCCAAATCGATATTATCGACTCCTACACCTGCACGACCAATGATCTTTAATTGATCAGCTGCTTCCAACAATTCTTTTGTAACTGTTGTCTGACTGCGTACTAGTAATGCATCGAAATCCTTAATACGTTCTTTCAGCTGATCTGGTGTCAGGTCCGTCTCCATTACTATTTCAAAACCTTCTGCCTGTCGTAATGGGAAAATTCCGTCTTCGCTAAGTGGATCACTAATAAGTATTTTAAAAGCCATGATATTCATTCTCTCCTTCAATTGTTTGTAGTGGATTTTTTTGTTGGAAAAGCTAAGTACAATTGATCGTCTATGTAAGTTGCGCGCTACCCCCCTTATAGGTAAAATAAAAAAGCCTTTCATCCCTTACATATAAGTAAGGGGCGAAAAGCTCAATAAACTAACGCGGTACCACCCTTGTTTTGCTGCAATTGCAGCCTTCATTCAGCATGCGTAACGTGCATGTGACGGATCAGCCTACTAAAATGTTCAGCGAATCAATTCGGAAGTGCCCCCAACCTCGGAATTTGCTAACTTTCACCACTGTGTCAGCTCTCTGGAAAATTCTTTTCAGGAAGGTATGTCTTCGTCAAAATTGTTTAGCAACTATTAATTTAGAATTAATCATAACACGTCAAAAACTATTGTCAATTGCTTTTCCAGAAAAAACGAAAAACTGTTAAACGCGAACGGTATTATTGAATTATTTGTGAACGTTCGTGTTTTGGGAGTTAATTATAAAAAAACATCTTGAATTTAACCAAGTGAAAGGAAATAGCATAAGTCGTCTGAAAGGAAGAAATGCAGGAATAAGTGTTATAGTGTGCGTATACTATTCATTTAGAGGAGTGTTGGAAATTGAAAAAGTTAGAATCTCTTGAGCAATTTGAGCAACTTAAACAAGAGGAGAAGGTGATTTTCTTATTCACTGCAGATTGGTGTGCAGATTGCAGAGTAATTGAACCATTCTTGCCGACATTGGAAACAGAATTTGCAGAGTATGAATTTGTTACAATTGATCGTGATGAATTTATAGATTTATGCAGTCAGTTGGATATATTCGGTATTCCTAGCTTCGTAGCATTCAGCGAAGGAACGGAGACAGGTCGTTTTGTCAGTAAGAATCGTAAAACTAAGGAAGAGATCGAAGAGTTTATTAATAGCTTAACGTAATGGAATGGTTGCCGGCGGGAAGATATGTGGCAATTAAACAAAAGGACTGAAGACAACTGCAGAAGTTGTTTTCGGTCCTTTTTATATAAGGAAATTAGCTACAAGAAGCTTTTATGTCGTGTATTACGTGAAATCTTTTAGTTGTTCCATAAGGATTTTAGCGCCTTTTGGACTGATATATATTCCGTTTGACAATAGTTTGTTTTCATCCATCACATCACCCGTGATAAAACACGCTCTGTTGATCTGATATTTTCTCAAAATAATTCTATCGTCTTCTACGAAAATTTCAATCGGGTCGCCCTTATCGATCGACAAAGAATTTCGAAGTTCTTTTGGAATAACAATTCTACCGAGATGATCCACTTTACGAACAATACCTAAAGACTTCATAAGCTCCTCCTCGAAGAAAAGTAGTGGGTAATTTCTATTATACACCAAAACATATCATCTACAATTTACAAAACTTAAATGCGCAGAACAATTTGATAATTCTGCTATACAATTAATTTATTAATGCTATAATAGTCAGTAATTAAATATTTCTTATCAAGAGAAGCTGAGGGATTTGGCCTGATGAAGCTTCAGCAACCTCTGTGCATACAGGAAGGTGCTACCTCCAACAAGATTGTTGTCTTGAGAGATAAGAACGGTGAACGGTCAACCCTCCTTTTCTTATCTAAGAGAAATGAGGGCTTTTTTGTATAGAAATTGTAATAAATGAAAGTCAAGGGGGAAATAGAATGCCGATTAATATACCAAAACATTTACCTGCAGTAGAATTATTGAAAGAAGAAAAAATCTTTATTATGGATGAAGAACGTGCGACAACACAGGATATCCGCCCAATCAATATTTTAATTTTGAACTTGATGCCTGAAAAAGAGAAGACGGAGTTACAATTGCTCCGATTACTTGGTAATACACCTTTACAAGTGAATGTCACATTTCTTAATACAGCTAGCTATGTTTCGAAAAACGTCAGTCAGAATCATTTAGAAACGTTCTATACCACTTTTGAACATGTGAAAAATCGCCGTTTTGATGGCATGATTATCACGGGTGCTCCAATCGAACTTCTACAATTTGAAGATGTAGTCTATTGGAGGGAGTTGGAAGAAATCATGGAATGGACAAAAACGAATGTTACATCTGTCCTCCATATTTGCTGGGGTGCTCAAGCGGCTCTTTATCATCACTACGGAATTGAAAAGTTCGAGTTGCCAAAGAAATGTTTTGGAGTATTCTCACATGATATTACCGATCCGACAGTAAACTTGGCACGTGGATTCAATGATGTATATGTAGCGCCACACTCACGCCATACCGGAGTTTCATTAGAAGAGATAAAGAATCATCCCGATTTGACTCTACTTTCTGCTTCTGAAGAGGCTGGTGCATTCATTGTGATCTCAAATGATGCAAAACATATTATGGTAACTGGACATTTAGAGTATGATGCACACACATTAGGAGATGAATATGCCCGCGATTTAGAAAAAGGTGCGGACATTGATATGCCTGTAAATTATTATCCGAACGATGATCCATCCAAAGAACCTATAAATACTTGGCGTTCCCACACGCATTTATTATTCTCCAATTGGCTCAATTACTATGTCTACCAGAAAACTCCTTATAACTGGAATTAAAGTAATTAGTGTATAAACCTCTATAGTTTGCACATACTCCGACTACTGGAGGTGTATGCAGTGAACATAGATGAATTTTGGCAATTATCCTTTTGGGAAATGACTATGCGAACGGTGATCTCATTTGTTGTGCTGTTGATATTGGCGCGTTTTATGGGGAAAAAACAAGTGTCCCAATTGACTTTCTTTCATTATGTGACAGGTATAACAATCGGTTCAATTGCGGCCAATTTAGCGGGAGAGTCTGAAACGCCATTCTTGAACGGCTTATATGGAATGGTTTTGTGGGCGACGTTGACAATTATTGCCAATTTCTTATCATTCAAATCCATTAAACTCCGCGTATTACTCGATGATAAACCGATGATTGTCATTCAAAACGGAAAGATTTTGGAAGGTTCCATGCGTAAATTACGGTTGAGTTTCAATGATATAAATATGATGCTACGGGAGCAGTCGGTATTTTCGATGAAAGATGTCAATTACGCGATATTCGAAACGAATGGTAATTTAAGTGTCATGCTGAATGCAAGTGAGAAATATGCTACAAAGAAAGATGTCAAAGCACCAGCACCACCGCCAAAATATATTCCGACTGAAATTATTACTAACGGGATAGTAGAAGAGAAAAATATGAGAGAACTTCAATTAACCGACACGTGGCTAACTGAACAGCTAAAAAAACAAGGGATTTCCAAGCCAGAGCATGTTCTCTATGCAGAAATTCAGACAGATGGTAGTTTATATATTAATACATTAAAATCGACTTGACGTGAAGAGCCCTGATTCAATCAGGACTTTTCACGTTTTTTATAAGATTTCCCAATTTCTTTTTTTTGCTACAACGGTAAGTTTTTCATCTGGACGAACTGCTACTGGGCACCCAACCTTCTCTAAGACTGGAAGGTCGGAAATGCTGTCTCCATATGCGAAGCTATTGTCCCAGTCAACAGTTATTCCTTGTAGGGCTTGGTAAATTTGTTCGTTTTTACGTGTACCTTGAATATGTAGGAATGGCCGATCCATTGCAATCTTTTCACCAATAGAAGGGATGTCTGTACCAATAACTTGATCAAATGTCAGGTGACTAGTGACTGCTTTTAAAAAAGGAGTATAAGCACCAGAAACGAGTAGGACATGGTAACCTTCCTTTCGATGTTCTGTCAGTCGATTAATGACTTGTTCATTGAAGTCAGGCATCATTTTATTATGCATACTTTTGAAAAACTCATGTAGTTCTGTCATCGTCAATGAATCCAGGGCTTGTAGATAAAGGCGCATTGAGCGCTCTTTCATAATAGATTCGGGTAGTAATTTTAATTTATAGCGAATATATAGTGGTAATATCGAACGGTAAAAATTTTTATAATACTGCTTGTATGTAGGATGATTCTTTAAATGCTCCATGAGTAATTTAAAGGTTTCTTTAGTGTACAACGTACCATCAAAATCAAAGATCGCAACCCTCATATAAACACTCCTCCATTCTGTTCTTCTTCATAGTATACAAATATAACGAGTGTAAAAGCAAAAAGCAGATGGAGAAAACTCCATCTGCTTGATTTATTACTTATTGTAGGTTGTTGGGCATACCCGGTTGACCTTGCGAAGGCGCAAAAGAATTAAGCAACATATTCATATCCTGATCATTTAATTGTGGAACTTGATAATAGTGATGTTTGTTTTGGTAAATGGACAACTCGTATGCCATTTCTATACAGTTGGGTACGGAATCTGCAAGCACACGGCGAACGACTGGATTACATACTTCTAATGAAGCAGCCGTTTTGCCTGTAGCGCCTTCTTTTGTAGCACCCAACAAAAAGCCGGAGATGATTTCATCATTGATTTCACCTGTAGATTGAATTGGCTTAGTAGGTGCCTTTTCTTTCATACCATAAATGAAGTCGCTGCCTGCCTTCATTTGATAGCGTTGTGTAGGATGTGAGGGATCTTTGCCTGTCTTGAAACTTTCGACAAGGATATTATACTCATCCAGCATGAATCGGTATTGTCGATCGAGAATATCCAAAAGTTCCGGATCCTGGACATGTGGACGTAAAATCATCGCTTGGTTCAATGCTCCGACTGACGCGCTTAATACCTCTTTAACATCAAATAACTCATGTCCACCGTGATTCATCGATGGGGGAACTTGTCCGCCTTGCATGTGTTGAGACGTTTCGAATTGATTTGTCAAATGTTTTTCCTCCTTCAATAGTCATGTACATCGAGATTAGTATGTGAAGTGATCGAAATCTTATGCACATGAAATTGTATTGATGTCCCATGCATAGTTCGCAACGCGCCATCATATCATAAGGATAGAACTCAGGAAGGGTAGTGGAGATACATGCAGATTCATGTAGTTTCGCAAGGGGAGAGTTTATATAAAATTGGTAAAATATATGGTGTGCCATACGAGCAAATAGCAGAAGTTAATGAATTAGAAAGCGATATACGATTGGCTGTAGGACAAGCGCTTGTCATTCCGATAATAGGTTCGTATTACTGGGTGCGACCCGGTGATAGTCTCTATACAATTGCACAAAGGTATGGTCTAACAGTTGCGCGATTGGCAGAAATTAATGCAATCAACCCGACGAGACCGTTAATGATTGGTCAGCGTCTATATATACCACAAGAAGTGAAAACGATGATTGATTCATTATTATATGTAGAACCGCGTAATCCAGTCAGTCAAGATATGCTCTCGGAAGTTCGAGAACGTGTGGATGGTCTTACGTATCTCGCGATGTTCAGTTATGAAGTACAACGTGACGGATCACTCAAAGCACCAGCTCTAGCAGATATTCCTACTATCGCAAAAAACGCAGGTGTTGTAAATTTGCTAGTTCTGACGAATTTAGAAGACTTTACATTCAGTGCGGAATTAGCGCATGTTATTTTTACAGATCAGGCAGTGCAAAACCGAATGATTCAAAGTGCGATTGATATAGCAAAAGAGATCGGCTATGGCGATATTCACTTCGATTTTGAGTTATTATTCCCGGAAGATCGGGAATTATATAATCAATTATTACGCAATGCACGCGATCAAATCCATAAAGCAGGCCTTACGATTTCCACAGCACTTGCACCAAAAGCCGGGGAAGTCACGACAGGTATTTATGGCGCTCATGATTATAAAGTGCATGGAGAAATTGTAGATTTCGTTGTATTGATGACCTATGAATGGGGATATACGTATAGTGCACCACAGGCTGTTAGCCCAATTGGTCCGGTCACAAGAGTAGTAGAATATGCAGTTAGTCAAATCCCGAATGAAAAAATTTTTTTAGGTCAGAATTTATACGGCTATGATTGGATAGCCCCATTTGGTCAATCGGACAGTAAAGCTGCCAGAGCATTAAGCCCGCGTGCCGCTACTAATCTGGCAATTGAGCAGAATGTTGCAATTGAATACGACGCCCTAGCTCAAGCGCCGCATTATACGTATTACGATGAACAAGGAACCGAACATGAGGTGTGGTTTGAAGATGCACGAAGCATCAACGAGAAGTTTAACTTGCTGAAGAGATTCAAGTTGCGGGGAATCATGTATTGGAAACTTGGCTTAGCATTCCCACAAAACTGGCTATTATTAGACGATCGATTTACAATTCGTAAGCGATAAATATAAGAGCCTTTCCTAAAGAAAAAGGAAAGGCTCTGTCATATGAGTTCTCACTCGTTAGTTAACAATTTCATTGCGCTTTGGAACATCTCCATATCTGGATTTACGAGTAAAGCAGGTAGGAAAGCAAAAGTCATGATCAGGAGTAGGTTCGCTCCCAAGATTGATCGAATTGTACTTGTTTTCTTTGTCATAACGCTTCGCCTCTTTCTTTTCGTATTGTTCTCACTAGTATGTGTATGCGCTTACATTTATAACCCCACATAGTTTGTTTGAATAGTTTAATAATACTCCGAACTCACGCGATTGTAAATGATAAAGTTAAAGATAGTACATAAAATTGACACAAAAGTTAAGTCAAAACACAGATATTATAAAAAAATCTTGTAACTTACTATCTTTTCAGTGATAATATTGGAATACAAAGAAATATTTAGAACAATTAAAATTCAATTTATCTAATAGAATTTACTCTTTAATCATATAAGTATATTAAATTATAGCCACTGAGTAAATGAGTGACTGGTCAGTCGACAGTTTTTTTAATTAATACCTAGGGAAAGGGATGATCGCAAATGACAAAGATTGATGAGGTAGAATATAATAATCGCAAACGAGCAAATGATTACGTTCATAATGTATATGAATTGGTGAAGAAAAGGAATCCGGATGAAAAGGAATTTCTACAAGCGACAAGAGAGATTTTTGATTCTCTTCGTCCTGTCTTTGCTAAGCATCCCGAATTTATGGAAAACGGAATACTAGAACGCATCACAGAGCCGGAAAGAATCATTTCCTTCCGTGTAGCGTGGGAAGACGATAAGGGCAAGGTACAGGTAAATAGAGGTTTCCGCGTTCAGTTTAATAGTGACCTCGGACCTTATAAGGGCGGACTTCGTTTCCACCCATCTGTTAATAATAGTATTATGAAATTCCTCGCTTTCGAACAAATTTTCAAAAATGCCTTGACAGGTCAACCAATCGGAGCGGGTAAAGGTGGCTCTGATTTCGATCCGAAGGGTAAATCTGATCGTGAAGTCATGCGCTTTACACAAAGTTTCATGACAGAACTTAGCAGACATATTGGACCGGACATTGACGTGCCAGCAGGCGATATTGGTGTAGGTAAACGTGAAATCGGCTATCTGTTTGGTCAATACAATCGGATTAAAGGTGGCTATGAAGCAGGTATTTTAACTGGGAAAAATCCTGATCACGGTGGAAGTCTTGGTCGGAAAGAAGCAACTGGTTATGGTACAGTATACTTTGTAGATGAAATGCTAAAAGAAAATAATCTTTCATTGGAAGGTCAGACTGTTGTAGTTTCAGGTTCAGGTAATGTTTCGACATATGCAATGGAAAAAGCAATGCAGCTCGGAGCGAAAGTTGTGGCATGTAGTGATTCTGATGGCTATATCTATGACAAGAACGGAATTGATCTTGACTTGGTGAAGGAGCTAAAAGAGTACGGCAATAAACGTATTTGGGAATATACGAAAGAACATATTGATGCCGAGTATCATGCTGATTGCACAGAAATTTGGTCTATTCCATGTGATATTGCATTACCGTGTGCCACACAGAATGAAATCGATGAAATTGCAGCTCATATGCTGATCGCAAATGGTGTAAAAGCGGTCGGTGAAGGCGCAAATATGCCTTGTACAATTGAAGCGATTGAAATTTTTCAAGAGCATAATGTATTATTCGCACCAGCGAAAGCTGCCAATGCTGGCGGTGTAGCCGTGTCTGCTATGGAAATGTCTCAGAACAGTCAACGCCTATCATGGTCAGAAGAACAAGTAGATATGCACTTGAAAGAAGTAATGCAGAACATCTATAAAGACTGTAGTACTGCAGCAGTGGACTATGGTAAACCAGGCAATCTAGTAATGGGCGCCAACGTAGCAGGCTTCCTAAGAGTAGCCGATGCAATGGTTGCGCACGGAATTAGATAAGTAATATAGAACGAGGCTGGGACAAAACCTCAAAAGGTATGAAGGAGAAGACACCTTCATACCTTTTTTAATTCACTGAAACTTATTTATAAAGTTTAATTAGTTAGTAATCAAGAGTGTACTGAAGCGGAAAAAGGCCGACTCCTGCGGGATTCAGCGCGAATGTTGAGACCCCGCAGGTGCGCCAGCGACGAGGAGGCTCAAGCGCGCCTTTTGTAGCGTAGGGGAACGGACTGTTTTTTAAGTTATGTCCCAGCCTCGTTTTTTATACTTTTTTATTGCGTTTCAACTAAAATATGTTATTATAAAAATACACTTAGTTGAATAAACATACACTCGCTTCAATGAGAGGGGATTTACCCATGGAAAAGAAAAAAGTCGTTTTAGCCTATTCAGGCGGTTTAGACACTTCCGTTGCAATTCAATGGTTAACGGATCAAGGATATAGCGTCATTGCGGTTTGCTTAGATGTCGGTGAAGGGAAAGATCTTACCTTCATTAAGGAAAAGGCTCTTACGGTAGGCGCAGTCAGTAGCTATGTTATAGATGCCCGCGAAGAATTCGCACAGGATTTCGTCCTTCTTTCATTACAAGCTCAAACATATTATGAGAATAAATATCCACTTGTCTCTGCCTTATCCCGTCCGCTCATTTCCAAAAAGTTAGTGGAAATTGCACATCAAGAACAAGCGACGGCAGTAGCTCATGGATGCACCGGAAAAGGAAATGACCAAGTACGTTTTGAAGTAGCGATCAAGTCGCTAGATCCAACGCTTGAAGTCGTAGCGCCTGTACGTTCATGGAGCTGGTCACGTGAAGAAGAAATTCATTATGCACAAGAACATCATATTCCGATTCCAATTGACCTGGATAATCCATACTCAGTGGACCAAAACTTATGGGGACGTGCAAATGAATGTGGAATTTTAGAAGACCCATGGGCAACACCTCCAGAGGACGCATTTGGTTTAACGGTTTCCATTGAAAATGCACCCGATACTGCTGATATTATCGAGATTGGCTTTGAACAAGGTGTTCCGGTTACGATTGATGGGGAAAAGTATATATTAAGTGAATTGATTACAAAGTTGAATGAAGTGGCTGGCAAACATGGGGTGGGTCGTATCGATCATGTAGAAAATCGTTTAGTCGGTATCAAATCCCGTGAAGTATATGAAGCTCCAGGAGCTATTACGTTGTTGAAAGCACATAAGGAACTTGAAGATTTAACGCTTGTGAAAGAATTAGCACACTTCAAACCCATCATTTCACAAAAACTTGGTGAGTTGATTTACAACGGTCTTTGGTTCTCTCCTTTACGTAATGCACTAGAGGCGTTCATTAAAGAGACACAGCAATACGTCAACGGTGTAGTTCGTGTGAAGTTGTTTAAAGGTCATGTAATAGTAGAGGGTCGTAAATCTCCTAATTCCCTATATAATGAGAAATTAGCGACTTATACATCTGATGATGAATTTGATCAAGCCGCAGCGGTCGGTTTCATTAAGCTATGGGGATTACCTACTGAGATGCATAGTATGGTCAATAAAAAGCAAATCGTGAAGAAGCTTTAAAATAGATAGTGAGAGCAGTGTGGCCAAAAGGTTCGCTGCTCTTTTTTGGAACTACTTTACATTCATCTCCGTCTTATGAATATAGCAGGGGGTGAACGAATGAAGAAATTATGGAGGATCATCGTACTGGCAGTTTTAATCATTGCGGGACTGGGGATGTTTTGGATGTTACCAGGAGAAAGAATAAAACAAGCACAACAGATGAAAGCGAATGGAAAATATGACTATGCAATTATTCTAGGGGCCAAAGTGAACGGAGAAGTTCCTTCGCTGTCATTGCGTTACCGATTGGAGAGCGCTGTGGAGTATGCTACGCAATTCCCGCATGTACAGTTGGTTCTTGCAGGCGGACAAGGAAAAGACGAAGACATTAGCGAAGCTGAGGCAATGTATCGCTTTTTACAACAACATGGAATTGCGAAAGAACGCTTAGTTATGGAAGATCAATCTACCTCCACAAATGAGAATCTTCAATTCAGTCAGAATATCATACCTGAAGTGGCGGGAGTGACTATCATCAGCAGTGACTATCACTTGGCTAGAGCGAGGTTTCTTGCAAGACAGATAGGATGGGAGTCTGATGTTGTTGCAGCAAAGACGCCTGAATCCATAAAAGCAAAAGTATTAATTCGAGAGCGTTTGGCTTTGTTAAAAACATGGCTATTCAGACGATAGTGATATTCCCAAATAAAAAGTGACGAAACTCCAAAGAAGTTCTCGTCACTTTTCCTCTTACAAGGAAGAAATTTTATGGAATTCTGGCTGGCCTTCTGTAAATGTAGCCAAATAGTTAAAACCAATGGACTGAAATAACTCTATAGATTCCTTAAACTCATGTGCAATTTCTGTTGTTCTATGCGCATCGGAACCAAGTGTAATGATTTCACCTCCACATTGTTTATATAAACGCAATATATCTTCACTTGGCATATTATGCGGCAATCCGTAGCGAGTTCCCGAAGTATTCAGTTCGATCCCTTTACCTTCTGGTATAATAGTATTGAAGATCTTTTCTAAATAGTCATGAAATAAATGAGCTGGCGGCTGATCGGTATAGCGTTTAATTAAATCTGCGTGTCCAAGCACGCTGTAACGCTTATAATGCTGAACACAATATAATAGTTCTTTATAATACGTCTCAAAAGCTGCCTCTGTCGAACGATCTTCAAATAACTCGCGATAGTGTAAGGACTTATTTTCGACTGTGTGTAGTGAACAAATGACGAAATCAAATTCATGCCCGTCCATCAGTTCTTCGTAAAGATGTAATAGATCAGGCTGCAAGCCGATTTCAACACCTTTTTTAATCTTCAGTTGGCCATTGAATTGTTCATTTAATTGAAGAATCTTTTGTGCATAGTCGAGTTTGTCAAAATCGAAATGAATGGTTTCATCCGGATATTCATAATCAATGTGATCGGTGAAACAGATTTCAGTAAGGCCTTTAGCTAAAGAAGCTTTGGCCATCTCTTCCATGGGGATTTCACAATCCGCTGAAAATGCGCTGTGCATATGGTAATCAAACATAGTTTCCAGTCTCCTTTTCTATAGTACATATTGTAGCAGATGAACGCTGCTTCTAACAGTTGACAACGCTCTACAAAACCATTATAGTAATAATTAACTTTAGCGTGGTAAAGCAGTGAAGTATATTTTACTCATGGAAGGCGGTAGAAGATATCTTGTATTCTGAAATTCTTGGAAACGAACATGAAAAGCATGAAAAGATCATCGGCATATTAGGAAAACGATTCACTACATATGGCTATAAACGCATTAAAACATCCGCATTTGAACAATATGATCTGTATTCCAATGTACGTACCTCAATTAATCAAAATGAAATGATCAAAGTAATTGACTATACCGGTGAAGTACTCGTTTTACGACCGGACGTTACGATACCATTGACACAGCAACTCGTTCAGTTGCATGATAATTTACCTGAAGAAATGCGTTATTATTATGTGCAGGAAGTCTTTAGACAGACATTCCAGGAAAGTGAACGAATCGGTAAAACGCAGGCAGGGGTCGAGTTCTATTGCAAGAGTTCACCGGCATCGGATGCTGAAACGATCATGCTTGCATGTCACGCATTACGAGACGTAGGTTTTACAGATGTGAAAATTGAAATTGGTTATGCAGGATTCTTCAATGAATTGATCGCGGATTCCAATATCACAGCAGAACAAACAGCTGAACTCAAGACGTTGATTCAAGCAAAAAACGTCGTAGAAATAGGTCCATTCCTACAGCGGTTGTCAATTGATCCTTCCGTTAAAGAAGTACTCGAGCAATTACCTCTATTATACGGTGCACCTGAAGTAGTGTTTGAAAAACTACAAAACTTACAGGTTAGTGAATCGGCGCAAGAGGCAATCAACTATTTACAAAAAACGTGCGATATCGTCGAATTATATGGATTGAAGAAGCATATCGTCATCGATCTTGGCTTGATCAATCATATGGGGTATTACTCAGGCATCATTTTCCAAGGCTATGTAGAGAATTTTGGCAAGCCGGTATTAATGGGTGGACGCTATGATGCATTAAGTGAAGAGTTTGGCATGAAATTACCGGCAATTGGTTTTGCATGTGAAATCGAATCATTAGTCAAAGCTTCATCCAATAAAGGTCAGAAGGAACGATATAGCATCGACGTGACTGTATTATATGAAGAAAGCCGTATTAAATACGCAATCGATATAACGAATGAGTTAAGAGAGCGTGACTATCGTGTCATTTCTAAATCTATGATTGATGCAAAACACCAGTCAGACAGTCTCTACACGATTCAATTAACAGAACAGCAAAATAAACTAGTAGATCAAGAAGAGACAAAAGAGTTCATCGATTTCAAACAATTGCTTGATTTTATCGCAAGCAAGAAAGGGGTACCTGAATGGATTATCTAACAGTGGCGATGGCAAAAGGACGAACGGCAGAACGTGCGATGAAGTTTCTTGAGAAATCAGATGTACATTTTTCAGAATTCACTGATGAAAGTCGGAAGCTCGTCATTTATGACGACAAGCAAAAGATTAAACTCATTTTTGTCAAAGCAGTAGACGTTCCAGTGTACGTTGAAAAAGGCGCAGCTGACGTAGGGATTGTTGGAAAAGATGTCATGATGGAAGATCCACGTGATGTCTATGAATTACTGGATTTAGGAATTGGACGTTGTAAGCTTGCGGTAGCGGGATATCCCGATACACCAATTGAAAACATACCATTTCTAACAGTTGCTTCAAAATATCCATTAGTTGCGAAAGAGTTTTTCGACAAAAAAGGTATTCGTACTGAAATGATCAAATTAAATGGATCGATTGAACTCGCACCATTGATTGGCATGTCAGATGTCATTGTCGATATCGTCGAAACGGGTACAACATTAAAAGAAAATGGCCTCGTTGTCTTGCAGGAGATGGCGGATGTCAGTGCACGATTAATAGTCAACAAGGCAAGTTATGCTACGAAAACTGAAGATATCCAGCAATTCATCAAAGACATGAAGGAAGGTTTGGAGGTGCGTTCATGAAGATCATTCGTGGGGCTGAATTCATAGAAGAACTACTAGAACGAGATGACTCTAATCAAACGGATTTGGAGTTTGATCGCAATGTCTTATCCATCATTGACAAAGTTCGTTCTGAAGGCGACGAAGCATTACTGGATTTCACTGAACGTTTTGACGGAGTGAAGCTTGACCGCTTGATCGTCACAGAAGAAGAAATCACTGAAGCAGAACAAGCAGTTACAGAAGATTTCTACCGCGCATTGCGTGCAGCAAAAGAGCGAATCACGACTTATCACGAAGCACAAAAAGAGCAATCATGGTTTTTAAATCCGAATGAAGGCATCATGCTCGGTCAGAAAGTAACACCAATCGACAGTGTTGGATTGTACGTCCCGGGCGGAAAAGCCGCCTATCCGTCGACGGTCTTAATGAATGCATTACCGGCTAAAATTGCGGGAGTCGGACGAATTTCCATGGTGACACCCCCACAACGTGACGGCAAGATTAATCCTCACGTTTTAGTAGCAGCGAAAGAAGCGGGAGTCGATCGAATTTTTAAAGTAGGTGGAGCACAAGCAATAGCTGCCCTAGCATACGGAACAGAGACAATTAAAAAGGTCGTTAAAATCACTGGACCTGGAAATGCATACGTTGCGAGAGCGAAAAAGTGGGTGTTCGGTGATGTAGCAATCGATATGATTGCTGGACCAAGTGAAATTTGTGTCGTAGCCGATGCCAATACAAATCCTGTTTATGCAGCAGCAGATTTACTATCTCAAGCAGAGCACGATGAGCGTGCGGCGGCAGTTTGTATCACGACGAGCGAGGTATTTGCGACCGAGCTTTCAAAAGAAGTTGAACGTCAGCTAGCTGAACTTGACCGCAAGGAAATTGCAGCACAATCTATAGAACACTTTGGACGTATCATTGTAGTCGATTCACTACAAGAAGCATTTGATACGGTGAACCGTTTAGCACCAGAACATTTGGAGCTAATGATTGATCATCCTATGGAGCACTTGGCTGCTATACGAAACGCAGGAGCTATTTTCCTAGGCCAGCACTCCCCTGAAGCATTGGGTGACTATATGGCTGGACCGAATCATACATTGCCGACGAGTGGAACAGCAGCGTTTTCTTCCCCATTAGGCGTATATGATTTCATGAAAAAGTCGAGTATTATCTACTATTCTGAGAACGCATTGTTAGAAGTGGCAGATGACATCATTACATTAGCAAATGCCGAACAATTAACAGGACATGCCAACTCGATTAACGTACGAAAGGCAGGATACGAATGCGAAAACAACAATTAACACGTAAGACAGGCGAAACATCTATTGAAATGGAATTTTCGTTAGACGGTACGGGAAAGACGAATATCAACACGGGTGTTGGATTTTTCGACCATATGCTAACGGCATTCGCAAAACACGGACGCTTTGATTTATCCGTAACATGTGATGGCGATGTTGAAGTGGACCAACACCATTCCGTAGAAGACGTTGGTATTGTTCTAGGCCAATTATTCAACCAATGCATCGGCACAAAAGAAGGAATAGAACGCTTTGCGTTAGTTTCCACACCAATGGACGAAGCACTATCCACAGCATCCATCGACATCAGTGGCCGTTCATTCCTTGTATTTAACGTAGACGGAATGAAAGACAAAGTAGGCGAATTCGACACAGAACTAGTCGAAGAATTCTTCCTAGCATTTACAAACAACGCCAAAATCACATTACACATCAACTTGAACTACGGAAAAAATACACACCACATTATAGAATCCGTATTCAAAAGCTTCGGCCGCGCCCTACGAGTAGCCAGCACCATCAACCCAGACGTAAAAGGCATACCTTCTACTAAAGGGTCTTTGTAATAGATTTTTAAGGTTTGATATTTGCTGTAAATTAACAGTAATAACAATTTACTAGTTGATCTTCGTTACAGGCGGCGACTCGGGGGGGATCAGCTCGACAGGTGAGACAACCAAAGGGAGCGAGAGCCGTCACGAAGAACGGCTTTTGCGAGTAAAAGCGAAGCGTTAGGAGCATATCTTTGCACTTGCGACCTGGTTGGCTCACCGCGGGCCCTCCCGAACGCGTCCGCCTGGAACGCAGATCAACGGCGCCAATGAGTTTTTTATGCTTACTTCATTTTATAGGAGGACTAGTTGATGATTTTATTCCCAGCAATCGACATTAGAGACGGCAAATGTGTACGGCTCATTCAAGGTGACTACGCACAAGAAATAATCTATAACGACTCGCCAACAAACATGGCACAAGAGTGGCAAAACCAAGGAGCCGAATACATCCATGTCGTAGACTTAGACGGCGCAAAAACAGGAAACTCCGCCAACAAAAAAGCCATCGAAGCCATCGCAAAAGCAGTCAGTATCCCCGTTCAAGTAGGCGGCGGAATTCGCAATATGGACATTGTCGACTCACATATCGAAAACGGCGTTGCACGTGTCATTATCGGTACGGCAGCTATCCAAGATCCTGAATTTTTGAAAAAGGCCGTTGAAAAGTACGGTGACAAAATTGCTGTCTCCATCGACGCACGTAACGGCTTAGTCGCAACAGACGGTTGGACGGAAACAAGTGACGTCAAAGCAGTTGATTTATTACAGGACTTAGCAGAAATTGGCGTTAGAACAGTTGTCTATACGGATATCATGAAAGACGGCATGCTTCAGGGACCAAACTTTGAAGAACTGAAAATTATGGATGACGCATCTTCAATCGATATTATCGCATCAGGTGGTGTATCTACAGAAGAGGACATTAAGAAACTCGCAGCAGAAGACATGTACGGTGCTATTATCGGGAAAGCATTATACGAAGGCAATTTATCCTTAAAAAAACTATTGGAGGACGACAGTCATGTCAACAACTAAAAAGATCATTCCGTGTTTAGACGTAGATAATCGTAAAGTTGTAAAAGGAAAGAAATTTTTAGACGTTCAGGAAGTGGCAGATCCTCTTACATTAGCAAAAAAGTATGTTGCAGACGGCGCTGATGAACTCGTATTCTATGACATTTCTGCATCCACGAAAAACCGTGGTATGTTCCTTGATTTAATTGAAGAAATTGCAAAAGAAGTGCCGATTCCATTCATCGTAGGCGGAGGAATTCGTACACTCCAAGATGTGGACAAAGTATTTGAATTGGGTGGGAATAAGATATCTATCAATAGTGCAGCTTTGACGAATCCGGAACTAATCAAAGAAGTAGCGGATAAATACGGATCGGAGCGTGTGATGTTATCGATGGATGTTCGTCAAGAAGGCGAAAACAAGTGGTCCGTTTATGCAAAAGGCGGTATGGAAGAGACAGGGATCGATGCAATCGAATGGGCGAAGAAAATGGAAGCACTTGGCGCAGGTGAGCTGGTCGTCAATAGTGTGGACCAAGATGGAGTGAAAGACGGATATAATCTTGCACTCAACCGCGCTATGGCTGAAGCTGTTAATATTCCAATCATCGCAAGTGGTGGTGCAGGAAAACCTGAACACTTTAAAGATGTACTTACGGTAGGACAAGCAGATGCAGCCCTAGCCGCATCCGTATTCCACTTCAATGAAATCAATATTCGAGACTTGAAAAATTACTTAGCAGAAGAAAATATCGCAGTTAGGAATGACTAAAATGACACTAGACATCCATGCATTAAAATTTGACGACAAAGGTCTAATCCCAGCGATTGTACAAGACGATCGCACAGGGGAAGTCCTAATGCTTGCTTATATGAACAAGGATTCAATTGAAAAGACGTTAGAAACAAATGAAACTTGGTTTTATAGCCGTTCGAGACAGGAACTTTGGAATAAAGGCGCAACATCCGGAAATACACAGCAAGTGCAACGTATTTCTGTAGATTGCGATCAAGATACATTACTGATCCAAGTTACTCCACAAGGTCCTGCTTGTCACACGGGCGAAAAAACATGCTTCTTCACAACAGCAATGGAAAAAGAAGAATCATTACGTGAAGTCGTCTATGAAGTAATTGACGAAATCGCAGATCGCAAAGCCAATCCGATAGATGGCTCGTATACGACGTATTTATTCAATGAAGGTATTGACAAAGTGTTGAAAAAAGTCGGAGAGGAATCTACGGAAGTCGTAATCGGTGCAAAAAATGCAGATAAAGAAGAAGTATCCAATGAAATTGCAGATCTGGTCTACCATACGCTTGTATTGATGAATATTCTTGACGTTGATCTAACGGATGTTCAACAAGTGCTACGTGAAAGAAGACCGAAAAAGGAAGTGCTACGCAATGAGTAGATTTCTGAGCACAGTTGCACGCCGTACAGAACCTTATGTTCCGGGTGAGCAGTTGAATCAGCCAGATATCATTAAATTAAATACGAATGAAAACCCGTATCCACCAAGCCCAAAAGTATTAGAGGCGATTCAAGAGGAGTTAAACGGCAACACATTGCAACGCTACCCTTCACCAACAGTAGATCCATTACGTCACGCGATAGCGGAGACATATGGACTGACAAAAGACCATGTCTTTGTAGGTAATGGCTCTGACGAAGTACTGGCATTTTCATTCATGGCATTTTTCGAGCCAGGAAAACCAATTAGGTTTCCGGAAATTAGCTATAGTTTTTATCCGGTCTATTCCAAGCTATTTAATATATCATTCGAAAAAGTTCCATTAAATGCTGATTTCACATTACCCAAAAAGCAGTTCTATAATTCACCAGGCGGCGTCATTCTGCCAAACCCAAATGCGCCGACAAGTATTTATGCTGAGTTAGATGTAATCGAAGATATTTTGCAAAATAATCAGGATCAAGTAGTCATTATCGATGAAGCATATATAGACTTTGCAGGTCCGTCTGCGATGAAACTGATTGACCACTATCCAAATTTACTTGTGGTTCAAACCACATCTAAATCTCGTGCACTAGCAGGATTGCGTGTCGGATTCGCACTTGGACAACCCGAATTGATAGCAGGATTGACGCGAATCAAAGATTCCTTCAACTCATACACAATTGATCGCTTAGCTATGGCGGGGGCTACCGCTGCATTTGTTGATCATGCATACTTCTCGGAAAGTACAAATAAAATCATTCGCACACGTGAATCTACAGTCCATACTTTAAAAGAGTTAGGCTTTGAAGTTCTCCCATCCGATGCAAACTTCGTCTTCGTTAAGCCTTTACACAAGGACGCAAAAGTGTTGTATCAACAATTAAAAGATCGTGGAATTTTAGTCCGTCACTTCGACCAAGCGGATATTCGTGATTATTTACGTATTTCGATCGGTACAGACGATCAGATGAATACGCTGTTTGAAGTGCTTAAGCAACTTACTAGATGAATAAATTGATCAAAAGCCATTCGATACTGAATGGCTTTTTCTTGTCGTAAATGTATAGAAAGATGCATAGATGGTTGCTATAGTAGCTTTTGCGACAATACATGACAAATGAAAGATGTATATGTATACAAATGCATGTATTTTTAATATTTTCTATTGTATTTTTATACACTTTGACTTATAATAATAAAAAGAAGCTTGATTGGAGAGATAAATTTATGAAAACTAAAAATATAATCATTATTGGTGCGGCAGGAAGAGACTTCCACAATTTTAATACATACTACCGTGGTAAAGAAGAATACAATGTCGTGGCATTTACAGCTACGCAAATCCCGGATATCGATGGACGTAAATATCCAAGTGAATTAGCTGGTGAATTGTATCCTGAAGGAATTCCTATTTATTCACAAGATCAGCTACCTGAGTTAATCAAAGAACTAGAAGTAGATGAATGTGTTTTCTCATATAGTGACTTAAGCTACGAAAAGGTTATGGGAATTGGTGCAATTGTGAACTCGGCAGGTGCTAATTTTACACTCCTTGGATCAAAAGCAACGATGATTAAAAGTAATAAACCAGTTATTTCTGTTTGTGCGGTTAGAACGGGAACAGGGAAGAGCCAAACATCCCGTAAAATTATCGAAACATTGCTTGAGCATGATTTGAAAGTAGTAGCTGTTCGTCATCCAATGCCTTATGGCGACTTGGCTGAACAACGTGTGCAGCGTTATGCAACGGTAGAAGATTTCAAAAAACATAAATGTACGATTGAAGAAATGGAAGAATATGAGCCGCACGTTGACCGTGGAAATATCATCTATGCAGGGGTAGATTACCAGGATATTCTGGATGCTGCTGAAAATGATCCAGACGGCTGTGACGTAATCCTTTGGGATGGCGGGAACAATGACTTTTCATTCTACGAGCCAGACTTGGCGATCACAGTTCTCGATCCACACCGTCCAGGCCATGAATTGAAATACTACCCAGGTGAAGTATGCTTGCGTACAACAGATGTGTCTATTATCAACAAAATTGATAGTGCATCGGAAAAAGCAATTCAAACGGTTGAAAACAATATTAAATTTGCAGCACCAAACAGTACAATTATTAAAGCGGAATCAAAAATTTCTGTTGATAATCCTGAAATCATCAAAGGCAAGCGCGTGCTAATTGTTGAAGATGGTCCGACATTGACTCACGGTGAAATGAAACTGGGTGCAGGTGTAATTGCAGCACAGCGTCTTGGTGCAGCTGAAATTGTTGACCCACGTCCATTTGCAGTAGGAAGCTTAATCACAACTTTTGATAAGTATCAGCACATCGAAAATATTTTACCAGCAATGGGCTACGGCGAAGAACAGTTAAAAGATTTGGAAGCGACGATCAATGCAGCTGATGTAGATGCAGTCATTATTGGTACACCTATGGACCTGTCACGAGTCATTAATATAAACAAGCCATGCACACGTGTCTATTATGATTTGGATGAAATCGGAACCCCAAATCTTGAAACAGTACTAACAGACTTCATCAAAAAGCATAAACTTACTACGACAAATGTGTAAGAAAAGATAGCTTATCGAGCACTTGCACCGGATGGAAATTCGGTTGCAGGTGCTTTTTTCTGCTATACTACGAATAGGACAGTAAGGGGGTAGGAACTTGTTTAATTCAAAAATTATCGATCTTGTCATTGGCGTGGTGATGGCATACTTTGCATATGATCGAATCGCTACAGGACATACCGGTATGGGGATCTTTTTTGTCGTACTCGCAGCATTGAACCTATTATCATTTTTCATGAAGCTTAGAACGGACAAAGACGTTCAGCAAAAATGATTATAAATCTAATCAGTTGTTCCTTTTACTGCAAACTTGTAGTATAATAACAAGATTGCAATTTTGAAATGAGGCTAGAAATCACATGAAAAAATCCATATATGGTTTGACAATTGAACAATTGACAAACTTCTTCATAGAAAACGGACAACAGAAATTCCGAGCAGCCCAAGTATGGGACTGGCTCTACAAGAAACGTGTACTGTCCTTTGATGAAATGAAAAATATCAATCAAGAAGCGCGAGAC
Organism: Sporosarcina sp. P16b; assembly: GCF_002743065.1. Taxonomy (NCBI): domain Bacteria; kingdom Bacillati; phylum Bacillota; class Bacilli; order Caryophanales; family Caryophanaceae; genus Sporosarcina; species Sporosarcina sp. P16b. The sequence continues at coordinate 479,134 of NZ_PDYO01000002.1, read as the reverse complement.
TTGTTGGATGAGAACTTCTCGATCCAAACACTTGAACAAAATGTCAAGCAAGTATCACAAGACGGCACAGTGAAGTTTCTCTTTAAAATGGAAGATGGCAACTTGATTGAAACGGTTTTAATGAAATTCCCTTATGGCTATTCTGTGTGTGTGACGACACAGGTAGGATGTAATATCGGATGCAGTTTTTGCGCAAGTGGTTTATTGCGTAAAAATCGTGATTTAAGCGCAGGGGAAATTGTTGGTCAAATCATGAAAGTTCAAGAGCATCTGGACGGCAAAGGTGAAGACGAGCGTGTCAGTCATATCGTTGTCATGGGAATCGGCGAACCATTCGATAACTATGCGAATTTGATGAATTTCTTGCATATTGTCAACGATCAAAAAGGTCTCTCTATTGGTGCGCGTCATATCACCGTTTCCACAAGTGGTTTGACTGAGAAAATTAAAGACTTTGCGGATGAAAACATTCAGATTAATTTAGCTGTTTCATTACACGCACCTAATAATGAGTTACGCTCATCTATCATGAAAATTAACAAAGCATTCCCGATAGAGAAACTAATGGATTCCATTAACTATTATTTAGAAACTACTAATCGTCGAATCACATTCGAATACATTTTACTGCGCGATGTGAATGATCATGTAAAAGAGGCGGAAGAACTAGGCAGGCTGTTGGCTGATAAACGTCACTTGTCTTATGTCAATTTGATTCCTTATAATCCGGTAGACGAGCACGGTCAGTATCAACGCAGTGAACCCGAGGCCATTAAATCGTTTTACGAAGCACTTAAACGTAAAGGCATCAACTGTGGAGTACGTCTTGAGAACGGTACGGATATCGATGCAGCATGTGGTCAATTGAGAAGTAAACAAATCAAGAAAGTAAAAAAACAACCGGTCGGAGAATAATTCTCCAACCGGTTTTTAGTTTTTGCGAGCTAATTTTACAATAAACTGTACAATAATGGAGATTGCTAGTCCGAAAGATGAAATAATGAATAAAGATAAAATTCCGATTGCTTCCGAGAATTCATTATCCATCATTAGGAAGCTGCGGAACATTTCAGCAAATGCTAGAACAAGAACGACCATGAACATTTTAAATGCAATGGATAGCTCATAGAATAATAAGAGGGAGCTGACAATGCCGACCATAAGACCGAACACTGCAAACGTCAAATAATTATTGACGACTAGGTCATGTCCAAGTACTGTCCGTACGCCTAAAATGAGTAGAACAAATGAAATCAATGCAGTAAAAAAACCGGCTTTCCAATAACGAGGATCCAACACGTACACCTGCTTTCCTATCCTAGTATAGCGGATTCGAAGAAATACGTCACGCCCTCCGACTATTATTTCATGCGTTTTAAATCAGCCAATAATTCTTCTTTATAAGATTCATTTGAGAAATTATATTCCTTCATCATATAGCCTTCTGAATCCATTAGATAAAAATTTGTGCCATGGACAACTTGAGTGGAAGATTCATGTTTCAGCACAAAAGTCTGGAACTCTTCACGTGCAAATGCTTCAAATTCTAGTTGTGTGTAGCCTGTCAGCAAATGCCAGTTGGATTCATCATCCGTGAAGTTTGCGATATAGTCTTTCAATACTGCAGGTGTATCGGTATTAGGGTCGACAGAAAACGAAATGAAGTTCATTTCGATGTCCCGATCTTTCAATTCAGCTTGTAGATCTGCCATCTCACTCGTTAATGTCGGACATACTGTTGTACAATTCGTGAAGATGAAGTCTGCAATCCAGGGCGAACCAGATAGATATTTAGAATTAAATGGTTGATTATGTTGATCCGTAAAGGTGAATTCACGAACTTGTTTCCCACGCTCAAGTGGTTCACTGCAACCACTGACGAATACTATGAGGATCAACATAAAAGGAATCAAACGTTTCAACTGCTTTCACTCCTTTCGCATTTGCTCAGGCAATTCGATCACCACAATAGTTTCTGTTGTTTCATTGGAAATCGTGAATGTTCCTTCGTGTAACCTTACAATTTCTTTGACGATCGACAGGCCAAGTCCAGTACCGCCTGTCGTGCGAGTTCGTGCTTTATCGGTACGGAAAAAACGTTCTCCGATATGATCTATGTCCTCATCTCCGATTGTCACGCCGTCATTCGCGATGTGGTATTGTACACCGTGTTTACTGGCCGTAAGGTGAATAGCAATGGATTGCGCGGCGTATTTTACCGCATTATCAATCGTATTATAAAAAACTTGTTGCAATCGTTTTGGATCTCCTTCTAAAATCAATTCCTCATCAATTGATATGCGCAACTGAATATCTTTTTCCTCTAACCGGATTACGAATAATTCCAATGTATCTAACAGTAATTGCGCAATCGCAATTGGTTCGTTTACTAATGAATAAACATCCTGCTCTAAATGATTTAGCTCGACTAAATCATGTATGAGCTTTTTCAGGCGTTCAGTTTCTTTCTCGATGGTCGATAAGTATTGTTTTACATCATCAGAAGACGAATCGATTTTATCGCGTGAAAGTTGCGCATAACCGCTAATATACGTCAAAGGTGTCCTGAGCTCATGTACAATATTTGACGTGAAGTCTTTCTTGCGCTGATCTTGTTCTTCAAGAGAACGACTCATTGAATCAAATGCAGTCGAAAGCTTACCTATTTCATCTGTCCGTAACATATTGAGTCGATTCGAATAATCGCCTTTAGACACTTCTTCCGAATAGATCTGCAATGTTTGCAGTGGCTCGAACAACGAACGCCATACACGTTGCAAAATCAAAAATAGAATAAAGAAGAAAATACTGCCTACAAGTACCATGAGCGGAAGACTATCATGGAACACATCTTGGATCGCGGCGAGCGGAACATAAATATAAATAAAACCGATCAGTCCATTTTCACCTTTAATAGGGAAGATCCCACCGAAGATTTCCCGTTTTAGTTCATCCACATAGCCTTCTTTCATAACAGGCTTACCCGTTTCTAGTATCTTCTCGTCGTTTTCATTGATCAGTGATTGATAATTGATCCGATAAGGGAAATGGGACGTTAAATCATCCAGACGGTCTACAACGATGATTTCATACTCCGAGACAATGTTATACCATTGAATCTTTTCAATGATCGAATCACTTAGCTCGCCGTAATGATAGTGAGAAGCTGTTCGATTTCCTTGATATATGATGGACTCTTTAATTTGTTCTTTATATAAATCTGTATACAAGTAATGAATGAAGAAGAATGAAAATAAGATGGTACAGGTGATGCTGCCCAAAAATACAATCAACATCTTTTTGCTCAGATTCAAATTATTCATTCAGGATCCTCTAGTTTGTAGCCGATTCCCCATACCGTTTCAATCATTTTACCTGCGTCCCCTAATTTTAGACGTAGTGTTTTGATATGTGTATCGATTGTACGCTCACTGCTCTGGTGATCATCGCCCCAGACCAATTCAAGTAATTGTTCACGGGAGTATGCGCGCCCTTTATGTTTGACTAGCAACAATAGCAAGCCAAATTCCTTCAAAGTTAGACTTAAAGGTTTTCCGTTAAGCTGTGCGGTATACGAGTCCTCATTAATGGTAAGTGGACCTGCGTGTAATACGAGTGGAGCGGGATTGTGGCGGTATGTTCTGCGTAAGACCGCTTCGATCCGCGCCACAAGTTCTCCTGGTAAGAAGGGCTTGACGATATAATCATCACCACCAAGCTTCAACCCTTGTACTTTATCCCATTCTTCGCCTCGTGCAGATAGGAAAATCAAAGGAATCGAAGAAGTGCGTTTCATCTCCTCTGCAAATGTGAACCCATCCATATAAGGCATCATCACATCGACTATGCATAAATCTATAGTATGTTGCTTAACGGCCGACAAAGCCTGCAAACCGTCACTGGCTTCTATTACGGTATATCCCGCATCTTCGAGAATGACACGAATTAAATCCCGCATTTGCGGTTCATCATCAATGATCAATAATTGGTAACCCAATTCAATACGCCTCATTTCATAAAATCTCTGCACGCTAATTTTCCGGAAAACATGTGAAATCCACATGAAGTTTCAAAAAGTTGTCGAAACTTCATTGAAATTTCGTAATCATATTTTATAATCATAACAGCTAAACGAATAGATAGGAGAATGAAAAGATGAAACGTTTTGGAATGTTTGTCATGAGTACGGCAATGATTGGTATTCTCGCTGGTTGTGGTCAAGATGAAGAGGTACCGACGGAAGCTGTTTTACCTGAACCAATTGAAGTAGAACTTACAGTACCTGAACAAGGAAATGTCAATGAACCGGTATTCATTACTACACACGTGACACAAGGTGAAGAAAATGTAGATGATGCATCAGAAGTGGAGTATGAAATCTGGGAAGAAGGCAAGAAAGAAGACAGTATTCACGTAGAATCAACCCATGATAAAGACGGTATTTATTCAGCAGAAAATACATTTGAGACAGATGGTATGTATCACGTACAGGTTCATGTTACTGCGCGGGGGATGCATGTCATGCCAAAAAAGCAAATCCAAATCGGAGATGCGAGTCATCAATCGGATGAACATGAAAGTGCACAAGACGATCAACATCATGAACATGGCGATGGAGTGGAAGGATTATCTCTTCATTTCATGCAACCTGAGTCAGCAAAAGTAGCGACAGATACAGTGTTGATGACACATGCACAGCTTGACGGTGAAACATTAAAGGCACAAGTCCGCTATGAAATCATCTCGGCAGATAAAGAAACCACATGGGTAGATGCGGATGAAGCGAAACCGGGTGAATATACAGCCAACTATCAATTTCCTAAAGCGGGCAGCTATCAAGTGATTATCCACATTGAAAATGAAGAGATACACGAGCACGAAGAACATACTGTAGAAGTAAAATAAATATCATCCCTCGTCACTCCGGTGGGGAGGGTATTTTATTGGGAAGTAAAAGCTGTAATTCATTGATGAAAAGGGTTACACTAGTATACGTGAAAGATTAACCAACAAAGAGGAGTGTTAGTATGACAAACTATCCAGAGAAAACATGTTCTATCGAAAGACTTGTAACAATTCCAGAAGATGTACAAAAAGTACTCAACGGTGAAAAGTGGGCGACTAGACGTAATGGTGTGTATGCATATCCGGGCGAAATTATGACGTTAGAAGGCAAAGAGTACAAAATTGAGAAATTGTATGAACAAACACTCGGTGAACTAACAGATGAAGATGCCAAATCTGAAGGTCATGAAACAGTTGAAGAATATAAACAGGCGATGTTGTCCATCCACGACAAAATGCCTTGGCTTCCTAAAATGAAAGTTTGGGTGCACGAATATAGCCCAGCTCAGAAATAATCTCTTAAATGAACTATTATTACGGAGCGATTGTCTATGCGCACGTAGTATCGGCTGTAATTTCAGTAGGCCCATTATTTCTCCTACTGCCATTAATACGTCGGCTACGTACTGCTAAAGCAGAAGCGGAAGACATCTATCTTGCGTTTATCCGGGTCATTATACGACTCGTTATGCACTCAGGCCATGTGCTTGTTGTGACCGGTATCTTATTAATTTTATTTGGTCCATGGCCATGGAACACCTCGTGGGTTATTCTCACAATAGGCGTCATGTTGCTGTCCGGATTCTTCTTGGCAACTGGTTTCTCCTCTGTATTGAAAAGATTCCATGAACCAAGCAATGATAGGGAAGCAGTGGTCAATAAGTTGCAACGCACTGCCTGGATCTATATTGGACTGCTGATGGTGATGCTTTGGCTGATGGTACAAAAACCGGCAGTCTGGTAAAATTACATAGCGAGCAAAAAGATGTGTACATTGTTGCACATCTTTTTTATTGTAGGATTTGGTTTGACAGTAAAAATTACAGCGAATATGATGAAGATAGCAGTTTTTTGAAAGGAACGATTTGAAGATGAAAATGAAAGTACTCGGTCTACTGACGATCTTTGGGTTGCTATTGACGGCATGCAGTCCAACCGGTAGCAATGAAACAATAAAAATAGGCACGACGGCAGGAATTTATGCAAAAGTCATCGATCAGGCATTAAAACCGGCACTTGAAGAGCTAGGTTACACAGTTGAAATCGAATCGTACGTAGATTTAATCGAACCAAATAAAGCGTTGGCTGATGGCGAAATAGACGCCAACATCAACCAACAACAAATCAATCTTCAGCGGTTTAACGAACTATATGATTTGCCGATAGTGGCTTTAACGGAAGTTCCGAGTGTGGGTCTTGGCTTGTACTCCAACTCGTTGACATCAATGGACGATATTCCAAATGGTTCATGGATTACTATTCCAAATGATGAACTAGGCACGGCAAGAGCCCTACGTTTCCTTGAACAGCAGGGATTAATTTCAATAGATCCCAAAGCACCAACTTATGCGGTTACAGAAAAACAAATTGAGAGTAATCCGAAAAACCTAAACATCCAGCCCATCTTGATTGCTCAGCTGATTCCATCTATGGCAAGCGGTGATTTGGCAATTATTCCAGACAATTATATTATGGTCAATGAAATGGAATTGGACGATGCTCTGGCGCACGAACAGCTTGATGAAGAGTTGCAATATATTGTTGCAGTTAGAGAAGAAGATCGTGAGAAGGATTTTGCATTTGCGATTAAAAAAGCAGTAGCATCGAAAACATTCCAAGAAGCTATTGATGAACATTTCCAAGGCTTCGGAAAATAAAAACCACGTATGGACTCAACTATGAGCCATACGTGGTTTTTTCATCTGCATCTAATAGATGGGAATGTGATATTCCCATGTTCGTAACTACTTATATTAATTAATTTTTATCGCTAGCATATTCCGCCAAATCCTTCGCGTATTTACTCATCGAAGAAGTAGAAACATCGAATGCTTCCGCGATTTCTTTTAGTGTCATATCGAGTGGTTCAAAATAATTATTGTCTTGTCCATAACGGATTGCGCCCGCCGCAATTGCTAATTTCTTTCGTGCTTTTGGCTGCTCATCTACTAAAAAGTCTTCGAGCACTTCAAGCAAAGCCTTCGATTCTCGGTCATGTTGCAGTAAAAACTCATCAGCCGCCTCTATAACGCCTGCTTCAAATTCAGTAAACTCATCTCCGGTATAGCCGCTTTCACCAAGCGCAATCCAGAACTTCATGATGGATTCCTTTAGTGAAGAATTTTCTGTATCCGCAAGTGTTTTAGCAAACTGTTTGATTGCTTCCGAATGATCCGTCGGGAAGAAAATTAAACTGGAGACTGCTAAATAATTACCTTCAGATGTACCATCGGAAAGTATGAAGCAATAGAAGTGCACACCAACGGGAACAGGCTTATCGCTTTCTTTCCACAATTCAATCGTTTCGTCACCAAGAATACTTGTAGCTGTTAAATATGTATCCCCGACAGCAGTTACCTCACCGATAAATACACGTGGCTCTGACCATCTATCCAGTAATTCTAGAATAGATGGGCGAACGTGTTTTTTCTTCTGCTTTGCTACATAGTCATCCCAAATATCTCTTCGTTTATGGAAGAAGAATTCGTCAAGCGCTATCGTTTCAATCATTTCTTGTGGTAAATAACTATTTAATGAAGATTTCCACGTATTGGCAAATTCCACGAACGCCGGTATATCTGGTCGCTGAGGATGAATATCATAAAATGTTTGCAATAAGTGCTCCATTTCATCTGTCAACAAATCTTCAACTGTCACCGCATCTTTTCGTTCACAGCACTTTTTATATTTCTTACCACTGCCACATGGGCACGGGTCATTACGTCCAACCATTAAAACACTTCCCTTATTAAAATTACTACATATCTAAGTGTACCAAACGAGAGGCGAGTTCGCATGATATTTGTGTGATGACTAAACGGCAGTGAAATCTTCACTTATTGTGTACTAGATAACAGAACTGGAGAGTACTTAAATATGTGGGAGAAGGGATAGTATGCAGTATAAATTTTACTTTATATCTGGTGAAATATTGGATAAATAGGTTACTATTTTGTCTCTTCTTCCATATGCTATTTCGAGGTGACCTATGGAGCAGTCTATCTTGCTATTTTTATTGTATGCAGACATCTGTCTAATCACTGGCTTTTATATGTACATTAGAAAAGTGAGGAAATTGGTAGGTTTCCATTTAGGTATGAATATGAGCATGGTTATGGGCGGGATGGCTGCTTTGTTGTTTGGGATCATGCTTATCACACATTTGCCGTTTCACTTTACGTATATTACATTACTCTCGGCGATTATTGGAGGAGTAGTAGGAGCTTGGTTTGGCATGCTGATTGATTATCAGACGTTTGTGACTGGTTTGACGAATGGTCTGATTGTCGGGCTAATGGCGCCGATGATTGGCACTGTTATAGAGATGCAAATGCTATTTATCTGGTTTCTACATGCGTTCTTCATCGGTTGCTTAGGTATTTTATTCATTTCTATTAAAAGGGCGTGAAGGGGGTTATGCTACTTCTACTCTTGCTGTTCATGTGGTGTGTTGGTGAAATACTAGTCAACTATCGAATAGTAAAGAAGAAAGGATTGTTGTTTGACGACCGATTCACAAAAACAATTTGTATGGCGATTGCGTCCATCTCTTCTTTTGCCACAGCATTGTACTTAGAATTATTGTTGCCAGATATTCAAATGGCTACGTATTTATTGCCAATAATTCTTGGCGTGTGTATAGGTTGGCGATTCGGTTCACTTATTAAAGCACCTGCTTCATTAAATGGTCTTTATAACGGCGCGATTGGGGGAGTAATGGGCATGATGCCCGGTGCAGTGTTGAAAAATCCCGCGCTTTGCAATATCCCCCTTGAATCTAATTCATTGATTGAGAGTAATCTTTTTATCCTAACTATATTTATTGCCTTTTCCCATTCGTTGGTTTGTTTCTTCATCCGCTATTCGATGAGAGGGTGAAGATAGTTTGGGCATGAGAGGAGAAAAATAGTGAAAAAATCGATCATCCTGTTAATGCTACCTATCGTTTTTTGGATTTTATATGCGATGTGGTCGAAAGCGGTGGAACTACCCCAAATTGGAAAAGTACCTGAATGGCCTTTTACAGAGGTGGGCGAGAACAAGACAAACTTCCAGGGGAAACCGAAGCTTGTCACATTTTTCTTCACAAAGTGTCCCGATGTTTGTCCCACTACTATGTGGGATCTAACAGCTTTGCAGGAGGTAATGGAAGATAGGGGAATCTCTCAGGATAAGTATTTCATCATAGCTATCACCGTGGATCCTGAATATGATACGGAAGATAAAATAGTGCAATATAAAAAACTATTTAATATTGAAGACCCTAACTGGTTGTTTTTTAGGGGTACAGAAGAATCGACTAAAGCGTTTTCAAACTATCTGAATTTCTATTACGACAAAAATGAAGATGGATTCGTTACCCATTCAACTTCTATGTATATTGTCGACGATAAAGATTCGATACGAGCACAACATAATATGGCAACACGGAAAAATAAAGTAGCAATCGAAGAAATCGCTAATCATCTACAACAACTAATCAAATAGTTATAGCAGTACTTTTGAATTGGGGATAGGGAGGCGAACTTTATAAAGAAATCAAGTAGAAATCCTGAATTTTCCTCACCAACGAGTAATGGACCGGATGAACAAACGAGAGTGTTGACAGATTATATCGGTCAGAAAAACTTATTTAAGATAGCCGGAATTCATGAACCTCTCAGGAAGTCATTGACACTCAAAAAGTTCTTCAAAAGCAAACGAAATCAGCAAGTAGTCATTTCATCATCCGGGGAGATTGACAGCTGTTTGGAAACAGAAGGTAAAGTCGCGGCAATCGGCAGAGATTTTATTATGCTAACGAATCTACAGAAACGAATTTGGATCCCCTACACATATATTGAAACAGCAAATATCCCCTTTGGTTTTCCCTCTTATTCGAATACGCATCAGCATCATTTATATGATAATCAATTGCAAAAAAGGCTTACACTCCGATTTGGCGAGACCGTCAACAATAGGGAAGCACTCGTCCAACAATTTTTCGAGGAGTCTTTTCGGACCAACCTTCTTTCATGGAAAGGAACAAGAGTGGAAGTCGTCTTACACGAAGAAACGGTCAGCGGAAAGATCGTGAATACGACAAAGAGCGATTTGGAGCTCATGAGCTTTGGCGTAGTGCGCAAAATTCCTTTAGATAAGATTCGCTTTGCATCTACTCTTTCCCTATTTTCATTTTTGAAAAAAGAGATGTGGATGCTGATCCGTTCATTAGATAAAAAGGTAAAAGGAGGAATGGACAATGAAAAATAAAAAGTGTATTCAATCCCAGGATTTCTCGGGTTTATTAAATACAGAAGTACTCATTATCACTCACGCGATGCAGCTAAATCTATTAGGTCAAGTATTCAGACCGGTTTTTTGCGGTACTGTTTCGGAAGTGGGGGCAGGGCATCTTACCTTAACGCCTGTTACTGTCAAAATGGTGAATGCCCCTTTTTATAAGTTTCCGACACCGATCAGTATCCCCCTGGAGAAAATTGTTTCATTCTCGACAGAAGTGCCTTGTGATTTAGTCTTTCCGTTAACTTAAAAAGGAGATGGATACATGACACAACCAACTGAATGTCAGCCGATTAATATAATTCGTAAAGAAGGGATTAGTACTCACTTTAGTCAGAACATAAGCCAGAAAGTTTTAATTCTGACTGAAGCGTTTCCGTTTATGTTTATAGGAGAAATTATTAGTGTGGTAAATGATTTTGTGGAAATAAAAGTTCAAATAACGTCTATCCCTGCATTGGAAGGAAAAACATGGTTTGTGCATATCGACTCAATTGAAGTCTTCTATATCGAAACAGAAACAGGAATTAAAATCCCTGAATTAAAAGAGTAGAAAATGAGGTGAAGTGAGTGAGGAGACGCTACCATGTAGTAGCCATCCCCATACGGATTGTCTTAAACACGTTTGGTGACCACAATCCGAATGGTATGATGTATGTGCTCAAGGAAAATGAAGAAAAAGTGAAGCGGCTCGTAAAGAAAAATCCTTTCATGCCTGTTGATCTCGTTCAGCCGCTCTTTATCCGGGCGAATGAAGGAGATACCGTGGAAATTCTCTTCGAAAACAAACTTCCTTTCCATGCGGGTATGCATTTTCAGGAAGCAGAATACGATGTTTGCCAATCGGACGGAGCAAATGTTGGCTTCAATAAAGATACAACTATAGCTCCATGTGAAAAAATTCTATATAAGCTGCACTTAATGAAAGAAGGAAACTATTTCTTCTCAGACCTTGGAAATGTCTCAAGTGATCAGAACGGTTCCAACTCAAATGGTTTGGTTGGCGGCTTATGTGTACAAAGCCGTTTCTCCTGGTGGACTAATCCAGAAACAGGCAAGCCGATGAACAGTGGCCAATATGCAGATGTCCATCATCCTCTACTACCTTCCTTTCGAGAGTATGTGTGGATGTTTACAGATGAAATGGAAGTGAATGATTTAACAGGTAACAGGCCAATTAATCATTTCTCCAATCAAGAGGAAGAATCATTCCACGGCGCTAATTACCGTTATGAACCGGAAAATAGACGTGAACAATTAGTTGCGGAAGGGGTTGTCTGTCCGAACTGCGAAGGTGAGGAAGTACACCATGATTCATGGGTGTTCGGAGACCCGTCGACTCCGATTTTGCGAGGGTATGTCGGTGACCCTGCAAAAATCCGACTTTTCCATGGCGGAGTAAAGGAAACACATGTATTCCATTATCACGTTCACCAATGGTTCAGCGATCCAAGTGATTTGGCGTCAGAAATTTTGGACGCGCAAGCCATTAGTCCACAGAGCCATTATACAATCCAGCCTCTTTACGGTCTTGGTAGCTTGCAAGGTTCTTTCGGTGACGCAGTAATCCACTGTCATCTTTATCCGCATTTTGTTGCAGGGATGTGGGGGATGAACCGAGTCTTCAACACCCTTCAAGATGGCAGTCAGTGCTATCCGAACGGAGTGCCAATCAGGTCTCTTAAGCCCCTTCCAGACAGACCAGCGCCGCCTAAACCAACCAAGATGAAACCTGGGTTCCCAAATTTTATTCCAGGAAAAGTCGGTATGAAAGCACCTCGTCCTCCAATGGGGATTGTCGGGGGTAGAGGGCTGACTGAACTGGAGAAGAACGCAGCAATCGAAAATCCCCGACCGGGTGCTGTTTTTACTGACCCGTGTCCTGAAGGTGCGCCTATTAAAGAGTTCAATATCTCACTGATCGAGATTCCTCTAATTTATAATCGTGAAGGTTGGCATGACCCAACTGGGCGGATATTCGTACTTGACGAAGATTTGGAGGATATCTGTTCTGGAAAGAAAGCACCGGAACCGCTAGTCATTCATGACTCCAGTCATACGCGCTATCAAATTAATTTCACGAACCGGCTGCCGCATATCTTGGATGGTGATGCCTTCCAGCTTGTCACGCGAACTTATGAGGCCGGTATGCATATCCACTTTGTAAAGTTTGACGTGCTCGTTAATGATGGAGCGAATGTAGGCTGGAACTATGATTCTTCTGTTTTATCAGGTGAGACCATCCGATATTCTTATTATGCCGATACAGAGCTTAAAGCCTGGTTCTTCCATGATCATTTATTCCCCGGTGCCCACCAGCAGCATGGTGTCTTTGGAACAGGGGTTGTTCATCCGCGTTTTTCTAAATATCTTGATTCGTCGACTGGCGAAGAAGTAGATCAAGGAACAGAAGTCACTTGTGTCAATCCGCTGATTCCTGATTACAGGGATTTTGTAATATTTGCACAGGACTTCACACACTTATTTAATAAAGACGGTAAACCATTAGCACCTCCGCCATTCCCGGGCTCTCCGGATGATCCAGGATTGTTTGGAGTGAACTATAAAAATGAGCCACTGCAATTCCGTTTAGGCAAAGACTGCGATCCCGCTTATAGTTTCAGCTCATATGTAAAGGGAGACCCAATTACCCCGATATTTAAAGCTTATGAGGGAGATTCCATTCGGATCCGTCTGCTGCAAGGGGCACAGGAGGAATCCCATAGCTTTAATGTACATGGTCTACGTTGGCTACAAGAGCGTGGGGATCTGAATTCCCGATTGGAAAACCAGCAGCATCTCGGCATATCCGAATCATTTACTATGGAGATGAATGTGCCGCGATCGGGTGATTATTTATGGACTTTTGAAACAGAAGAGGATTTATGGAATGGGTTATGGGGTCTGATCCGGGCATACGATGAAAAAGTTCCTGAACTAATCAAACTTCCAGATCGGCCCGAACCGAAAGAGCGTTCAAAACCTGTGCCGGAATGTATAGGGATCAAACCACCATCAGCAGCAGATCCAACTATTGAGATTGTGGAAGGGCCTCTGCGAAAATACGATGTTGTAGCTTTTCAAACCTCGATCCAGTATAACTTGTTCGGTGATCATGATCCGAATGGCATTATTTTTGCATTGCGTGAGAATATGGAAGCGATACGGGAAGGTAAAATGGAACCGGTACCTCTCATTTTACGTGGCAACGTTGGGGATACAGTCGATGTTACGTTAACTAGCTATCTGAAATCAGAGCTGTTCCCGTTCAAAGACGGAATCTCTCCATATCCGATTGTGAAGGAGCAAGCATTTTATCCTCCATCTCTACGTATTTCCCTTCATGCCCAATTACTTGATTATGATGTGAAGACATCTGCCGGAGAGACGGTAGGATTTAATGGAGATCAAACTGTTGGTCCGGGTGAATCTAGAACATATCGTTGGTATGTCGATTCCGCTGTTGGTGTGTGTGGCATGTGGGATATGGCAGATATTCGCAATCACCGTTCGCAAGGCGCGTTCGGAGCGTTTATTGCTGAGCCTAGGGGAACGGAATATTTGGATCCATATACATTGCAGCCAGTGTCAACAGGAGCGAATGTAATCCTGCGGAATCCGTACTTACCAGATACAAGGGAGTTCGTAATTGTGATGCATGACGGTGTAAGGCTGCTAGATAAAAATAACCAAGTCATTTTTGATCCTGTGGACGGTATTTTGCTTGCTCCGCCAGAGATAGACGGAGATTTGCTCGATACGTATGATCAGGGATCACGCGGCTTTAACTACCGAAGCGAGCGCCTGATCAATCGTTATCGGCAGCATGCAAAAATCCATGATCTATTCAGCTCTGACGTTTTTGGTGATCCTTCTACCCCTATATTTGAAAGCTATGTGGGGGATCCAGTCACTATTCGATTAGTTACAACCGCTGAAAGACGAAGAACTCATACATTCCACCTCCACGGTCACCGTTGGAAATTTGATTCGAAAAATATTCATTCACGAACAGAATCATATGTCGGATTTAATGTTGCGGGAGCTAAAAGAAATTTAGAGTTGCTTGGCGGTGCAGGAGCTTATAGCGGATTCTACGGAGACTTCATGTATCGGTCAGGAAACATTCGCTGGGATATCGAGCAAGGGATGTGGGGGATTATGAGAGTGTTCAAAGAGCTTAAAACGCATCTCCCAAAACTAGATAACTAGTCTGTTGAAAAACGGGAGGTGTAAAAATGGGGAACAAAAGAATAAAGAAAAAACGGCAGAAAAAACAAATGCAAAAACCGGACTTCTTTATACCAAAAAAATGCTGTCCTAGACGGGCAGGAAGTCCAGAATTGCCATCTCCAGAAAGCTGTCTTCCTCTTGAAAAACGTGAGGAAGTAGACGAGAAAATTGCAGAAACCAATCGGTTATTACTGGATTTAGCACTTGACGATAACCGGTCCATTCAAGAAACGTTTCAACGGGCTTTTGACGGGCTGATTGGTCTAGAAGTAGAAATAATAAATCCTTTAAATGAAACCATTTCCGGAGTAGTGATGAGGGCGGCATATGATTTCATCCTACTAAGCCGAGAAGATTATAAAATCATCGTACCATACGAGCAGATTGAATCGGTCAAAGCCTCGGGCTACTATTCTGAACAATTGCCAAAGGCCAATTTAAAGAATATCGACCCACATTTACGTAGGAAGCTAACATTTCAGTTTGGAAAAGTCGTTGCCTCTTCTCCAGAACTTATTCAGCGATTCTTCAAAATTCCATTAGCGGTCTATTTGCTGTTGTTTGAAGGGCAGACGATAAAAGTTAGGGTAGGTACATTACTGATCGAAGGTGTACTTGTGAATTTGAATAAAGAGTCGATTGTATTGAAGTTGGCTAATGAAACAAGGATCATTTCAATCCGAAATATTGGTCATATCCTAATTAGTAAATAAACAATCAGTCCCTGTAAACTCGGGGACTGGTTGTTTGATTTTTTATATTACTTGGTAGGGTTTTTAGAAGGGCAACCCCCTAGTGTCTTTACAGATGAAATTTTGTCGATTGGAAATAGCAATGTTTCCCCGATAGGATGTCCTCTTTTCATTCCTTTTAACTCATCAGTACGATTAGAGTCTGTAGGCAAATCTTCCGCTTTCCCATTTACGAATATCTCGACAAAATTGGAGCCAACAAAAACGATAGTACCCTTAACGATTTCATCATTGTTTAACTGGAACTCTGCTTCACAACAAACCATTTGGCGCAAACGAAAGTTAAGACCGTTTTGCAGACCGCCTAAACGAATCATAAAGCACGGACAGCATAAGTCTTTTCTACAACGGGTGCAGTATTTTTTACAGTGATTCTGACAGTAATTCTTCTTATCACATTTACAATTAACTGGCTTTCTCAAAGCATTCACCTCCCACTGTTCTTTGTAGTATATGAATATCTGGCACTTGGGAGGTAATGTAACAACCTAAGAAAGTTATAGAGTCTAGTGATTCATTTTTAAAAATAAATAGTGGATGTACTTCAATCAACCATCCAGACACTTACTTTTTTATAATATGTAAATGGCGAAGGGTACAAAGCAGGAGGCAAGTTCGCATGTTATACATAACGAAATGACGTTGAAAAAATTAAAAAGCACTCTTTGAATCTACATGATTCGAAGAGTGCTCCTTTACGTAGTATTAGTCATTTAAACTCTTGATGAATTGTAAGACCTCGTCCGCGGTAGATAGGGAAAGAATATGATCTATTTGACTTTCCAAAGCGGTCTTGGACAGGTTCTGAATTTGTGAACGTGCACGAAGGATTGAAGATGCACTCATGGAAAATTCATCTAATCCCATCCCGAGCAATATAGGAATTGCCGTTTCGTCACGTGCCATTTCTCCACACATGCCTACTGCTTTACCTTCTTTATGAGCCGCGTCAATAATCAATTTAATAAAGCGCAAAATTGACGGATTATATGGTTGGTAAAGGTAAGATACGTTTTCATTCATCCGATCAGCGGCCATCGTATACTGAATTAAATCATTTGAACCAATTGAGAAGAAATCTACTTCCTTGGCAAAGACATCAGCCAATATAGCCACAGCCGGTGTTTCAACCATAATACCAAGTTGAATCGTTTCGTTTACCTCGACTTTTTCACTGATGAGTTGTTGTTTGACGTCTAAGAATATTTCTTTTGCTTGTCTGAATTCTTCAATCGTTGTGATCATGGGAAACATGATCCGCAAGTTTCCATGTATACTAGCACGCAATAACGCCCGTAACTGTGTTCTGAACATCTCTTCATTATCGAGACATAGGCGAATTGCTCGTAAACCTAAGAATGGATTAGCTTCATGCGGTATTTGTAAATAAGATAATTCTTTATCTCCACCAATGTCCAGAGTTCGAACAACGGTAGCGCTTCCGTTCATTTGTTTTAACACACTTTTATAAGCTTCGAACTGTTCATCTTCGGTCGGAAATTGTTCTTTTTCCATGTAAAGAAACTCCGTGCGAAATAAACCAATGGTTTCCCCGCCGTTTTTTAAGACACTTTCAACATCGTCAGGAGTTCCAATATTTCCTGCTAATTCAACGCGATGACCATCAAGCGTGATAGTAGGTTCATGCGCAAGCAATTGCCATTCTGCCTTTTGCTTAGCAAATGCTTGTTGCTTTTTTTGATAAGCGACTAAAGTTTCTGCGTCAGGGTTCACAATAATTTTCCCGGCTTCTCCATCAACAATAATAAGTTCGCCGTTTTGAATCGTGGCCATTGCCGTTTTACTTCCGACAACGGCTGGAATCTCCAATGTTCTCGCTAAAATTGCAGAGTGAGAAGTAGGCCCCCCAATATCCGTCACAAATCCTTTAATGAGTTCAGGGTTCAGTTGAACAGTATGAGAAGGCGTCAAGTCTTCCGCAATGATAACGACCTCTTGTGTAATATCTTCGGGTGTTTGAATGCTTACGCCAAGCAAATGGGAAAGGATTCGTTTCGTCACATCCCGAATATCAGCGGCACGTTCTCTCATATATGGATCGTCCATCGCTTCGAAAATGGACACGTATAAGTTTGCCGCTTCTTGTACTGCATATTCGGCGTTCACGTGTTGCGTTTGAATCATATCTGTAATAGCAGCGTGTAATTCTGGATCGTCGAGAACGAGTAAATGTGCACTGAAAATAGCTGCTTCCTGATCACTGAACTTTTCCTGTGTCTGTTTCTGAATAGTCGTCAATTCTGATCGGGAATGGGAAAGTGCCATTTGTAGACGATTTATCTCCGCTGACACGTCTGAAATGGATTCCTTCAGTACAGTCAACTCAGCATTTTCTAGACGAAAGGCCTTGGCGATAGAAATACCATTGGAGGCTGCTATGCCCTGAAGGATATTTTCCATTAGTCTTCTGCGCCTTCAGAACGTAATAATTCCTCCAACTTATTCATTGCTTCTTTTTCATCATCACCATCTGCAATTAACGTAATGGTAGATCCTGCAGCGACACCAAGTGACATCACTCCAAGAATAGATTTTAGATTTACCTTCTTTTCTTTATATTCAAGTGAAAGTTCTGATTTGAAAGGAGTAGCGGCAGCGACCAATTGGGCAGCTGGACGTGCGTGAAGCCCTTCACCATTGCTGAATACGAATTGTTTTTTTATCATTACGATAACCTCCTATGAATTGTTTTGAATGTTTTTGACTGCTTATGAATGATTATGATAGATTTTATTGAAAAATTCAAGTAATATGTTGTTATTGATAGAAAAGGTGGGTTGCGCATGCTGACAAATGAACGATATGAATTAATCTTAAAAAAATTGGCTACTTATAAAACGGTGAAGATTACGGAATTAGTAGAGGCAACCGGCGCATCTGAATCTACCATTCGAAGAGATTTAACTGAACTCGAAACGCTCAATAAACTTCAACGTATTCATGGTGGGGCCACAATGCCAGATCGAGATATGCAAGAGCTAAGCATCTCAGCCAAGTCGGAAAAATATTTCTCAGAAAAAGTAAAAGTGGCATCCTTGGCAGCTAGTCTAGTCAAAGAAGGGGATTTCATTTATCTTGATGCGGGGACAACTACGTTTCACATGATACCTTTTCTAAAAGATCGTAATATAACGGTGGTAACAAATGGGCTGACACATGTGGAATCCCTAACGGATTATGGCATTTCCACTTATTTAATTGGAGGCCATGTCAAAGCTACGACAGGTGCGCTCGTTGGGCAACAAGCTAGGAACTCGTTGAAACAATATCATTTCAATAAATGTTTTTTGGGTACGAATGGGGTTGATCCTGTTCACGGATATTCGACGCCAGATCCTGATGAGGTCACTGTGAAAAGTTTGGCAGCAGAGCAATCAAGAACTACTTATATAGTGGCGGATCATTCCAAAGTGAATAGAAACAGTTTTATTAAATTTTTATCTATAGAAGAAGCAGTGTTGCTTATTGACGAAATACCAGACGATATTCTAAATGAACTGGAAGAAAAAACGTTAGTAAAGGTGGTACAGAAATGATTTTCACATGTACATTCATGCCGACAGTAGACTATACTGCTTACTTATCTAATTTTGAGCGTGGAGAACTGAATCGTACAAATGAAGTGTATTACTATCCAGGTGGAAAAGGTATTAACGTATCACGGGTAGTTCACAGACTAGGTGTAGATACGGTAGCATGCGGTTTCATTGGAGGCTTCACAGGCGACTATATTGAGGACTTTTTACAAAAAGAAGGTATAAAAACTGATTTTATTCGCACCGCAGATATTACCCGAATCAATGTGAAAATCAAATCCACTGATGAAACGGAGTTAAATGGGCCTGGGCCGAGTTTAAATGAAAAAAATATTCAAGATCTTCTTGAGCGAATTGGACGACTAACTGAAAATGACTGGTTAGTGATTGCAGGAAGAATACCAGAGTCTCTACCTTCGTCATTCTTATCTGAACTTGCCGCACTTTGTGAAAAAAATAAAGTGAAGCTTGTAGTGGATACATCAGGACCTGCTTTGAAACAGATCATGGAAGTAACTAAGCCATTCTTGATCAAGCCGAATGAACAGGAACTTGGAGAATTGGTTGGTAAGCCCATTCATAGTAAACAAGAAGCAGTTGGTTATGCCAAAAAACTAGTAAGTGAAGGTGTTCAACATGTGGTGATATCGATGGGCAAAGAAGGGGCGCTCTATGTATCACCTAATGAAACATTGGCAGCCACTGCACCAAAAGGTAAGCTTGTCAATTCGGTAGGTGCGGGGGATTCATTAGTATCAGGTTTTATCGCATCCTTTTCCAAAGATGGACATGCGGGAAATGCTTTTAGATATGGAGTTGCTAGCGGTAGTGCCACCGCTTTCCAGTCGGATTTATGTGAAAAGGAAGATGTTGAGTCGTTATTGAGTCAAGTGATCATTACGAAATTATAGGAAGAGGTGCTATTCTATGAAAATCACACAGTTATTGACAGAGGATACAATCAACCTTCATTTACAATCTAGATCGAAGGATACGGTTTTGTCCGAAATGATTCAGCGGTTATATGATGCAGGGAAGTTACGTGACAAAGAACAGTTCACGAATGATATTCTGCATCGCGAAAGTCAGAGCACAACGGGTATTGGTGAAGGAATCGCTATTCCACACGCGAAGTCAGCTGCTGTTCAGTCGCCTGCTATCGCATTTGGCCGTTCTTTAGAAGGTGTGGACTTTGATTCGCTCGATAGCCAACCGGCACATTTGTTTTTCATGATTGCAGCTAGTGAAGGGGCGAACGACGACCATTTAGATGCACTGTCTAGATTAGCAACATTTTTGATGGATACTTCATTTCGCGATAAAATCTTGTCTGCACAAACAGCAGCGGACGTATTGCAAGCGGTTAATGATAAAGAGTCGGAGTTAGATGAAGAGGTAACAGAAGAAGTACAAACCAAGCAAGAAGAGAAATCAGCGGTACGTTTGCTAGCGGTTACGGCTTGTCCGACTGGAATTGCGCATACGTATATGGCTGCTGAAAAATTGAATGAGAGAGCAAAAGAACGTGGCCTTTCATTAAAAGTAGAAACAAACGGTTCATCGGGTGTGAAGAATAGATTAACCGATGCAGAAATAGCAGAAGCGGATGCCATTATTGTGGCAGCAGATACGAAAGTGGAGATGGCACGATTCGCTGGAAAACATGTGATCCAGACGAAAGTTGGAGATGCTATCTATGAAACGGATACATTACTGGACAGGGCGATTGAAAAAGATGCACCGATTTATCAGCTAGAAAAAGGTCAGGAAGATACATCATCGAGTGACAAGAAGAGTGGATTTTATAAGCATTTGATGAACGGTGTATCAAATATGCTTCCATTTGTCGTCGGTGGAGGAATTTTGATAGCGCTCTCTTTCTTCTGGGGAATCGAATCTTCCAATCCAGACAGTCCAGAATACAATGCCTTTGCTGCTATGCTTAATACTATTGGTGGCGGAAAAGCATTCTTCCTTATGGTTCCTGTATTGGCCGGGTTCATAGCTTCCAGCATTGCGGATCGTCCTGGTTTTGCTCCCGGTATGATCGGGGGTCTGATAGCCATCACCGTTTCAGGCGTAGATGGAGTGGGTGGAGGATCAGGATTTTTAGGCGGTCTCATTGCAGGATTTTTAGCAGGGTATATTACTTTACTCGTTAAGAAACTATTTGCTCGTTTACCTAATTCACTAGAGGGATTAAAACCCGTGCTATTTTATCCCGTTTTTAGTATTGCAGCGACAGGATTAATTATGTTGCTTATCAATCCACAATTGGCCAAGCTATACACAGGATTTTCCGCTTTCCTTGAAGGGATGGGCGGTACGAATCAAATTTTGGTAGGGTTAGTCATTGGAGGAATGATGGCTGTCGATATGGGTGGTCCGGTTAATAAAGCGGCATACACATTTGGTATTGCCATGCTTGACGCGCAGAACTTCCAATTTATCGCGGCAGTAATGGCTGGCGGAATGGTGCCACCGCTTGGTATGGCGATCGCGACTACATTATTTAAAAATCGCTATACAAAGACTGAGCGTGAAGCAGGGAAAACGGCGTATGTGCTCGGGGCATGCTTCATAACGGAAGGTGTCATTCCGTTTGCCGCCGCTGATCCATTGCGAGTTATTCCGGCTTCAGTAGTTGGGGCTGCGACTGCAGGTGCATTAACGATGGCATTTGATATCGCTTTACGTGCACCTCACGGAGGAATCTTTGTCATGGGACTCGTTGAAGGTGGGATCAGTAAGATTCTACTGTATGCATTCGCAATCATTATTGGTTCGGTCATTACAGGCTTAATTGCCGGCGTGTTGAGAAAGAAGCCTGCTTGATATCAAATTATATAACTAGTAACGGCTGGCTGCGCTATGTCATTAGTTTACATAGCGTGGCCAGCTTTTTACTCTTTATATCCAATTTTACTGCAACATGGTAAACTATGTAAGAAGCATATATTTGTATGGGTCGGGGAAATTTTACAATATAAAGTATGAAGGAATTTTTAACTATGTGGGAACGTTGAGGACAAAACACTATCGAAAAGGGGAATAGCTACATGGGATTGTTTGATGGACTCTTAGGGAATGCTTCAGTCGTAAACAAGGAGGAAGTGAAGAAAGAACTAGAATTGATCTGGGCGGAAGGTGAAGAAGTAGAAGCGGCATTTAAGCTTGTGCGCGATTTAATCGTATTTACGAAAACGCGATTAATACTAGTTGATAAGCAAGGAATCACAGGAAAGAAAGTGGAATACCATTCGGTGCCATTTAAAAGCATCTCCCATTATAGTCTAGAAACTGCAGGTACATTTGATATGGATGCAGAATTGAAAATCTGGATATCAAGCTCACTGACTCCGCATATTGAAAAGCAGTTTAGAAAAGATAAAGCTATTTATGATATTCAAAAAATATTAGCAACGGTTTGTGTTTAAACTACATTACACTTAATGAAGCGGTACTTTCTGTAATAGAAAGTGCCACTTCATCCTTACTTCATTTTTGGTGATGTAACGTTTTCATACGCAATAAGTGTCACACCTAATTTATCTTCCAAGCGATTCAGTGCATGTAAATCATCGGTGCTCAATTCCGCAAGCGTCGCATCTTTATTTGTCATTTACATACCTTCCTTTCCTAGTTTACATCTATAGTGGCTAAATCGTTTCAACCTATACATACGAGAAATTAGGAGGCCATGACATGTACGATCCAACCGTATTTGAAAACTTAAAAGTTGCATTTGAGAATCATCTGTATGACTTGGACAACTTGGAACAAGCAGTCCATATTTTACATCGTAGTGATCAATTGGATTTAGCGATGATGGCTAGGGAGTGTACCATTCGTTTTTCAAAAGTTGGCTTTCCGACTGTCCTCGTCGATCTTACGTTACATTCCTCACTCAAGGATTTGGCGGATGAAATACTTGAAATTAAAGGCACGGATCCAGGCTGCCTGCTTACATTGCTCGTCCGCACATGTATACAAGATGTAGATAAAGAATGTGAAGAGATTGCGTGTATTCTTCGTACCATATGGGAAAACGATGTCAGTTACACACAAACGCTCAGCTTCCGCCATGAACAAACAGAACCAGGGTTCATGAACCGGATCAATATTCATTTCAAACCAAAATTAACTGAAGAACATATGGGTGAAATCGACGCATTCCTAAAAAGTGTACTGGACATGATGGAGCAAATTGGTGAGGTGTCAAAACGTTAGAAGAAGCGCTTCATTTTATTTTTTAAATCGATTTCCAGTGTTCACATAAATCAATGCAAAGCCGAGTACTGCCACGAAAAGTGATAGCCCCACTATGAAATATATATCATTCTTCAGCAGTTCACTAACTGCGAACAATCCGACACAAAAACTTAAAGAGAACATAATCTTCGCCATGAATTTGCATAACGCACGTTCATTGATCTGCATCTTTTTCTCCATGGGCATCGTATTGTAACCTGAAAGCAAAGATGCACCTTTCCCTTGCCAAAGTGCGATACCGTACACAATAAATGCAAGTAGAATGACGATATCCAGTAGCAAGCCGACCATAATCATCCCTCGTTTCATAAAAAATAGAGTGAACTCTGTAACGAGTTCACTCTATTCTACCTGATTAACCGGTAGCCTGACGAGTCTTTCTAGTCATCGATAACGAGATAGCTGCACAGATGAATGCGATGATGACAAGTACGCCACCAACAGCGGGCATATTCGTCACCGTGCCCGTCTGGCTGTACACGATGCCACCGACACCAGAACCAAGCGCGATTCCGACTTGCAAGGCCGAGTTATTGAAACTCTGGTGTACATCAGAAGTAACCGGATCACTTTGAATAATGTAATCTTGTTGTGCTGGTGCCAACGCCCAGCTCAATCCGCCCCAAACCATCATGAAGATGATGAATAGTGGAATCGAGAATGTAGAGTAAGGCAGGACGAATAAACTAATCGCAAATGCACCAAGAATGAGTAAAATACTTTTCTTGGAACCAAGACGGGTTGCCAGTCCACCGCCAAATGCTCCACCTGCTACAGCCGCTAGTCCAAATAAGAAGTAGAATACACTAATCCAATATGGACTCAATTGCATCGTGGTCTCTAGGAACGGTGTAAAATATGCATACACGGTGTAATGACCTGCGAGCATGAACATCGTTGCCATATGAGCAAAGAAAATCTTTTTATTCGCCAATGCTTTAATTTGAACGGAAAGCGGCTGTACTTCGCCAGTAGGAATCTTCTCTAGAAACTTGGAAATCAATACAATTGAACCGACTGTCAAAAGTGAAATGCCTAGGAATACAGTTCGCCACCCAAAAGCATTTGTTATAACAATCCCAATCGGTACACCGAGCACAAGTGAAGAACTGATTCCCATATAAATATAGCCAAGTGACTTTGCTCGGACTCTAGGCTCCACCATACGTGCTGTAATCGTTAGCGACAGCACAATGACGAGTGCCGCACTTGCAGCTGTCAAAACACGGGCTGCCATCATTAAACCGAATGTTGGACTAAAATATGTCAGAATGTTTCCTAATAAAAATACAAAAAGCGTGAGTAAATATAATTTCTTGCGTTCTACCTTCGCGGTTAGTGACAATAACACAGGTCCTGCTACCGCGTACACGAGAGCGAATACTGTAATTAGTTGTCCTGCTGTTGCAATTGAAACATTTAAATCATCAGCAATGACGGGCAAAATCCCACCGACCACCAATTCTACTAGCCCAACAGTAATAGCGGACACTGCCAATAATAAAACACGTAAATCCAAAACAATTCCTCCTACTAGTGTCTCTACACAGTTTTTTGAATAGAAAAATCCCGATTACAAAAATGATTTTGTAATCAGGATTTAACGGTTCCTGGTAGAGACCCTCGAACCATATTATCGAGGTTATACATGTTGATTCCGTAATGAAATTTTCTATTGTTCAATTTATCATGGAATGTGAGATATGGCAAGTTAGACAGTTAGTAATCTAAAGTAAAAGGTACATTCATACTGCTCAATTGGATGGTTGCAATGGTCTCAAGTTGTAAAAATGATTATAATCAAGTATACTTTTCCCGATAAACTTGTCCGAATTATTACAGTGATAAAGGATGGATATACATGACATTTGAAGAAATATTGCCACGTTTGAAAGCTGGAGAGAAAGTAATCCGTAGCAACTGGGATGGAGCGGAGTTATATGTGAAACTAGTAGGAGAGAGCGAACAGGACGGCAAGAAGTTAAATCCTTATTTCGTGATTGACGTAACGGGTGAAGGATACACCATGTTCACACCAACTGTTTGTGACTTGCTTGCGGAAGATTGGGTAATCGTAGAATAATACAATGAATCGAAGCCCATGAGCCATCATGGGCTTTTTTACATAGGAGGATATTATGAAATTTGAAGAATTTACAGAGAAGACAGTTCTAGTGACTGGTGCAGCTTCAGGTATTGGTCAAGCACAAGCCAAAGCATTTTTAGAGAATGGAGCAAATGTCTTTGCGTTTGATATAAATGAAGGGGGTCTCTCGAAATTACAACAAGAGTATCCGTTACAGTTTGCCTATACGATTGGCAGTGTCAGTGTAAAGAATGATGTAGCACATGTGGTGAAGGAAGCATGTAAAGTATTTGGTAAAATAGACATTTTATTAAACACAGCAGGTGTACTGGACGGTTTTGCGAAAACTTTGGATACTGACGAAGCATTATGGGATAAAATCATGGATACGAATATTAAAGGTACATATTTTATGACGAATGAAATATTGCCACATATGATCGCGCGCAAGTCAGGTATCATTGTCAATATGGCATCCATTGCAGGTCTTGTAGCCGGTGGTGGCGGGGCAGCCTATACGGCATCAAAACATGCCATTATCGGTTATACAAAGCAATTGGACATGGATTACTGCCGTGAGGGAATTCGTGCGAACGCGATTGCACCGGGCGCCATTCAGACGCCGATGAACCAAGCGGATTTCGCAGGAGACGGTAAAATGGCAAAGTGGGTAGCAGAAGAAACACCTGCGGGGCGCTGGGCACAGCCGAGTGAAGTCGCGAGCTTAACTTTATACTTATCTAGTTCAGCGGCTGATTATATTCATGGGACGGTTGTTCCGATTGATGGAGGATGGACAGCAAAATAAAGCTTTTGTATTATAGGGAACTCTGGTATAATACCGAAGCAAGCAAATTCTGTTTGCACTGCGACACTTTTGATCGAGCGATAGGCTCTTTCTTCCTTTGGTCGTAGTTATTACTGGAATAGCAACTAGGCTATTTCATAAAGGAGAAAATAAAATGAGTATGTCTTATGTAAAAGATTCACCTAAGAGTAAGAGTACGGTGAATGAACTGACAAAAACAGCTCTCGTTGCAGCTTTGTATGTGGCGGTGACGTTCGTATTTGCAGTTATCAGTTTTGGCGCAATCCAACTACGTTTGTCGGAGATGTTCAATTACCTGGCTTTGTATAATAAACGATACGTGATCGGTGTCACGCTAGGTGTCATGTTCGCAAACTTTATGTCACCCACTTGGATATTGGATGTGCCGATTGGCTCTATGGCTACGTTAATCGCATTATTAATATGTCGTGCGCTGACAAAGAAAATTAAAAATGATATCGTCAAAATGGTGATCACTGCTATTGTGTTTGCATTGTCTATGTGCGCAATTGCTGCTCAATTGACGATTTTGCTTGGTTTCCCATTTTGGGCTACTTGGCTGACAGCGGGAATCGGTGAGTTATTATCTATGACAATTGGCGGAGTTATTATATATACGTTGAATAAAAAAATAGATTTGTCCAAATAAAAGAGAGCATATTCGCAGATTCTGTGAATATGCTCTTTTTCTATCTTCCTCAAAATATGCTTAATATAACTACCTTTTTCTAATGCCACAATCGTTAGTCGTGTGACTCCTACTTGTCCTGCAAGTGTTCCTTGTGTTATATCCTTTCGTGCACGCAATTCTTTTACTCGATTTTTAATCGCGTAACTCATCACCTCGTCTAGTACAGATGTATAATAAACTTTATAAAATGTTTAATCGGCTATACATTCAATTAGATAAAAAACGCAAGTGTTAAGTTGTAATCTAGATCTAGAACTAGATAAAAAAGGATGTCCCGAGAAGCAATTCCACTTTTTGAGACATCCTTTTCATATAATTATTCTGATGCTTTCCTATTCTGTTGTTGTGGATTCTTAATCAAAAGTGCCAACAATAGATATACAACCTGAAACAAGGAAAGCCGTGTTAACGCCATGGATTTGTCCAGCAGCTGTTCCGTTATCTAGATCGTATGTGATCATGACTGTAACAAGTGCGGCAGTTCCAAGAGATCCTGAAATTTGTTGGAATGTATTATCTATTGCTGTACCATGAGAAATCAAATGATTCGGTAGCTGATTTAGACCTAGTGTAGTGGAAGGCATCATAATCATCGCAATGCCCAACATTCTTACGGTGTTCAATATAGCTAAATATGTAAGTGAAATTGCTCCGACAATTAATGAAATCAAAATATTTGCATGGAGCCAGTCACACTACGTTTAAAAACATGTAATGGGGACAATATGAAGGTAATACGACCATTTCTTAAGGGGGAAGGCCAACATGAAAAAAGCTGTATTTCTAGATCGAGATGGTGTGATTAATGAAGTGTTAACGAATCGAGTGAAATTTGTGAATGAACCTAGCCAATTATATTTTTTGCCGGGAGTAGCGGAGGCGATTAAACAATTGAATCAATGGTTCGATTATATATTCGTTGTAACGAATCAAGGCGGTGTCGGTCTTGGTTACATGAAAGAATCTACATTGAAATCCATTCATGATCATATGATAGCAGAGCTTGCAAAGGAAGGTGCGGTAGTTGACGAAGTCGCTTATTGTCCGCATAAGCCGAAGTCTGGTTGTGATTGCCGCAAGCCGCACAGTAAACTAATAGAAAATCTTGCAATGAAATATGACGTAAACTTGTC
Organism: Sporosarcina sp. P16b; assembly: GCF_002743065.1. NCBI lineage: Bacteria > Bacillati > Bacillota > Bacilli > Caryophanales > Caryophanaceae > Sporosarcina > Sporosarcina sp. P16b. The sequence goes on along the minus strand of NZ_PDYO01000002.1, from coordinate 451,234 downwards.
CGCGTCATATATGATAGGCGATACAGATACAGACATTATTGCGGGAAAGAGAGCAGGTACTAAAACCGTCTTCCTAGGCACAACAGATCCACTAGCCGATGCAGTATATCCCGATCTGCTTCATGCGGTTCCTTGGATCATCGACGATATGGAAAAGTGAATAGTAAAGGGGGGATACTTCATCACTAGTAGATCCCGCTTCACATGTTTATTCAGTCAATTGGTAGAGTGATGAATCCCAGTATAATCTACCCAATCACTTCAAGATCCAACTGACTTTGATTGCACTAACTCCTGATACTAGTAGTAAATGCCCCAAAGATATAGACATTTGGGGCACTTCATTTTCTTGCATCATTGACTTCTTCACACATCAGCATAGATAAATTCTGTGTCAGCGTTCAAGCATTTGTTATGACCACTCTATTGAAAAGTGCTAGTGATAAAGTATTATAATATGCTATAATTGCTGAAAATGATAAAAAGGTGGTGCTAATTACTCTTGTTTTTGTACAAAGCACATAATTGATTAGAACTACTTTAGAGACAATAGAATACATGTGTACTAGTGGACGGGGGCTGCGTATGAAGAGGTTAATAGTGATTGTGATGATTTTGATATTTTTACTCATTGTACCTGTAGGATTATGGTTTTTGAAAGACAATCAACCGATGAAAGTAGCCATTATAGATAAATCAGCAGTAGAAAATTTACATACAAAACATCTTGGGGTTAGTTGGGTATTGAATTATGCAAGAGTAAAAGCTTCGCATAACAAACCATTTGATCCTGCGCGGGACTATTATGGCGGATTCACAGCAGTAGAAGGAAAGGGTATTTCAGAGTTGAATCCACTACCACAAGATTATATGGAAAAAGATATCATTTACTTGGCAAATACAGACAGTATCGATGAACGTACAGTAGAAACGAAAGATCCTGTGCTTGCAGCCTACGAGGATGATCATGGCGGACTACAAGAAGTAGAATGGCAACGAATAGTGAAAAGACTTAATTCAAAAAAGCCTTCGTTGTTTATAGCGGAGTATAATTCGTTTTCTGCCCCTACTTCAGAAAAAGTACGTACACATGTTGAAGATCGAATGGGATTAAAGTTTTCTGGTTGGAAAGGTCGTTATATGGAAGAACTTGATCCACAAAAAAATGCAGATTTGCAAAGCACTCTTTCCGAACAATTAGCAGAGTGGACATATAGTGGACCTGGTTTTCTGTTACTGAATGATATTACAGGTGAAGTTCTTGCATTGAAAAAAAATGAAGAATTTTCAAATGAAGGTATTCAGCTAACATTTACGGACATCGGTACGGAACGATTAAACGTCACGGGTTCGCATCGCTTTCATTCCTGGTTCGATATCGTTACAGCGGAGCAAGGCGAATCATTAGCGGTGTATGAGTGGAATCTTACTGGAAAAGGAAAAAAACTGTTAGATGAAAAAGGAATCCCTACTCAATTCGATGCAGTGATTCGTCACACATCCGGTGTTTCGGAGAGCATGTATTTTTCTGGCGATTTCAGCAGTGTGGAAAATGTCCCTTCTATATATCAAGTAAAAGGAATAGCAAAAATCTATGCAACGATTCAAAGATCCCCTGAGAAAACATTCTTCTGGTCAGCTTATGTACCTATGATGCAAGGGTCCCTAGCTAAGTTCGGTCAGGTGGAGGCAAAGGATGTTAAAGAATCGAAGCATGACGGAGTACAGATGACATCACGAATGAATGGAAAGTATTTGGAGGTTCTTTCAGAAGGAAAGTGGACTCCGATGATTGTGAAAGGCGTAAATATTGGAATGGGAAAACCGGGAGCATTTCCTGGAGAAGCTGCCATCACAGAAGAAGAATATTACAGATGGTTCGAAGCCATTGGCGAGATGAACGCCAATACTATACGCGTCTACACTCTTCATCCACCTGACTTTTATCACGCATTAAAAGCGTATAACGATGTACACGATACACCTATATATGTCATGCATGGTGTATGGATTAATGAAGAAAAACTGGAAGAGTCCTTGGATGCTTTTGAAAAAGAGAATTTGAAAGACTTCCAAGAAGAAATGGTCCAACTTGTCGATGTCATTCACGGAAATGTTACTGTACCGCCACGTCCTGGTCATGCATCTGGTGTGTACGATGCGGATATTTCCCAATGGGTCACAGCATGGATGATTGGAATCGAATGGTATCCATTCATGGTAGAAAACACGAATAAATTACATCCTGATTTAGGAGAATATAGCGGAAAGTATTTTGAAACAAAAGGTGCTGCTGCATTTGAATATTGGCTGGCTGAGCAAATGGATATCCTAGTCTCACATGAGGTGAGTAACTACCAGCAAATTCGACCGATGAGCTTCGTCAACTGGGTTACAACGGATATGTTGACACATCCGTCTGATTCATCTAGTCAGGAAGATCTCGTATCCGTTAATCCAAATCTACTCTACACGAAAGGCGAGATGGAGAAGGCTGGTCAATTTGCATCCTATCATGTATATCCATATTATCCGGATTTTTTGAATTACGAGAAAAAGTATCGTGAGTTTATTGATTTCAGAGGTCAGAAGAATAACTACGCTGCCTATTTAAAAGATTTACATGAAGCGCATCGAATACCGATTCTGATTTCAGAATTTGGGATTCCTGCTTCGAGAGGAAAAGCACATGAAAATCCATTTGGCTGGAACCAAGGTTTTATATCAGAAGACCAGCAAGGCGAAACATTGACACATTTATATGAAGATATATTGCATGAGAATTTAATGGGTGGACTAGTATTTTCATGGCAAGATGAATGGTTTAAACGAACGTGGAACACAGCAGAATATGATAATCCAGATCGTCGTCCTTACTGGTCTAACACACAGACAAATGAACAAAAATTCGGTCTGCTTAGCTTTGATCCATTAAAAATAAAAGTTGCGGGACATGAAGAGGAATGGACAGGAGAACCGATGTACAAGAACAAGCAAGGTACGCTTGAGAAAATGTATGTAGATCATGACGAAACCTTTTTGTACATTCGGATAGATTATGATGAATCCCAAATAGGTGCAACGGACGTCGTAAATATTCTCTTTGACACGATACCAGGACGTGGAATTACACGCGCTAGTAGAATAGAGGGTATACAATTTACTAATGAACTGGAGTTCATTGCTAAAATTAACGGTTCCAAATCACGAATGTTGATTGATCCTCATTATGATCTGTTCCACCATGATTACGGTAAAGATGTAGGATATATTCCGAAAAAAGAAATGAAAAATCGAACGAATCAATTGATTCCTATGCAGTATGCGTTAAATAAAGATTATTTTGTTGCAAATGAAAAGCGCACGATCCCTTTCAGCTTTTATGAAACGGGAAAACTTCGGGAAGGAAATGGAGACCCCGATGCGACTGATTATGACTCGTTAGCAGATTATCATATGCGTGATGGCATGCTGGAGCTACGTATTCCATGGATGTTGTTACAGGCAAAAGATCCAAGTACAAAAGAGTTTATCGAGAATTTGTTGGCGGATGGTACCAAAACAAGCATTCACATTGAGGAACTATTTATTGGAGCGGTATTAACCTCAAAAGATGGCAAAGTACTAGAGTCATTTCCTGCGCTTCATGACATGAAGTTGGATTCAATGAAAAGTTATACATGGGATAATTGGCAAGTTCCGATGTATGAAGAACGATTGAAGAAATCTTATAATTATTTGCAAGATGCATTTACAGCGGAGTGAATGTAGTTCCATATAATGAAAGGGCAGAAGTCTTTATGGAGACTTCTGTTTTTTCTCGTATAAGCAGGGTAGATTAGTAGAAGGATTGGGGTATTTTACATGAAATAGTTCTTTAACTAACCTTGCTTTATTACTTATCAAAATTACATAATATGAACTGAAAATAAATGAACGTTTCCATAGTTTTATGATATAGTATGGAATGCATTTAAAATTAAAACAGCATATTAATGGAGGAAATTATGTCGGATCTAAAGTTACCTACTAAAAGATTTAGACCCGAAATAGAAGGGGTACGGACGGTCGCAACGTTATTGATCGCCATTTATCATATATGGTTTGGTAGGGTGTCTGGTGGAATCGATGTGTTCTTCGTTATTTCAGGCTATTTGATGACGTTATCCATCATCACGCGAATAGAACGAACGGGATCAGTGAATTTTGTCGAATATTTTCTGAGTTTAACGAGAAGGCTATTACCTCAAGCTACAGTAGTGTTAATATTCACAGGAATTTTTGCAGTGATTCTTTTGCCGAAGTTCGAATGGGGAGAAATCATCAGGCATATGATAGCTTCCACGTTTTATTTTGAAAACTGGCGGTTAGCATTAGATTCTATCGACTATTTGGCGCAAGATAATTTACCTAGTCCGTTTCAACATTTTTGGTCACTCAGTGTGCAAGGTCAATTTTATCTCATCTGGCCTATTTTGCTAGCATCTATTTATTATATTGCACGAAAGCTTTTGAAAACACCTGTATATAAGACCTTACTCGGTTCGCTTATCATAGTATGTATAGGTTCACTTGCTTTTTCCGTCTATCAAACAGATGTCAACCAGCCTTTTGCATACTTCAATACATTCACGAGGATATGGGAATTTAGTATCGGTGGAATTTTTGCTTTACTATCGCCATACCTGTTTTTCAATAAAAGATGGAGTGTGATTTTAGGGTGGCTAGGCCTTGCGATTATTGGATTTACTGGATTTTTGTTCCCAGTATCTACTGTGTTTCCTGGATATTTGGCTTTGATTCCTATTAGCGGAGTAATACTTATATTAATCGCCTCTGAAAGTATAACGATATATGGTGTCAATCGATTTTTAGCGACAAAGCCTCTGATCTATCTCGGTAGTCTTACATATGGTGTGTATTTATGGCATTGGCCGTTGCTGATTTTCTATCGATCTTATATGAAAACAGAAACCGTGCCTATAGAAGATGGGATTTTACTATTGATGGCGACCTTTGTGTTATCCATAATTTCTACTAAGTTATTAGAAAAACCTGTTCAAAAAATAGATCGAAATCATAAGAAAGTGAAACTACTTGTCGTATTGTCTTCTATGTTAGTACTTGCATGTAGTTCAATATTTTCTATTTCGGCTTATATTGAAGTGGCAACCGCTAGTTCGAATATTGTCGATGTACAAGAGTACCCTGGTGCTCAATCAGAAGAGTATGATATGAAAACCGTCTCTTATACAGACCTGATCCCAGCACCTTCAGAAATCAAAACAGATCTTCCGGCATTTTACAATGATTTGGAATGCCAGTCAGCAAACCTAACTGAAGTTAGAAAATGTTCTTATGGTGTATTGAAGGACTTTGACTTCACGTTAGCGCTCGTTGGTGGTTCGCATTCAGGTCATTGGTTCCCGGCTTTAATAGAATTGGCGGAAGAAATGAATTTTAAAATCGATTTATATAGTCATGATGGTTGCCGATTTACTGACGAAGATCCTAAAGGACACTTAACGAAAGCTTGTATTCCATGGAATAGCAATTTAATTGATACGTTACTAGAAGATCCACCTGATTTGGTTTTCACAACAGCGACAGTGAATAAACATCCAAAAGTACCTCGAGGATTTATTAATCAGTGGAAAAAGCTTGAAGGCATTACTACCATTTTTGCGATACGGGATAATCCACGTATGCAAGAAATTATTCCAGTCTGCCTTGAACAGTCAGAGGATCCATTGGACTGTTCAGTACCAAGAGATCAAGCTATTGCAAAGGAAACTCCGTGGAAAGTGACAGAAGGAATTCCATCGAATGTGTTTTTTGCAGACTTAACAGACTCATTTTGTGATGAGACAACTTGTTATCCTGTTATCGGGAATATCATTGTCTATCGGGATGATAACCATATTACTGCACAATATGCAAAAACGTTAGCACCCGCATTAAAAGTACCGTTGCAGCAAGCATTTGATAGCTTAGGTAAAAACATACGCAATGATGAGTGATTGGTTTGACTTGAACGTTGTATAGTTCATTTAGATACGGGAAAGCTATCATATAGAAAGAAAACTTCAAAAAGGAGTGTATATGATGGCGAAAAACTATCCGAAACCGAATGATTCTGCTGATAACAAAGTACGACTGAAGAAGACAATCAGTAATATGGAGGCAGCAGAAGATGCGATGAAGTTTGCGGAGGGCAAGGAGTTCGAACAGATTAAGAAGAAAAATGAACGTAGGGCAGAAAGTATCGAGGATTTAAAAGAAGAAATTATTGAAGAAGACAAGTCACGGATCAATGGTTATTTATAAATAATTTGCTACGAAAAAAGGTTGGCCCTCACTTATAGAAGTGAGGGTTTTTGCTGTTGAATGAGGGATATATAAGCAAAAAAGAGGAATCAGTTCAGTACGCTGTATAGAATAGAAGGATCTAATATATTTCAAGATTTTTGTATACAAGGAGAGAATATAAAATGAAACGAATAAAAAAGATCGACGAGTGGCGGGAATTACTTGAAAAGTCAGATGAGCAACCATTTCTGTTGTTTAAATCGAGCATGACATCTATTAGTAGTTTGGCAGCTAAAAAAGAATTGGATGGACTTCGTACGGAATTGCCTATTTACATCGTTATTACACAGGTGAGTAAAAAGCTTTCAACGGCTATTGAATCAGATCTAGGTGTTCCTCACGAAATTCCACAACTATTGATTTTAAAAGATCAGCGAGCTATTTGGCAAGCCACTCATTATCAAATCAAAGAACAGATAGTATTGGATGCAATACAAGAGTATGTCTGAGATACGGAAGAATTTTGGATGAGTCTTTCCTAGGACGTATGGAAAGGTGCATGAACATTTTTATATACATGGACGATAAATAGTAGAATGGAAATCGCAAATGCACTGCCGCCACCCCACACACAAATTTGAACAAGAACATCGACAGACCGAGTGCTAGCTGTATGATGAACATACCTGTGATATATAGGACTGCTATATATCACAGGTATTCAGATTACTGTAATGGAATAGTTAGTAATAGAAAATAGTAAAGGGAGTTTCTAAAATGGGAAATGTGTTCCCGAGAATATATGACATAGCCATGAAGCCTCTAGAAGTAACTCGATTTAAAAAGGTTCGCACAGAATTAATCCGTAATGCACAAGGAAATGTATTAGAGATCGGCTCAGGTACTGGTATCAATTTTCCATATTATCGGCAGGCAAAACATGTAACAGCAATCGAACCGAATCCGGAGATAAGTCGCAGAGCTACGAGAAGAGGACGGAATGCACATGTTCCCATTACTTTATATGAGGCAAGTGCAGAATCATTACCATTTGCCGATCATACATTTGACACGGTAATCTCGACTTTAGTATTTTGTACAATACCTAATCCTCTACGCGCATTAAAAGAAATTCAACGTATTAGCAAGCCGGATGCGACTCTATTATTTTTTGAACATGTCAAACTCGAGCAGCCGGGCTTTGCTAAAGTACAAGATCTAGTAAATCCGTTATGGGAAAAGGTTTGCGATGGCTGCCAATTAAACCGGAACACTCTTTCACTAATCATCGATTCAGGTATATGCGTAGAAGAGATTGAATCACTCTATGGAGGCTTGTTTTTATCTATCAATGGAAGGAAGTTAGAGCATGAAAAAACTAGTTATACTAGCCTTGGCAACGGTTTTCCTACTCGCTGCATGTGGGAAAAATAAGGTCGATGAATCTGCCGCCAAAGAGTATATTAAGAAATCGAAAGAGGCGATCACGCTATTCAACGAAGAGAAATTTGATGAAATGCGTACAATGTTCGACGCAACGATGAAAGATGCGTTATCTGTAGAGCAATTACAAGAAGTAGCCGATATTGTAAAGGAATCCGGCGAATTCGTCACTTTTGAAAAAGAGTCTGTTACCAAAAAAGAGCAATACTTTGTTGCAACAATTGCTGCGAAATACAAAGAGGACAATAGAGTATACACTATTACATTGGATGAACAGCAACGAGTCGCAGGATTTTTCGTGAAATAAGTACAATAATTGAAGCTCTAACGGAAGTGGGTCACTTCTAGTTAGGGTTTTTCTCTTTCATGTTGCCAAGGATGAAGGGTGTAAATTATGAATTCTATTGATATTTATCAATAAGCTTTGCAATATGCATAGAATAACTTAAAACGTCTAGTGATTGTCTGGTTAAAAGAGATGGAGATTAATGAGCTAGAAAATGAGAAAGATCTGCATTACTTTCTTATACGGATCAGTTAAAAGAAGCAACAAAAGATGCGGGTTTTGTATGAAGAAAGGTACAAAGTGATCAATGTTTCAGAAGGTATGTCTACTTGGAAAGAACCAGTGGAATGATGAAGGGATAGGTGACGCAATGCTACCGTCGCTTTTGTAAATGCTTACTCTGTTGGTGGGCCTATTAATTGCGTAGGGGAAATATCATTCACAGCGGTTGCCCATTGTTGTTCATTTATTCCATAAGAGTAGGCAAAAACGTCAGTTGGTGTAGCAGTCAGAATATCGGAACCTAAGACGACCTCTGGAGTATTTGCGTTAAATATACCTTGCAGATGTGTATCATCGGTATGTGCAATTTGGTAATGCCACCATCCTTGAGGAATATTAACGACTTGACCTGCTGTAATCATATAATGTTGAAAAATTTTCGTGTCAATATTCATAATAGAAATAGTAGCAGAGCCTGAAACGCAGTAGGTCAGCTCGGAAGCATTTGGATGATAATGAGGTTCAATGATATGATCTTTACTGAGGAAGATATCCAACATCGACAAATCATCCAATGTGTTTAGTTGCTTACTGCTTAGAATATTAATAAAGTTCTTTTCATTTTTCTTAAAAAAGGGACTAATATTCAAATCCGCTGCGTAATCGGGATTATTTGAAATCATTTTCATCCGACCTTTCCTGTTTGCTGTTATATAGTATGTACGTAGGAACGTAACGTGAATTGAATTGTATACTGGTTTCCAAGTGTGATAAAGGTCAATAAAGGGTAATTGATTATAGAATGAGCAAGAATAGGTGGGGGAGATAAAGTATGGTCAAAGAATATGATTTGCTTGTGATTGGAACAGGCAGTGCAGGTTCCATTACAGCAACAAAATGTAGGAAAGAAGGCTGGAGCGTCGCAATTATCGATGATCGACCATTGGGTGGGACATGTTCTCAACGGGGGTGCGATCCGAAGAAAGTATTGGTAGAGGCTGCTGAACTGATTGATTGGAATGAACGGATGCGTGGAAAAGGAATTGAAGGAGACAGCAAAATCGATTGGCCTACATTAATGGAATTCAAACGCACATTTACTCAGTCGATACCTGAAGATACCGAAGAGAAATATGAGAAATTAGGAATTGATATGTATCATGGCAAGGCAGTCTTCCAAAGTGAAAACGAATTGAAAGTCTGCTCGGAAGTATTGAAAGGGAAATATATTTTAATTGCTTCAGGTGCAGAACCTATAAAAATGGGTATTGAAGGTGAGGAATATTTGACGCAGAGTGATGACTTCATGGAATTGAAGTCACTACCTAAAAAGATTATCTTTATAGGTGGCGGATTTATTTCCTTCGAATTTGCGCATCTTGCCGCGAGGGTGGGCTCAGAAGTGCATATTTTGCATAGAAGTGAAAACGCCCTAAAGAATTTTGATCAAGATTTAGTGAAAATGCTGATTAAACGTACGGAAGAAATGGGTGTTCATGTGCATTTGAACACACCAGTAAATGGAATTGAAAAATGTGGCCATTCATTTGTGGTCAAAGGGGAACAAGAGGATCGCCAAGTAGAATGGAAAGCGGATCTCGTTGTACATGGAGCAGGACGCACACCGGCATTGGATATTGATTTAGAAAAAGGAAATGTACAGCGTGATAAGCAAGGCGTATGTGTCAATGAATACATGCAAAGCGTAAGTAATCCACATGTATATGCAGCTGGAGATGTCGCTTCAAGTGACGCGCCTCCATTGACACCCGTCGCAACAACTGAATCACATGTTGTCGCTTCTAATCTTCTAAAAGGGAATAACAAAACGGCAGATTATCCAGTCATTCCCTCCGTTGTATACACCGTTCCTAAATTATCATCCGTTGGAATGAGCGAACAAGAGGCAAAAAACTCCGGTTTAAAAATATATGTAAAATCACAAGATATCACCGAGTGGTTCACATATAAACAGACAAATGAAGGGGCCGCTGCATTTAAAGTAATTATCGACCAAGAGAAAGACGTCGTACTTGGTGCTCATTTCTTGGGTAGTGGAGCCGATGAACTGATTAATCTATTTGCGATGGCTATTCGATTCCAAATTCCTCTTACAGAATTAAAGAAAATGCCATTCGCGTATCCAACGATAGCTTCCGATATTTCTTATATGGTGTAAAAAAATCATTGCAACTCTCTATCCTGTAAGTGGATAGAGGGTTTTTAGTTACTAGTAAAAAGGAAAGTATTCTGTACAGTACGATGAAATTGACTCTTCAAACCTCGCTACGTTAACCTGAAGAATGAGGCTGTTATAGTGTAAATAATCCGATGAAGTACATAGTAAATAGGAGGAAAAGAGACGATGATCAAGCGAGCATTAACTATCGCCGGTTCCGCAGCACGTGGGGGAGCAGGAATCCAAGCAGATTTGAAAACATTCCAAGAATTTGATGTGTTTGGCACCACAGCGGTCACAGCGATTGTTGCAAGAAATCCACGTACTGGACAAGGTATATACCCTCAGCCTTGGGAAGCGATTGAAGCGCAATTGGTGACGATAGAAGAAGATATCGGTATCGATGCCATGAAGACTGGCATGTTGTTTACAAAAGAAATTATTGTCAACGTAACGAAATGGATTCAGCAGTCTGACGTTCAAAATATTGTAGTAGATCCCGTGATGATCGGAAAGATGGGCTCTGCGTTATTGAAAGACGATGCAATGGAGGCGATGCAAAAGCAATTGATTCCTCTTGCGACAGTCATTACGCCGAATATGCCTGAAGCTTCTTACTTATTGGGCGGTATGGACTTGAGATCTGTAGGGGATTTAAAGGAAGCTGCACGTCGTTTGTTTGAATTTGGACCGAAGTTCGTATTAGTGAAAGGTGGAAGATTGGAAGGGCCGGCAGTAGATGTGCTGTATGATGGTAAACAGTTTTATCTACTTGAAGCTCCCAGAATGGACACGTTGAATACGAATGGTGCGGGTTGTAGTTACTCTGCTGCTATCGCGGCAGGCTTGGCAAAAGGACAAACGGTACAAGATGCCGTGGTGGAAGCTAAGAAGTTCATCACAGCAGGCATTCGACGTTCATTGACCTTCAAACAAGGTGTGGGGCCAATCTATCACGCGGCGTATGGTAAGTACGATGAAGTGAGCTGTAAAGTAACTATTGAGCAAGCATGAAGAAAAGATGTCTTAGAAGGAGTAACACTCCTAAGACATCCTCTTTTGCGTAACCTACTAAAAGTGAGTTCTTTATGAGGTTACTATTAGTAAGCTTGTTTATCAAACTTAGGTATGATAAAGTAAAAAAAGTAGAGGATTGGGGTTTTGCTAATGAAGAAAAATGAAGAGTTTGTTCAATCAGTAAATCCTAAAGGTCAAAAAAGTTGCGATAGTTTCCACAACACGATCGAGTTTATCGGTAAGCGTTGGATGGGAATCATCATTTATCATTTATTGGACGGACCGAAGAGGTTCTTTGAATTATCGACGGAGATCGAAGGGATATCAGATCGTCTTTTAACGGAGAGATTGCGCGATTTAGAAGCGCATGGCTTGGTCATTAAAAAACAGTCCGATCCAAAGGTCAGAAAAGTCGAGTATGAACTTACGCCGAAAGGGAAAGAATTGGAAGATATTATTCAGGCCATTTTTGAGTGGGTAAAGAAAAATGGTTGTTGTTATGAGGAGTGAATGCATTGATAAGAGAACAGGCGAAACATTTTAGCGGAATTCCGTTATCGATATTAGACTTAGCAATGATCAATGAAGGAAGTCATGCGGGTCAGTCATTTAAGAATAGTGTAGATCTTGCACAGCATGCAGAAGATTGGGGATTCAATCGCTACTGGCTGGCGGAGCATCATAATATGCCCGGTGTTGCGAGTTCCGCGACATCTATCATCATTGGACATGTAGCGCAGATGACGAAAGATATTCGAGTGGGCTCTGGCGGTGTCATGTTGCCAAACCACGCACCGCTAGTTATTGCGGAACAGTTCGGTACACTCGATGCTATGTATCCAGGTCGTATTGACTTAGGGCTAGGCCGTGCACCTGGAAGTGACCAGGCGACAGCGTATGCACTTCGCCGGACATTACAAAGCGGTGGAGAAGATTTCCCACAACAACTAGAAGAATTACGTATGTATTTTGCGGGCAATCCGACTGATCGTGTTCGAGCATTTCCTGGAGCAGGACAGGACGTTCCGATTTGGTTGCTTGGTTCAAGCGGCTTTAGTGCGCAGTTATCTGCGGAACTCGGCTTACCGTTTTCGTTCGCCAGTCACTTTGCACCGCAGTTTATGATGCAGGCTCTGCAAATTTATCATCAAAATTTCCGACCGTCGAAAGATCTTCAGAAGCCCTATGTAATGATGGGAGTTAATTTAATTGCAGCGGATACGGATGAAAAGGCACAATACTTGGCTACATCCATGCAGCAGCAGTTTCTAAATATCCGACAAGGTAAGATGACGCAATTTACTCCTCCAATTGAAGATATTCATGCGGCATGGTCACCATTTGAGCAAGAAGCGGTTGCACAGCAAAGCCAAGCACCGTCTGTCATCATTGGAAGTCCGGAAACCGTGAAACGGGAGCTAGAAGAGTTCGTGGAAATGACGAAAGCAGATGAGCTGATCATCAGTTCAGGAATCTTTAATCATGAAGAGCGACTTCGTTCATATGAAATCCTAAGTGAAATAATGAAGTAAAAGAAAAAGCATCCGCCTTGCAGGAAAAACTGCTTGGCGGATGTTTTTTGTTCTTACTGTGTGTCAATCTCTTCAGTCAGTCTTTCAATTTCATCGATTAACTCACCGATATAGGAGATCGTATCGCGCAACGGTTTGTCTGTTGTGATATCGATTCCTGCCATTTTCGCGAGATCGGCTGGTTTTTTTGAACCACCTGCGCGAAGAGTATTGAGCCAATCTTCAACAGCTGGTTCTCCTTCCTTCAATACGCGTTTTGCCATTTCAGTAGAAATTGTCAATCCAGCACTATATGTGTATGGATATAAGCCCATGTAATAGTGTGGTTGACGCATCCATGTCAATTCTGCACCATCATTCATCTTCACGCTATCGCCCCAGAATTCTTCGAGTACACCGCGCTTCAAATCGTTTAAAATAGTCGCATTGACATGGCCACCTGCATCCACTCGTTCATACACTTTGCGCTGGAACGCCGCTTCAAGTAAATGCGTCACGAAGTTATGGTAATATGTTCGTGCGACGATGGAAGATAATACCCATCTCTTGAATTTCGGGTCAGCGGAATTTTTCAATAAGTGATTGGCCATCAGCATCTCATTCATCGTAGAAGGCGCTTCAATGAAGTACAGTGACGATTCCGAATTGAACAGGTTTTGCGCCTCATGTGCATAGTTGAAATGTCCGGCATGACCTAATTCATGCGCTAAGACAAAGACATCTTCCATGCTACCTGTCCAAGAAATCAAGATAAATGAGCCTTGACCATAAGGACTTGCACAAAATGCACCTGTTGATTTACCTTCATTTTGAGCAAAATCAATCCAGCGTTCCGAATAGGCACGGTTCACCATGTCAAGATAGTGATCGCCCATAACAGCAAGCGCATCATTCATATATTTCTTTGACTCCTCCACTGTAATGGAAGGCTCATATAACGGATCGATTGGCATTTTTAAGTCCGCAAACGTTATTTCGTCGAGACTATATATTTTCTGAAGAAGTTTTGCGTACTTTCGCATATGTGGTGCGAGTTCTTCCATAATCACATCGATTTGGCGATTGTACATAGAACGATCTACATCTTGTTCCATCAATAAATAGTCAATAACGGAGTCATACCCACGTAAGTCAGAGATCGTTTTCTCCATTTGTATATGCATGTCATATGTTTTGGCTGTTGTGTGTTGATATTTGCGCAACGTATCGCTGAATGTTTTAAACGCTGCACGTCTTACCGATGTTTTTGGTTCAGACTCCCATTTACCTTCAAATGAAACATAGCTCAGTGGATAGGTTTTTCCATCTGTAGTGAAGTCAGGGAAGTCGATATCTGCCATTTTCGTTGTATTATACATCGAATAGGGTGCTTGGAAAGAAGCAGAGAATGCAGCGAGTGTCTTCTCTACTTCAGGATGTAATTGATGCGGTTTTTCCCGAATGATTTTATCGAATACAGTTGCATACTCCCGAGACTGTTTACATGCTTGTTGTAAAGTCTCCTCGGAAAGCGCAGTCAATTCACTCATCATGAAAGAAGTTTGACTACCGATTTTGGCAGCGATTGAACCAAATCTGCTCTCTCTCATTTGGGCAGCATCATTTGTTAAATCAACACTTGCCGTCAGCTCAGCATAACTAGCGATCTTGACCAGTTTCTCTTGTAATCTACGATAGGCATCCAACGCTTGAATAGCTGAAGTTGAATCTATGATCGTACCTTTATAGTTTTTCAGAAAAGCAGTTGCTTCCGTTTCAGTATCTTTTACTGCGTTCTCGTAGTCCTGTTCATTTTCAAATAAGGTTTGTAAATTCCAGGTTTCTTGTTCGTTAACTTGTGCACGTTTAGGTAAGCTTTTCACCAATGTGAATCTCTCCTTCTAATCGATTATTCGGTTGTCGAATTAACTACCAGTATAATACAATGAATGTTCACAGTACAAAATTATGGTTTATTGGAAAGTATAAATTCCGTTAGCCAATCAACCTGTAAGGGGCCATTGACAACCTTATAATACAGACGGTCATTGTGGATTAATATCCCTTCCTCAATCAATATAGTCATACGATTTCCTTCTTCATCGTGTAGATCGATTGTGAAGAGCGGTTGGTCATCAAACAATTGTAATGTATCCGGATCTATCCGCTCATAATCATATGTTTGGAGAAATTGAAGTAGGCGGTCAACTTCTTCACCTTGATCTACTCGCCACGTAACGGCTTGCTGGTTTTGCAGACCAGGTTGCCGAAAAGTAATGAATGAATAGGGAGATAAACCGTTCAGTTGTTGTTCTTGCAATCGCTCAAAGGGATGGGAGGCAGCTTCGTCGATTGACTGAATCATGACATAAAATCCTCCAGCCACTAATAATGCTAAGATAACTCCACGTATCTTCATACGATCCCCCTCCTTCCATAAAGTATCGTTTCTCACTAGTATATGAATGTAATCCAGAAGATACGCATATAACTGTCCATACTCTAAACGATATTTTGTTTTAGGTCGATATTTTAATATTCAGAATGTATAATAGAGGGTATTCATCTGAAAGGGAGGCGATCAATATGAAAGAACATGTGACACATGCTATTCAGGATAATTATGCGGATGACTTTTCATGGTGTTATGGTTGCGGACGGCTCAACGAGGAAGGGAACCATTTCCGAACTGGTTGGGAAGGAGAGCAAACCGTTACGTATTCATTACCACCTGAAAAATATACGGCAATTCCGGGATTTGTGTATGGTGGATTTCTTGCTTCATTTATGGATTGCCACGGCACAGGATCTTGTGCACTTGCCCTACATCGAAAGAACGGTCATGAACCTAGTGACGGGACTGTACCGCCGCGTTTTGTGACAGCTTCCTTGCAGATTACCTACAGTAAACCGACTCCTCAAGGAAAAGTATTGAAAGCGATTGGAAACGTTACGGAAATTCATCCGAAGAAGTGGAAAGTAGCTATAGAAATTTACGCTGAGGATGAATTATGCGCTTCTGGGGAAGTGATTGGAGTTGTAATGCCTACTACATTCACCAAGTAAAATAGACAACTAGATGAGGTGTGAACAGAAAGTATGAGTAAATCTTCACAAACTGCCGTAGCGAATCCGGTATTTCCCATCATGATTGCGATTGCGGTCTGTCATTTATTTAACGATACGCTACAGGCAGTGATTCCAGCTATGTTGCCGATACTGGAAAAAGAATATCAATTTAGTTATAAACAATTAGGGTATATTGTTTTTGCTCTAAATATTGTAGCTTCTCTACTTCAACCAGTTGTAGGATATTTAAGTGATCGCAAACCCAAGCCATTTGCGTTGCCGATTGGCATGACATGTTCTTTAATTGGAATGGTAGGGCTAGCATTAGCACCAAGCTATTGGCTGATCATTGTATCTGTTATGCTGCTAGGATTGGGGTCAGCCATTTTTCACCCTGAAGGTTCTCGCGTGTCATTTTTGGCGGCGGGAGACAAGCGTGGACTTTCACAGTCTATCTATCAAGTAGGAGGTAACTCGGGACAAGCACTCGCACCTTTGATCAGCGCTTTCGTCCTCGTTCCTCTCGGCCAAATAGGAGCAGCTGTTTTTGTATTAGTAGCTGCTGCTGGGATTGCTTTACTAACTCGAATCTCGATCTGGTATAAGAAACAGCTGAATGAAGAGCGTTTAGGTACGCGGAAGAAAGTATTATTAACGACATTGGAAAGTTTGTCAAAAAGACAAATCACCCTCGCGCTGACTTTATTAATGATTATTATATTTGCGCGTTCATTCTATGTGACGAATATTACGAGCTTCTATATTTTCTATTTGATAGAATACTATGGTATGACGATTCAGCATGGCCAGTTGTACATTTTCTTATTCTTGGCCCTGGGTGCTGTCGGGACATTTTTCGGTGGACCCATGGCTGACAGAATAGGACGAAAAAAAGTGATCGTCTTATCGCTTATTGTGCCTTTACCACTTAGTTTGTTGCTGCCGTATGCACCCGTACCTGGAATCATTGTATTATTATTAGCAATCGGATTCTTTATTATGCTTAGTTTTTCCGTCACGGTAATCTATGCCCAAGAACTCGTACCTTCCAAAATTGGTACCATGGCGGGACTAACAGTAGGATTAGCGTTCGGAATGGGGGCAATCGGTGCAGTTGCCATTGGAACACTTATCGACTCGATCGGTATTTACCAAACGATGATCATCACGTCATTCTTGCCGTTCATTGGTCTAGTCGGATTAGCTTTACCTAGTGATCAAAAGATTACATCAGCTACATAATCAGATTATTAGTGTTATCATCATGAAGAGAAGGTGTACAGAATGAAAATAGTCAATAATATGGCGGAATTAATCGGAGAGACTCCGCTTGTAAAAGTACGAACGCTCGGTGAAACTACTGGCGCTGAGGTGTATGTGAAATTGGAGTATTTCAATCCAAGCCGTAGTGTAAAAGATCGCGCGGCTTATCAAATGCTTGTAGAAGCCGAGAAAACGGGGGTACTAAAACCCGGTGCCACGATTATTGAGCCGACGTCAGGAAACACGGGAATTGGCTTGGCCATGAATGCTGCAGCAAAAGGATACCCAGCCATTTTTGTTATGCCAGATAACTCTACGATTGAGCGTATTAACTTAATGAAAGCCTATGGAGCGAAAGTTGTATTGACACCTAGCGCAGAGCGTATGCCAGGTGCGATCTCTAAAGCGAATGAAATTTCACAGTCCATTGAGAATAGTTTTATTCCGATGCAGTTTGAAAATGAAGCGAACCCTGATAGTCATCGCCATACGACGGCTGTAGAAATTATAGAAGCCATTCAATCCATCAATCGTAAATTAACAGCATTTGTCTGTACATCAGGAACAGGTGGTACGGTAACAGGTACAGGTGAATCATTAAAAGAGCATGACCCGGCTATTACAGTTCATGTGGTTGAACCTGCAGGGTCACCGGTATTATCAGGTGGCAAACCAGGCAAACATAAACTGGTAGGTACCAGTCCTGGATTTATTCCAACTGTATTAAATACCCATGTCTATGATGAGATTTTTCGAATTGAAGATGACGACGCATATACTACCGTCAGACAATTCGCAAGACAAGAAGGAGTTTTGCTCGGGCCGTCAGGTGGTGCATCACTGTATGCAGCATTGCAAGTGGCGAAACGTTTAACTCCTGAAGATACAGTCGTTTGTATTGCGCCCGATTCTGGTGAAAGATATTTATCGAGTGATTTATTTCAATAATACCCACAAGCAAAAACCTCTTCCCACGTCGGGTAGAGGTTTTTTAGTGTAGAATTTCGGAATAAAAATGATAGAAAGCTATTACCTATAGCGTTTAATCACATGTTTTTAAATAGATTGAAAAAATAATCAGAAATCCTATTGACAAAACCTACGTAAATGGTAGATTATATATATATACAAAACATATAAAGTTAGTAGGAATTAAAAAAAGGAATGACACAAAAATATTTATGAGGGGGAATCAACATGTATTTGAAAATTGAAGGCATTGAAAAGAGCTTTCCCCACAAAGAAAAGGGAACGGTCAAAGTACTAGATCACATCAACCTTGAAATAGAAAAAGGACAGTTTGTTTCTATAGTAGGTCCGTCAGGTTGCGGAAAGTCCACTATGTTGTATTTAATTGCGGGACTCGAAAATGCTGAGCAAGGGAAAATTAGTATTAACGGAAAAGAAGTAAAAGGGTCGGGTTCAGATCGAGTGGTCGTTTTCCAAGAAGCGGGGTTGTTCCCCTGGCTGACAGTACTCGATAACGTTACATACGGTTTACTTTTAAAGAAGATGTCGAAGAAAGAAGCGGAACAAAAAGCGATTGAAATGTTGAAAATGGTCCACTTGGGGAATTACATTAATTCCTATCCGCATGAATTATCAGGGGGAATGAAGCAACGCGTATCCATCGCGCGTGCGCTTGTAATGGAGCCGGATATCCTATTAATGGATGAACCATTCGCGGCATTGGATGAACAAACGCGCATGGTACTTCATAAAGAGTTATTGGATATTTGGAGAAAAACGAAAGTAACCGTTCTCTTCATTACACATAATATTCGTGAAGCGGTATTACTTTCACAAAAGATTGTCGTGTTTGCGACACGTCCTGGGAAAATTAAAGCGACCTTCAAATCCAATGATACAAAAGATGGCGTCATGCCGAATGACGTGACGTTGCAACTCGAAAAGCAGATTTTGGCTGAACTTCAAGAAGAAATAGAGAAAGTGTTGAAGGAGGAGATGGGCGATGACTACAGCTTTAAGACGAATAGTGTTTCTCGGGATACTAGTGGCGATATGGGAAGTCACATCTAGGCTATCGGATTTACCCGATTTTATGTTTCCGAGTTTCACACAAGTCATGTCGACTTTGATTTCTGGACTCATCTCCGGTCAAATCCTCATTGCAATCGGTGCAAGCCTTAGCAGATTGTTAATTGGATTCACGATTGCTTCTGTACTTGGACTGGTGCTTGGTTATTTGATTTGGCGATACAAAATAGTGGAAGACACACTTGGTTTTCTAGTGACAGCTTTACAGTCTATTCCAAGTATTGTCTGGTTTCCACTTGCGATCATCTGGTTCGGTCTCAATGATTTTGCTATTTTATTTATCGTTACATTAGGGGCTACTTGGACGATGATCGTTAACGCAACAAGCGGCTTTAAAAACGTACCAGTATTATATCAGCGTGTTGCCAAGTCACTAGGATCTAGCGGTTTTCACTTTTTGCGGACCGTGATCTTGCCAGCGTCCGTACCACAATTAATTTCTGGATTACGCATCGCGTGGGCATTCTCATGGCGTGCACTCATGGCAGGGGAATTACTAGGTGCCGGCGTCGGTCTCGGTCAACTACTAGAATCAGGACGCGCACTCGGTCAAATGGATTTAGTTATTTCTGTCATGATTATCATCGGTGTTATTGGAACTATTATGGATAATGTATTATTTTTGCGTTTGGAACGCAGTGTTGAAAGAAAATGGGGAATTCGGGCGTGACACGCTCTAAGAAAAGGGGATCATCATATGAATAAGAAACTATTGGGTGTATTGCTTTCAGTATTAGCAATTGTGGGGATTTTGTCAGGATGTGGGAAAACAGAAGTAGACAGCGCGGATAAAAAAGAAGTAAAGATTGGATATTTCCCGAACTTAACACATATCGCAACAATCGTTGGACTCGAAAATAATTATTTCGCGGAAGAGTTCGGTGAAGACATTAAGATTACGACGAAGACAGTTAGTAACGGTGGGTTATTCATGGAAGCAATGGCTTCTAATTCGATAGACATCGGAACAGTTGGACCTGGACCTGTAATCAACTATTATGTAAAAGATCCAAAGTATCATATTGTTTCTGGAGCAGTAAATGGCGGTGCGGTATTAGTAGCCAACGGTAAAAGTGGAATTAATGAATTAGCTGATCTTGATGGCAAAAGGATTGCGATTCCCGTAATCGGTAGTACGCAAGATGTAATGCTACGTAAAGCGTTGAAAGACGTGGACCTAAAGGCAAAAGCTAACGGAGGAACTGTGGAGTTTTTCGCATCTGCACCAGCGGATACAGCAACATTATTCATTCAAGATTCAGTTGACGGCGCAGCAACACAAGAACCTTGGGGGTATATTTTACAAAATCAGGCGGATGGTAAATTGATTCTCGATTGGGAAGACTTTGCTTGGGGTAAAGAATCTACGAACACAGTTGTCGCAACAAGCGATGCATTTTTGAAAAACGAAAAATTATCGACTGCTTACTTGACAGCTCACGCAAAAGCAGTTCAATTCATTCGTGATGAGCCAGAAAAAGCACAAGAACTAGTGGTGAAGCACATCAAAGATCTGACTGGTAAAGAAATAGCCAGTGATGAATTGGAAGCAGCCTTCACAAGAATCGAAGTGACAACAGATGTAAATGAGGACGTATTGCAAGAGATGGCTGATATCAGTCAAGAAGCAGATTATATCAAAACGAATGAAATCGATGGATTGATTGATCTAGAAGCCATTAAAAAAATTACAGCAAACTAATACTAAGCGAGTATCCATTGTGGATGCTCGTTTTTCTATTTTCGTATCGTTTGATAAGTAGCAATAAAACAGGATATGCTAGAATGTAGGTAGAACATAATTTCGCTAGTTGAAAGGATGAAGACAGTGCTGGCAGATTTATTGAACGAATCAAAACGTACTATTGTCTATACTGGAGCAGGAATGTCGACAGAAAGCGGGCTACCAGATTTTCGTTCTGCTAAAACGGGCATGTGGGAAACAGAAGATCCTGCTAAAGTGGCGAGCGTAACTGCTCTCAATCAACAAGTAGAACAGTTTTTTCAGTTTTATAAACAACGCGTCATAGCAGCAAAAGAAACAGGACCGCATAAAGGACATGATATTTTAGCTAAGTGGGAAAAAGATGGCCTGATCGATGGAATTATTACGCAAAACGTCGATGGTTTCCATACGATGGCGGGGTCAAAAAACGTCATGGAACTTCATGGGACACTTCGTCATGTCCATTGTGAAACGTGTGGAAAAGTATACGGTAACGAACGCTACGAACAAGAGGAATTTTACTGCGATTGTGGCGGTAAGTTGCGTCCATCAGTTGTCTTGTTTGGAGAAATGCTGCCAGAAGAAGCATTTATTCAAGCGATATTTGAAAGTGAGAAAGCAGACCTCTTCATTGTCTTAGGTTCATCATTAACCGTTACACCTGCGAATCAATTTCCGCTGATCGCAAAAGAGCAAGGCGCGAAGTTAGTCATTATCAATATGGAGCCTACAGAAATGGATCACTTTGCCGATCTTGTTATCAATGAACGCAAAATCGGAGAAATATTGAATGAGGCGGATCAAAAAGTGGATAGTAAGTAATTTGAGATAGAAGAATGAGCGTAGTGAACGGAGGATTTTCATATCACTCTTTTGTTACGCTGTTCTTCTTGTCTCTATTTTTATAGATGAAAAGAGGGGAATCGATTTGAAAATTTTTCATACCGCAGACTGGCATCTTGGTAAACTCGTTCAAGGAATCTATATGACAGAAGATCAGCGTTATATATTGCAAGCTTTTATAGAAGAGATAAAGAGAGAACAACCGGATGTGGTCATTATAGCGGGAGATCTGTATGATCGCGCAATTCCACCAACTGAAGCGGTAGGTTTATTGAATGAAGTTCTACAGGAGATTGTTATCGATTTGAAAATACCTGTCATCGCTATTGCAGGAAATCACGATAGCCCTAGCCGTCTTCATTTTGGAAGTACGTTCATGAAAGACCAAGGTTTATACATAACAGGAGAATTGTCCCCGCACTTGTCTCCAGTCAAGCTTCATGACCCGTATGGTGATGTCTATTTCCATTTAGCACCATATGCGGATCCTTCAGTTGTTAGTCACTTGCTCGAAGATGAGTCGATTTCCAGTCATCAACAAGCTATGAAGAAAATCATCGAGCGTATAGAGAAGTCTATGGATCAGGATGCTCGACATGTTTTCGTTGGTCACGCATTCATCACTACGCATGGTGAGAAAGAGGAGAATACAAGTGACGTGGAACGACCCTTATCGATTGGTGGGGCTGAATATGTTTCTTCAGATTTGTTTGAGCCGTTTCATTATACAGCGCTTGGTCACTTACATCAGGCGCATTTCGTAGGCAATGAAACGATTCGTTACTCGGGTTCACCATTAAAGTATTCAATATCGGAAGAGAATCATCAAAAAGGGTATCTCATTGTGGAGCTCGGAAGAAATGGCAAAGTGGAAATCGAGAAAAGATTACTCACTCCTCTTCATGATATGAGAACGGTTGAAGGAACGATGGATGATCTATTAATGATGTCTCACAATGAAGATTATGTGTTCGTCAAGCTACTTGATACGGTACCAGTCATACAACCGATGGAGAAAATCCGTTCTGTCTTTCCGAATGCCATGCATGTAGAACGTAAACTTTTTGCTTCTTCTACAGACAGTCTTGGCGGAACAGTGAATGTTGAGAAAAAAGAAGGCGACCAAGCAATGTTTGCTTCCTTCTTTAAAGAACTTCAAGGCGAAGAAGTAGACGAAGAAACAAAAGAGTTATTCGCTGAAGTTTTGTGGGACGTTATGAAGGAGGAAGAACGTGCATGAAACCCATTATATTAACGATGACGGCATTTGGACCGTATAAAGATAAAGAAGTTATTGATTTTCGTGATTTGAAAGATCATCGTTTATTTGTCATTTCCGGAAAAACGGGTGCTGGCAAAACTACAATCTTTGACGGCATCTGTTTCGCATTATATGGACAGGCAAGTGGAGAGGATCGTACTGACACAAAAGCGTTGCGCAGTCAGTTTGCGCATGATGACATGCAGACGACTGTAGAGTTAACTTTTGATATCCATAAGCGGAGATTTCGTGTCGTGCGTCAGATTCCTTATAGGAAAAAAGGCAATAAATCAGATACGCTAGGCCGCTGCGAATTATTTGAAGAAAAGGACGAGCAATTCGTTCCGGCGGTAGATCGCCAAATTGTTACGGAGGTAAATGAAAAGATCGAACAGTTGCTAGGCTTTACGCACGCACAGTTTAGTCAAATCATGATGTTGCCTCAGGGGGAATTTCGCAAATTCTTAACATCCGATACGGCAAATAAGGAAGCCATCATGCGGAAAATCTTTAAAACGGAACCGTACCAGAAGATCGTAGAACAGTTAAAAGTAAAAAAAGAAGAAGCGAATGCGGAATATCTTCGTGAAAAACAATTGGGTGACACGATTCTTCATCAAATACCAGCGAAGTTACCCACGCGCGACTCTTTATTATTTACAGAATTACAATCAGAGTACCCCAACTACCATCAGCTTCTAGTAGGTCTTCAACAAGAACATGCCTATCATGAGATACAATCTAAAGAAACTCATAAAGAATATACTAGACTCTATAAAGTTCATAACGAAAAACAACAAGAATTACATGAAGCTCGTTCAATTAATGAACAATTTGCTCAGTTGCTGAAACGCCAAAAAGAATTAGATGGATTGCAGGCGAAACAACCAGAGATGAAAAGTCTCGAACAGCAATTGCAACAAGCAGAACGGGCCGCGAGATTAGAAGATTTAGAACAACAAGTGAAGTCTAATGTAATGGAATGGCAGAAAAAAGATCGAAGTTATTCTGAAACTGTCACGTTTCTTGCTAATGCGGAGAGAAAGTTAGTGTCGGCAAAGGCTTCTTATGAACAGGAACTAGCTAAGGAATCTGAGCGAAATGAAGTGAAAGAACAGTTACTTACGCTAAAAAATTTACTTCCAATCGTATCCGGACTCACAGAGCAACGTCAAGTGTTAGAGGAAATTACGAACACGGTAGATCAAGTAGAGAAATCTTTGCTAAGAAATCAGCTAGCAGCAAAGCAAGAAAAAGAAGCCATGACCATGCAGAAAAATGAAATTAGTGAATTGGAAACTTTATTGGAAGACTACGAAAAGTTGGTGGATCAACTTTCAACTAGCAAAGCCGTCGCAAAGCAAGTGGCTTTATACAAGCAACAGCTAACACAACAACACGAACTGGTGACACATTTTACAACCGCTAAGCAACAAGTAGAGCAGTATACAGATGTCTATCAAGCTCTTGAAAATCGTTGGATTAGTAATCAGGCGGTAGCCCTCGCTGCTTCACTTCATGACGGAGAGTCTTGCCCAGTTTGCGGTAGTGTCGACCATCCAGCTAAAGCCGAAGTTGCAGAAGCCGAGCACATATCGAAGCAACAATTAGACACAGCTAAACTAGAGTTAACGAATAAAATACAGACTTTTCATACTAAGCAGGCGGAATTGCAACAACTTAAGCAACGTATTGAATTAAGTAAAGCTGAATTGGATGAGCAACAAGTAGATTTGAATCGTGATCATCAAAAAGAACAGGCAGATTTGACGGAAAAAGTAGATGTCCTTAGAAAAAAGCGAGAGTCGTTGAAACAAAAGAAAGACCAACAAAACCAAGCGCAGAAGGCCATGGATGAACTCACTAAAGAACTGAATACATTGGAACAGCAGCGCAATGAATCAAAAGCAGAGCTTGAAACGAAACGAGCTCTCTATAACTATGCATTAACGAGGGTTCCTGAAAATCTACAGGAACTATCCGCATTGCAACAACAAATTACATCTAAAGAAACAATAAGTCAACAACTTGAAAGTGCTTGGAAAACGATTCAACAGAAATTTCAAGACGCCTCAACTGAGAAAATAAAATGGGAATCCCGAGAGGTTTTGGAGAAGAAGTCCTTAGCAGATATGAAAGCAAAGGTAGACCATAGTTCAGCTTCCTTTACAAAACGGCTGACAGAAGAAGGCTTTACCTCGGAAGAGAATTATAGGCAAGTGAAACTGCCGACTTCAAAGCGTCAGGCTATTCAGCAACAACTTCAAGTGTTCGCCCAAACGCTTCATACATTACAATCATCCGTAGAAGAACTCAAGAAGTCTGTAGATGGCAAACAGCGAACGGATATGGCAGTGATGGAGCACGAGGTTGAAACAATGAAAACACAATATGAAGAGGCGTTTGCTCTGTGCAATCAATCAAAAGCACGGGAACAAGCAGCGCAGGATCTATACAATGAATTAAAAAATAGCAAATCTAAGGAAGCCGAGCTAGAAAAGACATATGGAAAAATTGTGAATCTCTACGATCTAATCCGTGGTCAAAACCATTTGAAAATTTCCTTTGAGCGCTATATTCAAATCGAGTATTTGGAGCGCATCATTCAAGCTGCGAATATTCGCCTGCGTGATCTTTCAAATGGACAATATGAACTCGTCCGTAGTGACCGTCAAGAAACTAGAGGGAAACAAAGTGGCTTAGGTATAGATGTTCATGACGCATATACAGGGCAGACACGAGACGTTAAAACGCTATCAGGCGGTGAAAAATTTAATGCCTCTTTATGTTTGGCACTGGGTATGGCAGATGTCATTCAAAGCTTCCAAGGCGCTGTACGTATGGAGACGATGTTTATTGATGAAGGATTCGGCGCATTGGATGAAGAGGCTATAGCAAAAGCTATAGATACACTCATCGCGCTTCAGCAGTCAGGGAGAATGATCGGTATCATTTCCCATATCGATGAAATGAAAGAGGCTATTCCTGCTACATTGCAAGTAACTAAATGGAGAGAAGGTTACAGCAAAACGAAATTTGTACTGAATTGATTAGCGGGGGGAGTAAGACGTAGCTAATCGACTTTGAAATGGAATTCACAAACTATCCAATACACGACTTTTCATTTAATCATCTTATCAATCCAAACTGATCTCTACGGGGGTCAGTTTTTTCTATTTTTAAAAGATCCAATGTGGGTCCTGGCGAATAGTCTGTAAGTTGACAATATAGACAAGAGTTAAATGATTTGACTGGCTGTTGATTTTCCAAATTGAGAAGAGTAATATAAGGGAACGCAATATATTGCATACAAATTAAAGCTTTTGACTTTGGGAGGATTTTTATACATATGGAGAACAAACTATCATTTTCATCAAGTCTTGTTATTGGGGTTATGCTATTTGCCTTATTTTTTGGTGCAGGTAATTTAATTTTTCCTGCCGAGCTTGGACAGCTGGCTGGAGATCAAACGTGGAAAGCTATGGCTGGCTTTTTATTTACTGGAGTAGGTTTGCCTTTTTTAGGTATTTTGGCTATTGGTTTTTCTGGCAAGAAAGATTTGCAAGACTTGGCAAGTCGAATTCACCCAGTCTACGCTGTTCTATTTACAGCAATACTTTACTTGACGATTGGGCCGTTTTTTGCAGCACCACGAACAGGGGCTGTGGCATTTGATATTGGTGTTGCTCCATTTTTACATGGTTTCCCTATTGATATTGCCCGTTTTTTATTTACACTCGTGTTCTTTGGTATTAGCATGTGGCTATCATTGAATCCTGCAAAGATCGTTGATCGAGTCGGTAAATATTTGTCACCACTCATCATTATTATATTGATTGGCTTAATTGGTATGACGCTTCTTAATCCAATGGGAAGTGCGCAAGTTTCGCAAGCCCCTTATAATGAAACACCATTCTTTACAGGTTTTCTTAAGGGATACAATACGATGGATGCACTAGCCTCTCTAGTTTTTGGAATCATCGTCATCAACGCATTGCGTGCGATGGGCATTACTAGTAAAAAACAAATATTGACTTCCACGGCTAAGACAGGATTTGTGGCAGCCGGATTTTTAGCCATTATATATATAGGTATTGCGTATTTAGGTGCTACATCGGTTGATTTATTTGGCTATCTGGATGGCGGGGGTTCCGTGTTAAGCGAAACTTCTTCTTATTTATTCGGTACGACAGGACTATTGTTACTCGGAGTTGTGATTATGCTTGCCTGTCTAACAACAGCTATTGGGCTTTTAACTGCATGTGGCGAGTATTTTCATGCAATCATCCCAAAAGTTAGCTATAAACTTTTTGTAGTATTCTTTTCACTATTCTGTTTGGTCGTAGCGAATTTCGGTCTAGCGAATATTATCAATTACTCAATTCCTGTACTGGTTCTACTGTATCCACTGGCCATGGTATTAATCCTGCTAACATTCACCGGCCCTTTATTCCATCAATCCAGCTTGGTATATCGAACAGCGACTGTAACGGCTTTTCTCGTCAGTTTCGTTGAAGCGCTTGTGAAGTTCTACTCACTAGTAGAGAAGGACATGCCAAATTGGCTTGAGACCGTAGAGGAGGCATATACAGCGTACATTCCATATTATGCAGAAGGTGTCGGCTGGTTAGTTCCTGTATTGATTGTGACTGTCGTAACAGCTATCGTGGCGGTGGTACACAATAAAAGAGGGCAAGGTGTCCAAAATATCTTAACTAAAGAAAAAGCATAAAATTAAAACAGGATCCGATTTAGGTCGGATCCTGTTTTCCACTCTATTTATCAATCAACTTTTTCAATCGAACGAAACTCCTCGATCGCGCGCAACCAATTTTCCCTCATAACTTTAGTAACTTGCTCACCATTACGCTTACTCATTAAATCTATGATCTGGTCATGTTCTTCAATCGATTTTTCCGTTAGTATAATGGAATTATGAAAGAAAAGTCTACGCACATGAGCTTGTAATGAGACAAGCATGGAAGAAATATATGGATTATTAGCTGTGTCCACAATGATTTGGTGAAATTTTTCATCGGTTTTCAAAGCTTGAAAATAATCTTCCTTTTCAACTGCTAGCGCGAATTTCTTATTCGTTTCCCGCAATTTCCTAATAATACTTTCAGTTAGGTTTGGTATGGAAAGTTCAGCTGATAATGCTTGCAGCGCTGCGAGTGGCGGGAGTAAGTCCGAAATAGATTCCCGATCTACGTCTGTCACTTGTGTTGCTTTACCTGGAAACATTTGAACAAATCCTTGAACTTCTAATAATTGTAGTGACTCCCGTATAGGCGTGCGACTCACTCCAAGTGCTTCTGCTAATTCAACGTCATTTAGTTTTTCGCCGGGCTGTAAAGTTCCATCGATAATCCATTTCTGCAGTTGACTAAATGCACTCTCTTTAGCAGTCTTTCGTATGGGTTGTGCGTGGTTAGTTGGTATAGGCAATTTTACACACCATCTTTCTCCAAAAAGTAGTCTTCCCACCATGTTTATTTCACTCATAACCAATATACAGTATACTACAACTTTTTCCGGTTGTTTAACAGTATTTTGCACAGTGCAATGAAATAATTAGGAATTGTTATAAGATTTTGATTTTTAAAAGTGTATGATAAATGCAAAAAGTTCTTGTAGTTTCTGCTTATATTTGATAGATTAATGTCTATACATGATTTGCTTTCTCAGTAGATTTAATTTTATGAATCTTTAAAAATGTTATTGCAAATCTAGTAAATGTTTGGTATCGTTTACATGTGTACTATAACAAATTTATATCCGAATACGCTGTAACATATTATCATTTCAACTCGATGATGAAAGCGGTTTCAGTGAGATGGGGGGAACAGGAACTAATTTACTACGCTATATAAAATAGAAAGGGGATTAACTAATGACTAATCAAGTGGCACGTGGGAAATCCACGATGGATTATGAAAAACTTGTTCAAACAGAAGACTTTAAGGGTCTTGTAAAAAGAAAAAAGAACTTCGCTACACCTTTTGTTATTTTCTTCTTCGCAGCGTACTTTATTCTTCCACTATTAACTGGTTATACAAAAATTTTAGAAACACCTGCAATTGGTGCAATGACATGGACCTGGGTCTATGCATTCTCCATGTTCATTATGGTATGGGTATTCACGTCCATATACATGAATAAAGCAAAACACTTTGATGTTGAAGTGGACAAGATTATAGAGAAAAACGTTTTAAAATAAGGGGGTTGTGTTCATGAGTTGGATTTCATATGTTATATTCTTCGCTGTAATCGCGCTGACACTCTACATTACATATTGGGCGGCAAAGCAGACGACTACAGCAAGTGACTTTTATACTGCCGGTGGTTCATTAACAGGTTGGCAAAATGGTATGGCGATTGCTGGTGACTACTTATCCGCAGCATCTTTCCTAGGGATCGCGGGTGCAATTTCACTAAACGGATTTGACGGTTTCTACTATAGTATTGGCTGGTTAACAGCTTATCTAGTTGTTTTATTCTTAATTGCTGAACCACTACGTAACTTGGGTAAGTTTACGATGGCAGATATGATCGGTGCACGTTTCGGCGCTAAGAAAGTGCGTGGAGCAGCAGCATTGAACACAATTACTATCGTAATGTTCTACATGCTTGCACAATTAGTTGGTGCGGGTGCTCTTATTAAATTATTATTCGGTATCGAGTATTGGATGGCAGTTCTAATCGTTGGAACAATGATGTTAATCTACGTTCTATTCGGTGGAATGACAGCGACAAGCTGGGTACAAATCGTCAAAGCAATTCTTTTGATGTTGGGTACAATCATTATCTCCTTCTTGGTACTTATGAAGTTTAACTTCAACTTTATCAGTATGTTCGAGGTCATGAAAACGGCTACTCCACATGGTGAAGCGTTCCTTCACTCAGGGGTTGTGTATAAAGACACAATTGGGCTTATTTCAGTATTAATCGCATTAGTTTTAGGTACTGCTGGTCTTCCACACATCTTAATGCGTTTCTTCACAGTTAAAGATGCGAAAACAGCACGTTCTTCCGTTATTTATTCTGTATGGATTATTGGTATCTTCTATGTATTGACAATCTTCCTTGGTTTTGGCGCAGCTAAATTCGTTGGAGCGGATGCAATCATCGCAGAAAACGCTGCAGGGAACATGGCAGCACCAATGCTGGCTGGAGTTCTTGGAGGAGACGCACTTGAATCCTTCGTTGCAGCTGTTGCATTTGCGACAATCCTAGCAGTTGTTGCAGGACTTGTACTATCTGGTGCTTCTGCAATCGCTCACGATATTTACGGACAAATCTTTAAAAATGGTAATGTAACCGAGAAACAACAAGTTGCAGCTGCTCGTTGGGCTTCTATCGCAATTGGTGTGGCTTCTATCCTTCTTGCACTTGGTTCTGAAAAGCTGAACGTTGCGTTCTTAGTATCACTGGCATTCTGTGTTGCTGCATCCGCAAACGTACCAACTATTCTATTAACCATTTATTGGAAGAGGTTCAATACAACAGGTGCTGTTGCTTCAATGTTGACAGGTCTAATTGTTGCACTAGTTCTTGTTGCAATCAGCCCATCAGTAATGAACCCAGTTGAGGGAGCTACTCTTATTACTGGTAATCCAATCTTCCCATATGCTAACCCGGCTATCGTTTCTGTACCAGCAGGTTTCCTTGCTGCATGGATTGGTACACTTGTTAGCTCTAAGCGACATGAGAAAGATGAAATTTCTTATGCAGAAGTTCGTTTCAAAGCGGAAACTGGCTACAAAGAGCTTGATCTTTAATAATTAGCTTGATATTCAACTAATGGTTCCCTCTTCTACAAGCACGACAGAAGAGGGGGCCATTTTTGTTGAAAGGATAAATTGTGAAAATAGGTAAGAGATTGATTTTTTGTGGAAAGTTCTTGCGGAAAGAATATTGAATGTAAATATAAAGGTACTGATGACATTTGCATTTGAATAATATGAAGTGAGATCTCGTGTTGGTCAATACGAATAGGGGGTTTTGAAATGCTGAAGATGGTAAAAGATCAGGAATGGTATGATAAAATTCATAGAAATCCGTTGTTTATGAACACGTCAGAAAAGGAATTTGATCAGCTATTACTTGAATGTAAGCTCAAGATGTATGAAGAAGCGGAGAGATCTAACTATTTCAAAACACCTCAGGAAGGTTTACTCGTTGTGTTGAAAGGGTCCGCCGAGGTTCAAATAGAGGGGCAAGATGGTAGCTCAGTCACACTAGAATTTATTCAAGAAAATGAAGTCATTGGCTTTTCCAATTTTGCTTACTACTTAGGGGAAATGGACCGGCCGCTTGATAAACATCATATTGATATGGTCGTGGCCGAAGGCTCCGTTTGTCTCCAAGTTCCGTATGAAGTGATTAAGCATCGGATGGACGATCAACATGTGCGGGATTACGTCTTACGTAAAATGTCGATTCGTTTGGCGAATGTCTATACCTCATTAGGCGAACAAGTGCGTTTGGCTGATGAATATGGTGAGAGTGAACCGTATGTTCGTCGTGTACAGGATTTCATGAGCAGTCCAGTCGTGACGATTCATGCGGAGGCAGAAACGAAAGAAGTAGCTGTGTTGATGATTAAACACTCCATTAGCTCTATAATTGTTACAGATAAGTCAGGCAAGTTGCTTGGAATCGTGACGGAAAAAGATTTGGTTGAACGAGTGATAGCGGATGGTGGTTCCGCAATCGGATTAAAGGCGAAAGATGTCATGACGAAAAAACCGCATACGGTCAAGGTTACTGATTATTATTACGAGGCCTTGACTAAATTTTATAAATATGGAATCAAGCATTTGCCAGTAGTCATAGCAGGGAAGCCTGTAGGTATTGTGACATTCGCTACATTGATGACGAAACGCGATCGTAATTCGATGAATATCTTAAAAACGATAGAAGAAGCTTCATTTGAAAATTTGCCTGTCGTTAAAGCAGCAATTTACGATGTGTTATCCAATTTAATTCAGGATGAAATTTCAACCATCCATACATTGGAAATCATTACAAAGTTCTATGATCGTTTAGCGAAGCATTGCGTTATGCTGGCTGTTCAATCACTTGAGGATCAAGGGAAAGGAACACCACCTGTAGCATTTGCTTGGTACCAGATGGGCAGTGGTGCACGTGGAGAGCAGTTTATGCTGACTGATCAAGATCACTTCCTTGTATATGAAGATGTATCGAAAGAGGAATCCGAGCAAGTCGAGAACTATTTTGAACTTCTTGGCAACGAAATTGTCGTTCACCTTGAGCAAGCAGGCTATATTAGATGTATCGGATTCATGATGGCGAGTGAATCGCAGTGGCGTGGCACGATGGCAATTTGGCACGAACGCATTCGCCAGTGGGCGCTACGGTCTACACCTGAACAGATCTTGCTCGGTTACAACTTCCTGTCATTCCGTTTTCTCTACGGTGAAACTACTGTCAATGATCGCTTTGTTCTAATGGTTCAAGATTTGTTGAGAAAATCAGCTACATTTATTTACTATATGGCACAACAGGAAAAAGAGAAACCAATACCACAATTGCAACAAAACTTTTTGACTATTTTCAGGGGACGCAGTAAAGCAGATGTGATTGATATTAAGAAACATGCTCTATTCCCGCTTCATCATTGTTTGCAAATTTTAGGAGTCAGCAATGGTATCATTAACGCAACACCTCTTGAGATTATCTCCGCTTTGCAGAAAAAGAGAAAAATCACGAAAGACTTTGCAGAGGAAATTCGTCATGCATATGAAATATCTTTAAGTATGAGAATTTCCATGTCGTGGGAGAAACACTTACGAGATGAGAAAATTTCTACAGAAATCGACTTGCGCAAACTAAGAAGATGGGAATTAAACGAATTGCGGACAACGCTAGATACAGTCAGAGCACTTCAATCACATTTATTATCAAAACTTTAAGAAAGTATAGATAAAGGTCCCTGTACAAAATTCACGCATATTGTACTATATAGGTAGGGGGCGATATCATGTTTTGGAAGAAGAAAAAATTAACGTATGAATTACAACAATCAATACAGCTAAATACGCCGCTGCAAGATATGAATTTCACAGTGTTTGATACAGAGACTACTGGTTTTGCAATTGGTGCAGACGATCGAATGATTGAGATAGGTGCCGTACAAGTTGAAGGATTTGAGGTTACGGATCATGTATTTCAAACATTTGTGAATCCGTCAAGAGATATTCCTCCTATCATCAGCAAGCTGACCACTATACAGCAGTCACAAGTGGACCATGCCCCTATGCCTCTTCCAGCTATTGAAGAATATTTTGCCTTTATAGAAAAACATAAAAGTGCGGGCTGGGTTGGACATCATGTCAGTTTTGATGAAATGGTGATTAAGAAAGAATTAAGCCGTCAGAAATGTACATTTCAAACCCCTACATCATTCGATACGATGCATTTGATTAATTATTTGGATCCTACAGGTGAGCAACAGGACTTGGAAGATTATGCACGTCTATTCGGCACAGAAGTGTTCGAACGACATCGTGCATTAGGCGATGCGTTGACAACGGCATATGTATTCACGGCACTACTTAGAAAACTTGATCGTCAAGGCGTGAAGACATTGGCGGATTTACTACGAATTAAAAATGGTGGAGCACAAAAATTTGTTTCTCAAACGTAAATTCAGTTATCGGCTTCGCCATTCAATGAAACTTGAGTGGCGGGCTTATTTCGTTGTTGTGGTATAGTAGAAATTACAGAGTTGCACAATGGGTGGGGGACGTGGAGTTATGAATAAACGTCAAGCGATTTTATTGATCGTCATTATATTGGCTATTGCAGTGTATTGCTGGATATTGTTTGTTGAATTACCGAATAAGACTGTGGAAGAAGCAACGACATACATAGGGTCTTTAATTAGCTACATTGTATAGAAAGGGAGTAGATACATATGGATATCATCATCATTACAGGTGCATCTAAAGGAATCGGTCAACAATTACTTAGCCAATTTACAAAAACAGGGGCAACCGTCTATGGTTTGGCACGGACGAATCCAGAACAGCTACACACGATGTATGAAGTAGATCTCATGGACTGTGAAAAAGCGACTGCCATTCTTGGGGGCATAGTTAGTCAACATCTGGAGGATGCTAGTTCTTTCACGCTGATCAACAACGCCGGTATTGTGGATCCGATTAGTTTGGTAGGTTCATTGGACACTCAAAAAGTGGAGCAAGCCATTAAAGTGAATTTAACGGCACCGATTCAATTAATGAATGTATTTATCGATTCATTGAAAGACTTCCAGGGAACGAAAAAGATCATGAATATCTCTTCCGGAGCAGGCCGCAGTGCGTATGAAGGATGGGGGATTTATTGTACGACGAAAGCTGGACTCGATCAGTTTTCACGTGTCATTGCATTGGAGCAAAAGATGGCAGACTATCCAACAGGGATTGTTTCCATCGCGCCAGGAATTATCGATACGGGTATGCAGGAGACGATTCGTTCCTCATCTGAACAACAATTTCCACACCTGAAAAGGTTCGAGGCATATAAGAGGGAAGGCCAGTTAAGTTCAGCCTCTGAAACGGCAGAAAAACTCGTGCGATTTGTGAACGAAGTGGACTTCCTGGAAATCGACCCTATTGCAGATATTCGTCAATTTGATTGATGAAAACCCGTCGCCACTTTTACTTGTGGCGACGGGTTTTTATGATTCTCCGGCTTCTAACTTCCGCACTTCCGTAAAATCTTTCATTTTCTCGAGTGCAAGTAGAAACGGAGGGTTTCTTCTCTGATTTAGCAATTCGTAGCGGATCGCATGCACATCACCTTGGTGCAATGTCGAAACATAATCAAGCAGTGCATCACGTTCTTCACTGCCCCCTTCATGTCCATCATAGACAGTGATTGTGATGATTCCGGATTTTTTCAGCAAACTTAGTAACGCATCGATTGCTGCAATTGTAGAAGATGGCGTCGTGATGATACTAGGATCTTCACTGTATGGTAAATATCCTAAGTTGAACATAGCACCGCTGATCTCGCCCTGCACGTATTGGCGGACATTTGCATGGCTATCATGAATGAGTGTAGCGCGATTCGCTAGCTCACCAAGATGTTGCTCCGTTGTCTCTAGTGCTTGCTGCTGAATATCAAATGCGAAAACACGACCTTCGTCCCCAACTAAGTTCGCTAAGAAAAGGGTGTCATTGCCATTACCAGCGGTCGCATCGACAACTGTATCTCCAGGCTGCACGCGTTCAGTAATTAGCCGTTTTGCAATCGGCAGTACGCGGTGCAGCAATATATTTGTCACATTATTTCACCTCTTGCAGATGTTTTTTCCCTTGCCAACTATTACGTCTTTTCAATTCTTCATCAATTCCATTCAGGACTTCCCATTTCGTGACGCTCCACATCGGTCCAATTAATAAATCGATTGGGCCGTCACCTGTAATGCGATGCACGATCATTTCGGGAGGCATGATCTCGAGTTGATCAACTACCAAATTGATGTACGCTTCTTTCGTTAAAAATTCCAGTTTGCCTTTTTCGTATTGCTTTACCATAGGTGTTCCTTTTAATAAATGTAGTAAATGAATTTTGATTCCTTGTACATCCAGTTCAGCAACTGCTTGAGCGGTTTCCATCATCATTTCCTCAGTTTCACCAGGCAAACCATTGATGATATGGCTACAAATATTAATATTGTGTTTACGTAACTTATCGACACCTTCTTTATAGCATTCGAAATCATGCGCACGGTTGACGAGTTTTGCAGTCGATTCATGTACGGTCTGCAAGCCAAGTTCTACCCATAGATAGGTGCGTTCATTGAGTTCGGCTAAATACTCGACTACGTCGTCAGGTAGACAGTCGGGACGCGTAGCGATTGATAATGCCACAACGCCTTCTTGTGCCAACGCCGCTTCAAACTTTTCTTTAAGAACAGGAAGAGGGGCGTGTGTATTCGTATAGGCTTGGAAATAGGCCATGTATTTCGCATCTTTCCATTTACGCTGGGAACGTTCTTTGATTTCAGCAAATTGAACTTCAATGGCATCTACGCGATCTCCTGCAAAATCACCTGATCCCGCCACGCTACAAAACGTACAGCCACCATGTGCAACAGTACCGTCACGATTCGGGCAGTCAAACCCTGCGTCAAGCGCTACTTTGGCGATTTTGCAACCGAATGTATCCTTCAAATGTCTTGACCATGTATGGTATCGTTTCCCTTCACTTGGAAACGGAAGATTGATTTCATTCATTCTGTACAGCTCCTTTACATCAGACATTATACCATGGAATATACAGTGATATCACATAACAAATCGCAGGAACGATTGAGTTTACGACAAAAAGCAACAGGGAAGGCTTGTATTCAGCGTGCGTTTCGGGTAAACTGAATAAAATAATGAAGGCAATGATGAGGAATAGTACTTCTTACGCTACTTTTTAGAGAGCAGACGGCTAGTGCAAGTCTGTAGTAGTGGGGAACGAACTCGCCTTTGAGCCTGTATTGGTGAATACTTGTAACTAATACCGTACTCCGCGTTAAGGAATCAAGTTGGACGGCGTAGTCCGTCAATTTGGGTGGTACCGCGGGAAACTATATAGACTCTCGTCCCTTTATAGAGGGACGGGAGTCTTTTTTTATCTGTACGCACCAATACAAGTAAAGAAATCGAATCATAGTGGAGGAGTTTTTGACATGAGTTATAAGCACACGCAAATTGAAGAGAAGTGGCAAAAGTATTGGAAAGATCACGATACATACAAAATGGTTGACGATCCATCCAAGCCTAAATTTTACGCATTGGATATGTTTCCCTATCCGTCTGGAGCGGGTCTGCACGTTGGACATCCGCTTGGCTATATCGCGACAGATATTTTAAGTGCATTCAAACGTAAGCAAGGATATAACGTATTGCACCCTATGGGTTGGGATGCGTTCGGATTGCCTGCTGAGCAGTATGCGATTGATACAGGAAATGATCCAGCTGAATTCACAGCGAAGAATATTGCAACATTTAAACGCCAAATGCAAGATCTTGGGTTTTCTTATGATTGGTCTCGTGAAATTAATACAACGGATCCAAGCTATTATAAATGGACGCAGTGGATTTTCATTCAACTATATAAACGTGGTCTAGCGTATATTGATGAAGTAGCGGTCAACTGGTGCCCAGCCCTAGGAACTGTACTGGCGAATGAAGAAGTGATCGACGGTTTGTCTGAGCGCGGAAATCATCCAGTTGAAAGACGTCCAATGCGCCAATGGGTATTGCGGATTACGGAATACGCAGATCGTCTGTTAGAAGACCTGGATGATTTGGACTGGCCTGAAAGCCTAAAAGATATGCAACGCAACTGGATCGGTCGTTCTGAAGGCGCACAATTAACGTTTGAAATTGCGGACACTGAGCATTCATTCGAAGCATTTACTACACGTCCGGATACGATTTTTGGTGCGACGTATGCAGTGTTGGCTCCTGAACATAAATTAGTCAGCGCGATCACTACCGATGCGCAGCGTGAAGCGGTAGAGAAATATATTGAATCCGTAAAATCAAAAAGTGATCTTGAGCGTACAGATTTGGCAAAAGACAAATCGGGCGTATTCACTGGAGCCTATGCAATCAACCCTGCAAGCGGTACAAAAATGCCGATCTGGATCGCAGATTACGTATTGGCTACGTACGGCACAGGGGCCATTATGGCAGTTCCTGCACATGATGAACGCGACTATGAGTTTGCGAAAAAATTCGATTTGCCGATTGTAGAAGTTGTTGCAGGCGGAAATATTGAAGAAGAAGCATATGCAGGAGAAGGCGAACACGTGAATTCGGACTTCCTAAATGGATTAGGGAAAGAAGAAGCTATTGCAAAGTCCATTGAATGGTTCGAAGAGAATGGTACGGGCGAACGCAAAATTACGTATCGTCTGCGCGATTGGTTATTCTCTCGTCAGCGTTATTGGGGCGAACCGATTCCTGTCATTCATTGGGAAGACGGCACGATGACTACAGTCGATGAATCTGAATTGCCGTTGATGTTGCCGGTGACCGATAATATTAAGCCAAGCGGAACAGGTGAATCACCACTTGCAAATATTACGGAGTGGGTCAATGTCGTCGATCCAGAAACAGGTATGAAAGGTCGTCGCGAAACGAACACGATGCCACAATGGGCAGGAAGCTGCTGGTATTACTTGCGTTATATCGATCCGAATAATGATGACATGATAATTGACCCGAAATTGGCTGAGCGTTGGTTGCCTGTTGATATCTACGTAGGGGGAGCGGAGCACGCAGTTCTGCATTTATTGTATGCTCGTTTCTGGCATAAAGTATTGTACGATATTGGTGTTGTACAAACGAAAGAGCCATTCCAAAAGCTCTTCAACCAAGGGATGATCTTAGGTGAAGGACATGTGAAAATGTCTAAGTCGCTAGGTAACGTCATCAATCCGGATGATATCGTTCATTCACACGGTGCAGACACATTGCGTATTTATGAAATGTTCATGGGACCACTGGATGCATCAAAAGAATGGTCTACAAATGGACTAGACGGATCTCGTCGTTTCCTTGACCGTATTTGGCGTCTGCTCGTCAATGAAGACGATACATTGACAGATAAATTGACGGATGAAACTGGAGGACCGCTAGAGAAAGTCTATAATCAGACAGTCAAAAAAGTTACGGAAGATTACGAAGCCATGCGCAATAACACAGCGATTTCTCAATTGATGGTATTTATCAATGAAAGCTATAAAGCAGAGAAGTTGCCAAAAGCCTATATTGAAGGATTCCTTCTGTTAATTTCACCTATCACGCCACACTTGGCTGAAGAATTGTGGTCGAAACTAGGTCACACGGACACGATTGCCTATGCACAGTGGCCGATATTTGATGAAGCAAAATTATCGGACGACACAGTGGAAGTAGCGGTACAGATCAACGGTAAGATTCGTGCAAAAATAACTGTAGCCAAAGATAGCTCGAAAGAAGAGTTAGAGCAAGTGGCTTTGGCAAACGAAGACGTGAAGCAATGGATGGAAGGTAAGGAATTGAAGAAGATTATTGCGATTCCTGGCCGCCTTGTAAATATTGTAGCGGGTTAATGAAATGTAGAAAGCCGGTTGGAGATTTTCTCCAACCGGCTTTTTCGATTTATGGAATGCGTTTTGCGATTATCATATTTATGGACTATGCGCTCTATGCGACACGCTAACCGCTCTATCGCACGCGTCAAGCGCTCTATGCGACACGTTAGCCGCTCTATTGCACGGGGTAAGCGCTCTATGCGACACGTTAGCCGCTCTATCAGACGGATTAAGCGCTCTATGCGAAATGTCAACCGCTCTATCGCACGTGTCGACCGCTCTATGCAGACGTTCAACCGCTCACACGATTATTCCGTTCGACTTAATAATCCGGCATTCATTCCCGCCAGACGTCCTGTCACAAGAGCGGCGGTAATATTATAGCCACCCGTATAGCCGTGGATATCTAAAATCTCTCCACAGAAGAACAATCCGATTTTTTTACGTGAAGCCATCGTCTTTGGTTCTACTTCTTTTACTGAAACGCCGCCGCCCGTAACGAATGCCTTCTCAATCGGTTGCGTGCCTGTAATATGTACAGGGAACGTCTTAAGAAGCTTTGCGAGTGTACGTATAGCCTCACGCTTAATATCTATGCCGATTTCGGTTTCCCCGATTTCCGCTTTCTTCAATAAAAATAGCAACCACCGTTCAGGTACGAGGCCTTTCAATGAGGTTTTTACTTGTTTCTTAGGTTCGTCTTTTAAAATTTTCGCGATAGTTTGTGTCAATTGTTCTTCATGTTGATCAGGTATTGAATCAATTTGCAGCAAGACAGGCTGTTTGCCATTCTTCATCTGCTCTTTGACCACATATTGGCTGCAGCGTAAAATCGCTGGTCCACTTAATCCGAAATGGGTGAAGAGCATGTCCATTTGATGGGTAACAAGCGTTTTTCCTTTTTTATTCAATACAGATACTTTGACGTCA
The DNA here is from genome assembly GCF_002743065.1 of Sporosarcina sp. P16b. Lineage (NCBI taxonomy): Bacteria > Bacillati > Bacillota > Bacilli > Caryophanales > Caryophanaceae > Sporosarcina > Sporosarcina sp. P16b. Next base: position 411,006 of record NZ_PDYO01000002.1, on the reverse strand, counting down.
CGTAATGCTAGACCTTGTAAATCTTTCGAGACAATAAATGGTTCGCGTGACAGCAACGGAACTTCTGTTGGATACAATGTCGTTACGGTATGGCCCGCCCGTTCAGCCCAAGGGTATCCGTCACCCGTGCTGCCTGTTTGTGGAACGGCTTTGCCTCCGACTGCAACGACTACTGCATGAGCACGTACTTCTTCACCGTCTTCTAACCGAACACCGAGAATTTTTTCATCATCCATTAATAATTTCTGTACGCGGCTTTCCAATCGTATGTCCACGCCTAGTTCATCCATCTGATTTAATAGGGCGTTGATGACATCTTTAGATTTATTTGAAACGGGAAACATCCGGCCGTGATCTTCTTCTTTTAACGGAACGCCAAGGCCTTCGAAGTAGTGGATGATATCTTGGTTGTTGAAGACAGAGAACGGTCCATATAAAAACTTGCCATTTCCCGGAATGTGTTTAATGATTTCTTCTTGTGACAGTCGATTTGTGACGTTACAGCGACCGCCGCCTGAAATGGCTAGTTTATTGCCGAGTTTACGTCCTTTTTCAATCAATAAAACCCGCTTTTTTTGTTCGGCTGCTGCAATAGAGGCCATTAAACCTGAAGGTCCGCCACCAATTACGATTACATCATACATTGTAGAACCACTCTTTCATTTCATTTTGTCTTTCATTATACACCATATGGGCATGGTTGCTTTTTGATTTGGACTTGAGATAAAGATTGTGCAAAAGCGTGTCGAGGGGTAAACTATACAAGAATCTCTTTAGGAATGGAAGGAATCAATTATGGCATCCAATTTATTGAAAGGCACGGCCATTTTAACGATTGGCTTATTTTTATCGAAGGCACTCGGCTTACTCTATGTAATTCCGTTTTATGCAATCGTTGGAGAAAAGAGTGTCGGTCTCTATCAATATGCATACATACCTTACAATCTAGCACTGGCGGTTGCAGTATCCGGGGCTCCGCTCGCCATTTCAAAGTTTGTCTCCAAATACAATGCGTTAGGCGATTATGCGACCGGACGGAAATTGATGAAATCAGGCATGCTCGTCATGTCTTTAACGGGCTTTCTGTCATTTCTCGCATTGTTCTTCCTGGCGACTCCGATTGCGGAACTCGTCATCAAAGATGAAGAACAGATTTTCACGGTTCAAGATATTGCAACAGTCATTCGTTGGGTCAGCTTTGCTTTGCTGGCAGTACCTTTACTTAGTATCGCTCGTGGATTTTTGCAAGGTTATCAAAAGTTCGAACCGACATCTGTTTCCCAATTAATCGAACAGATTGTACGGATCGTTGTGGTGCTCGTCGGAGCTTTTGTGGTCGTCAATGTACTGGATTTGTCACCAAAAATTGCTGTCCACTTTGCAGTGTTTGCTGCGTTTATCGGAGCGCTCGCTGGTTTATGGAGTCTCTACTATTACTGGAAAAAATATCAGGATGAATTTAATTATTTGTTATCGAATAGTCCGCCAGCGAGTTCGGTGTCGTTGAAACAAATCTATACAGAAGTCCTCGCGTACGTATTGCCATTTGTATTGGTCGGAACGATTAATCCAATTTATCAATTCGTCGACATGATTACATTTAACGGCGCTATGAAATCCATCGGACTTTCAAGTGTATCTGATTTATATTTAACAAAGCTGAATTTTTTAACACATAAGATCGTGATGATTCCCGTGATGGTCGCAACTGGATTTTCTATGGCGCTCATCTCCATTATCACAAAGGATTATACGTCTAACAATCAAAAGGGCGTCACACGATCACTCGATCAAACGTATCAGATCATGCTGTTCTTGACGATTCCAATGGTGATTGGGTTAATTGTTTTAAACAGTGAAGTTTATCAATTCTTATATGAGTACGATGTAGCGGGAGCGAGTGTCTTAGCTTCCTACGCACCGGTAGCGATTCTATTTGCGATGTTCACCGTAACGGCTGCCATCTTGCAAGGAATTGATCATCATAAATGGATTGTCTTCACTTCATTGCTCGGATTGCTAGTGAAAATGCTCATCAACATTCCGCTGATTAAATTGTTTGAAGTGAACGGCGCAATTATCGCCACTGCCATTGGCTACTCGGTAGCAGTGTGTATCAATTTGTACGTCATTAAAAAAGCATTGAATTATAAATCTGAAATGGTCATCAGACGTTTGTTTTTGATATTGGCTTTCAACGCAGTGATGTTTGCTGGAGTTTGGCTGACGAATAAAGGCTTGAATATGGCGCACATTCCAGTGGGACGCTGGCAAGCTTTGTTGTATGTCATGATTGGATCAGGTGTCGGAATGGTGATCTATGGATTCTTGGCTATCAAATCAGGACTAGCACAACAATTATTTGGAGATCGTCTAACACGTATGATGAGACGCTTTGGACTTGGAGGATAATCAATGAGATTGGATAAATTATTATCAAACACAGGCTATGGTTCACGTAAAGAAGTTCGACAACTCTTGAAAAAAGGAATGATTCGGGTCAACGGGGCAGTGATGAAAGATCCTGCTCAGCACGTGGACCCGCATTCCGATGCGATTTCATTGTTAGGTGAAGAAGTGCTGTATAAAGAATTCATCTACCTAATGATGCATAAACCGCCTGGTGTCTTGTCTGCGACGGAAGATCATCGTGATCAAACAGTCGTTGATTTGCTTGCGGGCGAAGATCGGCATTTCGAACCGTTTCCGGTAGGTCGCTTGGATAAAGACACAGAAGGGTTATTACTTCTGACAAATGACGGGAAACTGGCGCATAATTTATTGTCACCGAAGAAAGAAGTGCCGAAAACGTATTATGCGAGAGTGGCTGGAATAGTAACAGAAGAAGATGCAGAAGCTTTTGCGCGCGGGGTGATTTTAGATGATGCCTATGAAACGAAGCCTGGCATTCTACACATATTGCATTCTGCTGAAGAGTCGGAGATTGAACTGACGATTACAGAAGGTAAGTTTCATCAAGTGAAGCGGATGTTTGAAGCGGTAGGGAAAAAAGTGGTGTATTTGAAGCGGTTAACGATGGGACCGCTTGAATTGGATCCAGAATTGGAACTAGGTGAATACCGTGAGCTAACAGAAGCGGAATTGCTACAACTAAAAGAAGTAGATCGTTCCAAGCAAAAAGGCTGATGCAAAAGCATCAGCCTTTTTGCGTTGTAAATTTGTATATAGGAGGCTACATCAGGAAGATAATTTCACTTTCTTGGACGTCGTCGTCCATTCGCCGCGGACTGAGCTCTTAATCAATTCATTGTACTCCAGAACATTTAAGTCACGTTGTGCAGTGCGGGGTGAAATATTGAATTCCTCCGCCACGGCCTCCGTTGTTACTTTTCCGTTATCCCGAATGAACAGATAGACATCTTTGATACGAATTAACATGCGATCGGTAGCTGGGTTCATTTAAGAAACCACTCCTTCATCTTCATATTTTCACGCCAACATTTCAAAAGAAGATTGTTGGGGTATTCTTTGATATTACCTTTCCTGATTTGCTCCTATTATCTACGCTATGCCAGAATAATAAGTGAATGATTCTGACAATAGTAGTATAACGTATTTTATATAAAAGCGCACATGTTTTCGCTCATACTTTTTAATAAATTAGAATAAATAGTTTACTAGTTACCTAGTTAGCTGTTCTTAAGAGATGAATAGAAAAAATGGCTCTCACTCTAATAAGGTCTAATTGATTTTATGTCATAAACATGTGAAAATAGAAAAAGAGGAAACTGGCGGTAATTTGGCTTGAGGTTTCATATAGGAAGGGTGGCGGTTGTGTGATCTATTTCAAAGATGGGGAATACCTAACAGAAGATAAAATGAACGTCTCGGTGAATGATCGTGGGTATGTTTTTGGCGATGGAGTATATGAAGTAATTAAAGTATACGATGGCGCATTGTACACAGCGAAAGAACATTTGGAGAGATTGCTCGAGAGTGCAGAAAAAATTCGTGTGAACCTGTCGTATACTATCGATGAGCTACTCGAAATCGTACAAAAGCTACAGTCGGATAATCAACTATCTGTCGGACATATTTATATACAAGTCACACGCGGTGTGGCGCCACGTACGCATCATTTCCCGGAAGACAGTGTCCCTGTCATGATTGGCTATGCCGTAGAAAATGCACGTCCTATGCAATATCTTCAACAAGGCGCTGCGATGAAGTCTGTTGAAGATATGCGTTGGCTTCGTTGTGATATTAAGAGTTTGAATCTCCTCGGCAATGTCATGGCGAAACAAGAGGCGTTTGATCATGGATGTCAAGAAGCGTTGTTCGTACGGGACGGGTTAGTACGTGAAGGCTCTTCTTCCAATGCGTTTGGTATTAAGGACGGTATCCTGTATACACATCCTGCTAACCATTTCATACTTAACGGAATTACTCGTCGTGTCGTGTTGCAAATAGCAGAGAAGTTAGCGATTCCAGTTAAAGAAGAAGAATTCACATTGCCACAAGCGTTAGAAATGGATGAATTTTTCTATACGTCTACGAATGCTGAAATCACACCGGTTATCACTATAGATCAGCAACCTATAGGACAAGGAGTTCCGGGGCTGTGGACGAGAAAGTTACAAGAAGCATTTGAGGCACAAATTCCGAAGTTAGTGGCGGCTGGTCATCATAAGGAAAGAGAATCAAATGGCCCAGCTAATTAAACTTGCGGATTATATTTCGCGGTACGAGAATGATCTAACCCGTTATCCGACACAATTCATCCGTCTGAAGCGCTACCAATGGAAACGTATTAAAAAACAATGGGAGCACGGTGTGGATATATATGCGGAGCAAGCGGCTACTTTTTCTAAGGATGTGGAAGTGCCTTCGAAATGGTATACGGTATTATTCAAAAAATGGCGTAAACAACCAGATGTGGAATTGACACAAGCGTCCGCTATTTCTGAACAAGCGGTAGAAGATCAAGAGAATGATTGGGATTTTCAAGCTTCTATTTCAAGTCAACCTTCGAATGTTGAACAGTTAAAAAGAGCCTATCGGGATCAATTGTTTCAATTCCAATTAAAGTGGGCTAGTTCTACATTGTATGACCGATCCCGTGTAGATCCAAAGTATTTCTCTGATCCATTGTTGAAGCAACTGACACTGCGTCTACCTGATAGCTTCTTGTTGCTTTATTATCCAATCGTCAAAGTCAATAAGGCACCTGTCGAGTTGGACATCATCTTATTAGCTCCTACTACATGCTATTGCATCACAGTGCTAGAAGATGAAAGAATGGCTGCGTACATAGGTAGTGGCGAAAGGTTTTGGCTGAAGAAGTTCGGTGAAGAACAAGCGAAGGTGCTGAATCCAACGATAGCGCTTAGTAGAATGGAGAAAGTGGTTTCATCATTTTTCAGAGCAGCGAAAGTGGAAATCCCGATCAAGAAGCTGATTGTATCGAGAAATGGCTATATTGACTATCCTGGTACTCCGTTTGAGGTTACAACCATTGATCGCAAAACATATGAACAATGGCTGACAAAGTTATGCAGTAATCCGAGTCCCATGAAACATACGCAATTTAAAGCCGCACAAGCAATATTGGATCATGCACAAACTACAGCGATGAGTCGGTTGTTTGATGCGGAAGAAATCATAGAAGAGCAATAGAAAAGAATTTACTGAAAAAGAGAGAGTGTACTGATTATGCGTTTACGAAATAAGCCTTGGGCTAAAGATTTCATGGCGGAGCATCCGGATGTATTGATTTTGGATCCGGAAGGCAAAAAGAATCGTTGGACTGAAGAATTCGGGAACGATGCGCCAATTCATATTGAAGTGGGTACAGGTAAAGGTCAATTTATCATTGGAATGGCATTAGCTAATCCGGAGATTAACTATATTGGCATCGAACATTTCGATAATGTCATTGTATCCGCCTTAGAGAAAGCGATTGAAGCGGAAAAACCTTCGAATCTACGTTTGATGCGTGTTAATGGAGAAGAGTTGGAATCCATTTTCGCGGATTCGGAAATTCATCGTGTCTATTTAAACTTTTCTGATCCATGGCCAAAAGATCGCCATGAAAAGCGTCGATTGACACATCCGAATTTTTTAGCGAAATATGAAGGTGTTTTGAAGGCGAATGGAGAAATTCACTTTAAGACAGATAATCGTTCGCTGTTTGAATATTCCCTTGTTTCCATGACGAATTATGGGATGAAATTACTATCCGTTTCACTCGATTTACATGCAAACATGCCTGAAGACAATGTGTTAACCGAGTACGAAGAAAAGTTTTCAAGTAAAGGTCAGCCGATTTATCGTCTGGAAGCACAATATCAAAGCTAATTCTGATCGATAAGAGATTAAAAGCTGTTGGACATTGTACTTTTCTGCTAGAGCTCTAGGGCTCAGTGGAAAAGTACAATGTCCATACAACAGTTACTAAAGGAATGTAGGGAGGAATTATTTTGGATCAACTAACTTTTCATGATATGAAACTAACGTGGTTAGACGGAGGCGTAAACTTTTTAGACGGAGGTGCGATGTTCGGTGTCGTTCCGAAGGCTCTATGGTCAAGACGCTATGAAACAGATGAAAACAATTTAATTGAACTACGAACAGACCCCATCCTCATTCAATATCAAAATAAAAATTATTTAATTGATTCCGGTATCGGAAAAGGCAAGTTGGACGACAAGCAAAAGCGTAACTTGGGTGTCCGTGCCGAAACGCGTGTAGAGGAAAGTTTAGAAGAGCTTGGCATGACGCCTGATGATATTGATGTTGTGTTAATGTCCCATCTTCATAATGATCACGCGGCAGGTTTGACACAGTGGGAAGATGATCAGCTGGTGTCTGTATTTAAAAATGCCAAGATCTATACTTCACAAGTTGAGTGGGATGAAATGAGAGAACCGAATATTCGCTCACGCAATACGTATTGGAAAGAAAACTGGGAGCCAATTCAAAGTCAAGTTGAGACGTTTGAAGAAGAGATTGAAGTAGCACCAGGTATTAAGATGATTCATACGGGCGGTCATAGTGACGGCCATTGTGTAATTAAGCTAGAGCAAGGCGGCGAGACGTTGATTCATATGGCGGATATTATGCCGACGCATGCACATACGAATCCTTTGTGGGTACTTGCGTATGATGATTATCCAATGGACTCGATTTTTGCAAAAGAGCGCTTAATGAAGGAAGCGCTTCCAAATGAGTATGGGTTTATTTTCTATCATGATGCGGTGTATCGCATGGCGAAGTTTAGTGAAGATGGGAAGACTATTGTAGATAGCTTGCCTCGTACTCGGTGAGGGATTAAGTTCGAGTTCGAGTTCGAGTTCAAGTTCAAGTTCAAGTTCAAGTTCAAGTGATTTAGTGAGGGGAGTGGGAGTGCGCAGTTGATCGACGTTCCAGGCGGACGCTTTCCCGAGGGCGTGGCTTGAGCTTCCTCGTGCGTTTCGCTTCTGCGGGATCTCAAGGCGCACGCTGATCCTCCGGGAGTCGCCGCCTTCCTCTTACGATCAACTGGTGTTGTGTTCTTGAGCTGGAAACCTTATGCAATGTTAAACATTAAGTGCTAGAGACAGATCCCTTTTACGAGGGGTTTGTCTTTTTCTGTATGGAGAAGTACATTTTAAAATATAGTTATGTAAAATCTTAAGCCGGACTACGCGTTAAAGTGAAGATAGGGCCGTTCTTCGAATCTTGCTGCATACAACTCGCACTTAAAATTCATTCTAACAAGAAAAGAGACTATCCAAGAAGTAAATACTTCTTGGATAGTCTCGCTACGTATAGTTAATTACTGATTACTGACGAACTAGCTCCACGACAGTGCCTGTTTTCGCATCAGCTGCGAATTCAAATTGCTCTAGCTTGCCGTCTTTCATGCGAGAAACGCCACCACGGTAAACATCCATAGAAATCACGTGATTTGTGTAAGGTTCTGGTTTCATAACGATCCACGAACCGTCGATTGGTCCTTCTTCTTTAAATGCATCTTTTACTTTTTTCAATACGTTATCAGCAGGTACTTCTTCATTGTAACGATTAAATGCCTCATTCACTACTACGCCTGCAGCAACACCAGTTAAAATTCCAGCTAAAAAGTCTTTTACTCTCATGGCTAATTGCAGCCTCCTTCGCAAATCTTTTCTTATAGTGTAACATAGTTTAAAAGTACATGGCGATTCAAAAGCGTTTCCAATTTTACTAATCGGCAGAATATGGCACTTTTGTGTAAAGTACATTCTTAACCTAATTAGTATTCATCTGTTTACTATGTGGATATACTACACATAGACAATAAAAAAGTGAGGGATTTAGATGAAAAAAGAAACATTGGAGTTATTTCGTACATTGACTGAACTTCCGGGCGCACCTGGTAATGAATACCGTGTCCGGGCTTTTATGCGCGAGCAGTTGGCACAGAACTCGGATGAGATAATTCAAGATGGTCTCGGTGGCGTGTTTGGTGTTCGGCACGGAAAAGAAGACGAGCCGAAAATTATGGTTGCTGGACATATGGATGAAGTCGGCTTCATGGTAACAGGTATTACAGATAACGGAATGCTTCGTTTTCAGCCGTTAGGAGGCTGGTGGAACCAAGTATTATTGGCACAACGAGTCCAGATCATCACGGAAGATGCGGAAATTCCCGGTGTGATCGGTTCGATTCCACCGCACTTGTTGAGTGACGCAGAGCGCAGCAAACCAATGGATATCAAAAACATGCTGATTGATGTTGGCGCTGACGACAAAGCAGATGCTGAGCGTTTCGGCATTCGTCCCGGTCAGCAGATCTTGCCGGTTTGTCCGTTCACACCGATGGCTAATCCAAAAAAGATTATGGCCAAAGCATGGGATAACCGCTATGGTTGCGGTCTTGCCATAGAGCTTTTGCAAGAAGTGAAAAATGAAACGTTGCCGAATACATTGTATTCAGGGGCAACCGTTATGGAAGAAGTCGGCTTACGTGGCGCGCAAACGGCTGCACGTATGATAGATCCTGATCTATTCTTCGCACTCGATGCAAGTCCTGCAAATGATGCAAGTGGCGATAAAAAAGAATTTGGTCAATTGGGCCAAGGAACGTTGCTACGTATTATGGACCGCTCGATGATCACACACCGTGGTATGCGCGAATTCATTTTAGATACTGCTGAAACTCACAATATACCGTATCAATACTTTGTATCCCAAGGCGGTACGGATGCAGGGCAAGTACATGTAGCCAATAACGGCGTGCCAAGTGCTGTTATCGGTATTTGTTCTCGTTACATCCATACTGCGGCTTCCATTATCCACACAGATGATTATGCAGCAGCGAAAGAATTAATTACAAAACTAGTAAAAGCATGTGATAAAACAACTGTGGAAACTATTAAACAAAATTGCTAAACGACTAGAAATGAAATGAGGATGTGGAATGGAATTTGTTCTGGGCTCTGAAAATCAGGCGAAAAAACGTGCGGTAGTTCGGGTCGTTGAACGTTACGTGGAGAACAGTACCATTTCTTTTGCGTCCGTTCCGTCAGGTGTCAGCGCACAGCCGATGAGTGAGGAAGAAACGCGGCAAGGCGCAATCAATCGTTCGATCACTGCAGCCAAGAATGCTTTCGGTATAGGTTTAGAAGGCGGGGTTCATATGCTTTCCGGCACGATGTATCTCTGCAATTGGGGCGCCCTCACCACACCGGAAGGCAAAACGTTTACTGCTGCAGGAGCACAAATCCCTTTACCAGAAGAATTGGCCGACGAAATTCGCCGTGGCAAAGAACTTGGTGATGCAGTGGATGCCTATTTCAAAAAGCAAAATGTACGCACGTCAGAAGGGGCTATGGGTATGTTGACGGCACAACTTGTACCAAGGGATGCGTTATTTGAACATATCATGCAATTATTGATTGGCCAGCTCTTGTATAGCACGTCGCTACAGAGCTGACGATTGCAATAGCGTCGGGGTGCGATTAGAATAGGACTGATAGAAAATTGAACGAAAGTAGAGAAGGGGGGAACCTGAATGTTGCGAAGTGGAAAGGTTTTCTTGCTGTTGCTACTGGCTGTCGTGTTGGTAGGATGTAATCAAAAAGTAGAAGTCCGTACTGACGATGCATTTGTTTCAGCGAAAAAAGCATTCGAACTAAATAGCAAAAAATCGAATCAAACGGTGGGCAATATTGAATTCTATAAACCGCCAACTCTACGAATGGATAAAGAATCAACTTCCCAAAAGATTGTTTTAACTAAACGAAATGATTCATTTTATCTAACAGTTAATCCGAATGAAAAGAAAAATAGTCAAGTCTATTATGACGTACTGTTAACGGATGAACCGGATGATTTAGTAGGTGCACAAACATTTTCTAAAGATGAAGCATTTGGCTTTGTTGCGGTCATACAAAAAGGTGAGAAACAAGTAGAGTTAATCGCCAACGTAGGCGGAGCGAAAGTTGAAACTGTGACGGATGAAGAAAATACCAAAGCGTATTTAGAAATGATGATGGAAATTGCTCGTTCGGTTCAACATGACGACCAGTAAGTAATTTTAAGTAATGAAGGAGAGGGTTAACGAATGGAAGCTGAAGATTTGGTAGAAGAACTAAAGAAACGCTTACCTAAAGAGAACTTTGATTGGCAATTTGACCGTCGGGCTGACAAATTGCGGATTGTCCACCATACTCTTCATAAAGGCATGGATATTTCATTACCTGAAATTCTATCCAAGTATGAACAGAAAAACGAACGTGCAATCGATGAAGTGGTGTATACCGTCCTAGAGACATTTCGCGCCATGGAGCAAGAACAAGCAAAAGGCTTCGCGGGAGAAAATACAATTTATCCTGTCATCCGTTCGACTTCATTTCCAACTGAAAGTTCCGCAGGACAAGCTTTCTTAACGAAAGAGCATACAGCCGAAACACGAATTTTCTATGCGCTAGATTTAGGAAACACGTATCGCCTGATTGATCAAGGGATGCTGTCTGATCTGCAGATGACAGAACAGGAAATACAGGAAGTCGCAATGTTTAAAGTGAAGTCGTTACCGACAACGTATAAGCAAGATGTCGTATCTGATAATATATTCTACTTCATCAACAATAACGATGGCTATGATGCGAGCAGAATATTGAATCAGCCATTCATGAGAGAAATGGAACAGAAAATACAAGGGCATATGGTCGTTTCCGTTCCTCACCAAGATGTGTTAATCATTGGAGATATACGGAATGAAACAGGCTATGACGTCGTGGCGCAGATCGCGATGCAGTTTTTCACAACAGGTGCCGTACCTGTTACATCATTGTCTTTCATTTATGAAGATGGTAAACTTGAACCGATTTTCATTATGGCGAAAAATAGATTGGCAAGAAGGGATCAGAAAAAATGAATATATTTTATAATCCAGAAGGTGTTGGCGACGTATTGTTCGTTCAACTTACAACTGAAAGACCGGCAGCAATTACTGTGGAAAGAAAAAATAATGTCGCTTTGATTAAAAGTGAAGAGACAGAAACTGTAGTCGCGTTCAATTTATTTGATGCATCCAGTTATTTCACTGTTTCAACAGTAGGTCAAGTAGAACTGACAGAAGAGCTTGGCGAACAAATACAGGAAGCTTTAGAGAAAAATGACATTGCGTTAGAATTGGAATTGGACTTCACTCCGAAATTCGTTATAGGCTATGTTGCTGAAAAAGAAAAGCATCCAAATGCAGATAAATTGAACATTTGTCAGGTAGACGTAGGGGAGGAAACATTGCAAATCGTTTGTGGCGCCTCTAATGTGGAAGCTGGACAGAAAGTGGTCGTAGCAAAAGTAGGCGCTGTAATGCCTTCAGGTATGGTCATTCGTGATGCGGAACTTCGTGGAGTCGCTTCGTCTGGTATGATTTGTTCTGCTAAAGAACTCAATCTGCAAGATGCTCCCGACGCAAAAGGAATTCTCGTATTAGAAGATGATAAGAAAGTCGGAGAAGCTTTCGAAGGTACGTTGTAAATATATCCATAGGAAAAAGCTTTTGCATAAGCCTCATTAGGCTTGTAGCAAAAGCTTTTTTGTATTATTGTTACAAAGGGTTACAAATCATCATTTTATACAGAAAGAACATAGAACTGTTTGATTTCCTCCTAGGTAACCTGTTAAAATGAAATGATTGATATGAAAAGAGTGATATATTTGAGCTGGCTACGGAATATGAAAAGACGCCTTCAGCAAATGCAAGAAGGCACTGAAAAAAATAACCCATTATTTGAACAACCAACTACTGAAAATATTAATGATAAAAATAACCTAAACCAAAAACCAAACGAAGGTCTTGATGAAGATAAAAAAACAAACTTTCGGTTTCCGATAGTTTCTGACTACGAAATTTATGGATGGGAACCACAGATCCATCATGATGAATATACGAAAGACTATTTACTAGAAGATGAAGCAACAGAAGAAGCATTTGAAATACTTCCTTTGGAACAGAATGAACGTTGGCCAGGTCGTTATGAGCGAGGTGGAAATGTCTACCGTGCAGAAGCAAAAAGAGAATTTGCCCAAATCATTCCACCTACATCGAATCCATTGCCTCTACCGTTTACCGGAAGAAAGCAAGAACGTACAATGCACTCGGAGCCGCAACGGATTGAACCATATGAATCGCGACGTCCTGAACTAGAAGTACCATCTCGTCATCAAGAAGAACCTGTGAAAGTAGAGAGGCCTAAGATATTCAGAAAGCCATTTTCGCCTACGCACGTGCCTTCACCTATCTACGGATTGAACACTAGTTCTCCAATCAGTGAGGCTATGGAATCGGTCATAGAAAAGAAAGATGTGAAAGATCAAGAGTTACATGATCAATTTGAAGATCAAGACGAAGAATTGCCATTGTCCTTGATTTCCAACCAACAACCAAATAAAGCACCATTGTTTGCTAGTTCATCAGAAAAAAGACAGTCGGAGATGACCTCAGCGGAAGAACATACACAAGAAGTAGAAGAACCTAAATTGGAAGTATCTGAAGAACCTACGCAACTAGTGGAACAGACTGAAGAAATACAAGTGGAAGAGTCACTAGAAGTAATTATACACGACGATATACATGATGAAATCGAAGAAGCTGAAGTAACGATTGAGGAATCAGAAGAATCAAAAGAAGTCTTTGCACAAACGGAAAATACAGAGCAAGCGAAAACAGAAGTAGAAACAGAAGTAGAAATGTATGACGATGTTGCAACTGAAACAGAAGAAATTGTAGTAGATTTGGAAGCGCTTGTAACCGTTACGATAGAAGAAGAAGAAGAAGAAGAAGAAGAAGAAGAACAAGAACAAGTAGAACAAGTAGAACAAGTAGAACAAGTAGAAATAGAATCCAATGAAGTAGAATTCGAAATGGATGATCAAGAGGGGCCAGTACAAGCTGTTAAGAAAGAAAAAGTTGTGCCTTTTAATGTATTGATGCTTAAATCCGATAAAGAAAAATTAGCGGCTAGAGTAGAAGAACTCATTGCAGCTAATGCAGCGAAGAAAGAATTAGTAGAAGAAGCGTCAGTCGAAATCGATGCGGATCACCCTGTCGCGGAACAAACAGAATCACTGGAAGATACACAATCAGTACAGCTAGAACAACAGAAGAATAGTGTAGAACTGAACGTGGAAGAACAGGATTCCATTGAAGAACCTGAATCTATTGCAGTAGAATCTCACGTTGAAGTAACCGAAATGGCCGCTACAACTTCGGAAACGATTGTAGAAGAACCTGAAGAGGAAATCATCGAAGAAGATCCACCACATTACGGATTCCCGACGATGCAATATTTGGCACCTCCGGAAGAAGAAATCGTTGATGAAGAGTGGCTTGCAGCGCAGTCCGCTACGTTAGAAGAAACTCTTTCGTATTTCGCTGTACAGGCGACGGTTGAACAAGCTGTGCAAGGTCCTGCCGTCACGATGTTTGAGTTAACGGTGATGCAGGGGACAAAAGTAAGTAAAATTCGAAATCTTACCGACGACTTAAAATTGGCGTTGGCGGCTAGAGATATTCGTATCCAAGCGCCGATTCCAGGTACAAGTATGATTGGTATTGAAATTCCGAATCGCAAAACACGTGCAGTTCGAATTTCAGAGGTTATTGATAGTGATTCATTTATGAAATCAGACTCGCCCCTTGAAGCTGTATTAGGGCTTAGTTTGACGGGGGAGCCGCAAACCATTGATCTACGGAAGATGCCACACGGAATGATTGCGGGTGCTACAGGCTCCGGTAAATCCGTTTGTATCAACTCTATACTGATCAGTTTGTTGTATAAAGCTTCACATCATGATCTGAAACTATTGCTCATTGATCCGAAAATGGTGGAATTGGCACCATATAATGGCATTCCACACTTGTTAAGTCCGGTTATTACAGATGTAAAAGCGGCGACTGCGGCATTGAAATGGGCAGTTAATGAGATGGAAAGACGCTATGAACTATTCGCGCATTCCGGAGTACGTAATATTGAACGCTATAACGAAATGGTCATGGCATCACGACGTTTCTCTTTAAAGATGCCTTATATCCTTGTAGTGATTGATGAGTTAGCAGATTTAATGATGATGGCACCTGCGGACGTAGAAGTGTCGATCAGCCGAATCACTCAGAAAGCTAGGGCGTGTGGTATTCATCTAATCATCGCAACTCAGCGACCTTCTGTTGATGTCATTACCGGAACAATTAAGGCCAATATCCCGACTCGTATAGCATTCGCTGTGTCTTCACAAGTAGATTCAAGAACTATTTTAGATTCAGTAGGGGCAGATCGTTTACTTGGTAAGGGGGATATGCTGTATTTAGGCAATGGCCAATCGGCTCCTGTCCGTCTTCAGGGGACATTTGTCACGGATGATGAGATCGAGCGTATAATAGAACATGTTCGTAATGAAGCAGAACCGAATTACTTATTCGGCCAAGATGATTTGCTGGCGGCTGCTGTCCGAGAAGAGGAATCGGATCCATTATTTGAGCAAGCCTGCAACTTTGTCATCGAGCAGGGGAGTGCATCCACCTCGTCATTACAGCGCCATTTCAGCATCGGTTATAACCGGGCGGCAAAGTTAATCGACCGAATGGAAGCCAATCAATTTATATCTGAGCAAAGAGGGAGCAGACCGCGCGACGTCTTTTTGACTGAACAAGCATTTGAAAGCTTCATGAAATAATGAATGCATAGTTCCTATCTAAAGGTTTGGTCGAACGCATGGTATACTATGACAAGAAATAATCTTCTCGTCCATTTCGGGACAATTGAAGATAAAAAGTGGGATGAAAGAACTCCCGGGAGGTTTCAATATGACATTGTTACATTTTACTGGTATCAAAGGATCGGGAATGAGTTCCCTTGCCCAGTTGCTACATGACTCTTCGTATGAAGTTCAAGGTTCGGATGTGGAAAAATACTTTTTCACGGAAGACCCCTTACATGAACGAAATATAAAAGTACTGCCATTTGATGAAAATAATATTCAGCCGGGCATGAAAGTGATTGCAGGAAACGCATTTAAAGATGATCATCCTGAATTACTGCGGGCAGCAGAACTTGGTATAGAAGTTATTCGTTATCATGAGTTCCTAGGCGACTATATGGAACAATTTACTTCCATAGGTGTTACGGGTACACATGGTAAAACGTCTACAACGGGCTTGCTGGCGCATGTATTGGGTGGCTTTGCGCCAACTTCTTACTTAATAGGGGACGGTACAGGTAAAGGTACCGAGAATGCGGAGAACTTTGTATTTGAAGCGTGTGAATACAAACGACACTTTTTGGCCTACCATCCAGACTATGCCATCATGACGAATATTGATTTCGATCATCCGGATTATTTCACAAGTCTGGACGATATTTTGAGCGCTTTCGGACAGATGGCGAGTCAAGTAAAGAAGGCATTAATCGCTTGTGGTGACGACGACAATCTTCAGAAACTTCAATGTCAAGTTCCGATTGTCTATTATGGCTTGGATTCATCCAATGACTTTTACGCAGCAAATATTGAAAAAGATCAAAACGGCTGTTCGTTTGATGTGTTCATTCGAAATGAATTCTATCACCGTTTCACCATTATATTAACAGGCGATCATGCTATTAGAAATGCGTTGAGTGTTATTACACTATGTCATTATGAAAATATTCCAGCTGACATTGTGAATGAACGCTTTGCGACGTTTACAGGCGTAAAAAGACGTTTTTCTGTCTTGGAAGTAGATGACCGTGTCATTGTGGATGATTATGCACATCATCCTACCGAAATCCGTGCAACATTGGATTCGGCACGGCAAAAATATCCAAATCGTGAAGTGATTGCGGTATTCCAACCGCATACATTCAGCAGAACAGCAGCGATGTTAGATCAATTTGCAGAAAGTCTGTCTGAAGCAGATCATGTGTACTTATGTGACATCTTCGGTTCTGCACGGGAGAAAGTCGGTAGTTTAACGATTCATGATTTGATAGATAAAATCCCCAATTCCCAACATTTGAAGATAGAAGATATGTCAGATTTAGCAGCACATAAACATTCTGTCATTCTTTTTATGGGTGCTGGAGATATCCAATTATATTTAAAACAATTTACTTCTGATATTACGAAAGAAGAAACAGCCTAATCTCTTTTATGAGAGGGCTGTTTCTCTTTTTTTTTAGGTTTTTTGGTTTCGATAAAGGATATCACCCAGTTATGTCGAACAGGAGTATAGGACGAAAAGTTTAGAAACTCTCAAAGAGGGGTAAAGTTTTCGTAAGAATATGCTCTAGGAGGATAACGTAAGTGATCAATTTACTTTACGTTGCAGCAGTGATTGCCGCAATCGCATTTCTTATTCTTTGTGTAAGTCTGGCTATGACACTGGGGTCGTTAAAGACATCTTTACAAAGTGTCTCGCATACAGTAGGTGACTTATCAAAGCAATTAGAGGGAGTGACTACAGAAAGTACACAACTTCTTCAAAAAACCAATCAGCTGGCCGAAGATTTACAAGGAAAAGCGGACAAGCTGAACACTGTGGTGGATGCGGTAAAAGGAGTAGGTGACACGGTGAACACTCTCAATCAATCAGTTCATCGGATCTCGAGCTCAGTAACTACAAACGCCGAACAAAACAGTGACAAAATCGCGCAAGTCGTACAGTGGGGAACCGTTGCAGTTAATCTATATGATCAAGTAAAAGAACGGCAACCTAAAACGTCCGCTGGTTGGACAGTATACAAATCGCGCTCCTAGTACAAGCATTTTCCTTTAAAACATACAAATATAGTTAATTCACAGGAGGAAGAAAAAATGACAGAAAACAAACCGAACTATAACGACAACCAAGGTAACTACTCAAATACGTATGGCCAACCACAATATCCAGCGAACTACACATATCGTTCAACTCATGATCTGTATGATGAGGATAGCAACGGTACAGGTAGTTTCATTGCCGGCGCAATCATCGGTGGGGTAATTGGCGCTGCGACTGCACTGTTCTTAGCTCCAAAGACAGGCCGTGAAATGCGTGAAGATTTCACTACACAGGCTTCACAATTAAAAGACAAGAGTATTGAATTGAGCTCAACGGCAAAAGATAAAGCGGTAGAGTTATCAAGCACAGCAAAAGACAAAGCAGTGGAATTTTCAAGTGCAGCAAAAGATTACACAGCTGACTTTACGGATACGGCAAAAGAAAAAACTGCAGCGTTCACTACAGCTGCAAAAGAGAAGACTTCTGAGTTGTCTCAAAACTTGCAAGAACAATCAGAACAGCTAGTTGACAAAGTGAAGTCTGTTAAATCAAAAACAAATGTTCCAATGGACGATGGGACTGTATCATCTGAAGGTGAAGAGGCAACTGATTATAAAAGTTCAAAAGAAAACAATGAAAAATCAGGGGAACTTTCAAAAGTAAAAGAAACAACAAACAAAAATGCAGATCAGGTTAAAACTGACAAATCTGCTAACCAAAAAAATGAGACTAAATCTCCTAATACAAATGCCTCTGCTAAAAAGAATACGAATCAATCTAAAGCTAACAACTCGTCTTCAAACAACAACAACAAAATTCATTCTAAATAATAGCGAAAACCTTCCTTCACGGGAAGGTTTTTTCTATGTGTACGATTAGTTAGAACAGCCATAAAGAAAAAGCTACGCCATGCGTTATTTCCGCACAGCGTAGCTTTTAAACAAATAGAATACGTAGTTGATCTCCACCGAATATCAATTCATTGAAGCCGATGGATTCGCCATTACGCATTAATTGATAGGCAGTGGTAGATTGAGACGGTAAGGAAAAATCAGTGAATGAAAATACATCACTGAATAGTATAGGAGAAGTGGGCAACGACTTGAACTCCACATGGTCGTTGGCTTGTACTTGGTAGTCAAGACTTGCTTGTTGTCCATTTACATAAACAGCAGTTCGTGGTTTTTTGATTGCCACAGGCTCATCATTAAATGTTACATCGGCACGCTCTTCTAGAACGATATCTAATTCTCTTGCTATTTCCTTTAAGGAAAGGGAGGCAGGTTGACGCGTTTCAATGATATCGTTTGCGTGAATCTGGTAGTCAGCAGAGACTTCTTGTCCGTTTGCGATGTAGAGGATCTCGCGTTTCTTTAGGCGGTGGGGAGTTCCGTTCCATGTCACAGTGAACGAATCTGTCCCTGAACGTATAGGAGACGTTAGTACGTCTTTTATTCGATTCGCCGGATTCACCGTCAGTTCATCCCGATCCGCAATCTCAGTATCCATTGTAACCGTCTTTCCATTGAGCAAAATTTCACTCGTAACTGTCTGCGTCACTCCGTCGAGCTGATAACGTATCGGTTCAGGCGCATCTACTAAGTCTCTGACAGTCGCTGTGGCGTCTGTGCCATCTTTACCGAACAATAGCTCTATGCGGTCATGATCGTTAACAGGATCCTTAGTGCTGGCTTCAGTACCATTTAATAAGATGGTTGTAGATGAGCCGTGCTCGCCAGGAAGTGTTCTCCATCGCCCGTTTACTTTGACAGTTAGTGCGAGTCCGGGTCTACCGTATAACTGACGGGCAGTAACGCGGGCGGCAAGCAGTGTATCGCCCACTGTAAGCTCTTTTAGTTCAAATAATCGAATGGCTTGGTCGTTGACTGTTAAGGTAATGTAATGAATGGGAGCTCTTTGTGCTGCAATCGCAATACCGATTGGCGTTACGAGTGCAGGAGAGGCTTCGATTTGGTCTGAAAGTGTAACTCCTGAAAGCGCATCGAGACTTCGAATCGCCACGCGGTTCTCAGGAAGGTCTAGCTGCATACTCACTTCTTTCGTCAGAGTAGGAGTTAACCCTCCACCTCCCACAATCATTACGGCTTGTGGGGAAGAGTTGAGATTCAATCGTTTGATTTCGCTTGCGATCGACAGTGCTACATGTTTCACTGAAGGTTTAATTACATCAATTACTTCTTCTGAAGGGATTTCTTGTTCAAATCCTAAAATATCTTGAAATGTCAATATGTCTTGATTATGAATTTGTCGTTTCATTTGTTCAGCAATAGGAAAATCGAGCAAGTAATGTGCACTTAGCGCTTCGGTCATTTCGTCTCCCGCAACGGGTACCATGCCATATGCTGTCACGGTATTATCTCTAACAATCGCAATGTCTGATGTGCCAGCTCCAATATCGACCAATGCGATATTCAATCTTCTCATGGAAGGGGGAACGAGCACATGAATAGCAGCGATTGGCTCGAGTGTTAAAGCCTCCATTTCCAAATCGGCACGCTTTAACGCGGCAAGTAAGGATTCTACAACGACACGTGGTAAAAATGTAGCAATGACTTCTACAGTCGCTGATTTCCCTTTTTGATCAATCAGACTACCGATCTTTTCATCTTGTAATTTGTAGTATAAAACAGAATACCCTACGCAATAATAGTGATCATCCTCTTGTGATTGATGAGCGGATAGTAATTTTTCTTGTGCATTTTGTACAGCGGCTAATTCCAATCGATTAATATCTTCGCTGGACATCAATGTGCGATCTGAAATATCTACTGTCACAGTTCCTTCTGCTGTTTTCAATGAACGTCCAGCTGCCGCAACACTGACGCGATGCAGAGGGCCATGAATGTGTTCCAATTCTTCTTTTATTTCTTGAATTATAGACGCCACGCTTAAAATATTATGTATTTGTCCATCAATCATCGATCGCTCTTTATGTTCTTTAGAAATCAAGTCCACAATATGGAATGAATCGTTTTGTTCTTCTAGTACAATCCCTACAACGGTGCGAGTCCCGATGTCAAGAGCGAATAACTTAGTAGCCAGGATTTCCAACCTCTTTTCAAGTTTTTTCTATGCGAAAATAGTGAATATATAATTATTAGATGAAATTGCGTGACTTTTCTAAGAGTATTCATTATACTAGGTCTATTATATAAAAATGTACCATAGATTCCGGTGTTAGAAAAGGAAGATATGTACGGGGAGGAGACAGGTATTATGAGCAAGCAAGATTTAGGTGAGTTGAGAGGTACTATCGATCAGTTGAACTTAGATATTCTACAATTGATCAATGAACGTACAGGCGTTATCCAAGAAATTGGTAAGTTAAAAGAAAAGCAAGGTGTAAATAGATATGATCCGATTCGCGAACGCGAGATGCTCAACGTCTTAAAGAAGGCAAACCATGGCCCTTTACCAGACGGTATCCTTGAGCAGGTATTTAAATCTATTTTCATGTCGGCACTTGAAGTACAGCAAGATGAGCAGAAGAATGCATTGCTCGTATCCCGTACTAAAAAACCTGAAGACACGATTGTTGATGTAAACGGCCATAAAATCGGAGACGGACATCCATCTTTCGTATTTGGACCTTGTGCAGTAGAATCTTACGAACAGGTTTTGGCAGTAGCCAAGTCCATCAAAGCAAAAGGATTAACGATGATTCGTGGAGGAGCTTACAAACCACGTACATCTCCATATGATTTCCAAGGTTTAGGTCTTGAAGGCTTAAAAATTCTAAAGCGAGTTGCAGATGAAACTGGACTTTCTATCGTCACAGAAATCATTACACCATCGCACTTAGAGGAAGCACTCGAATACGTCGATGTGATTCAAATCGGTGCGCGTAACATGCAGAACTTTGAACTGTTAAAAGAAGCTGGAATGGTCAATAAGCCAGTCCTTCTAAAGCGCGGAATGTCTGCAACGATTTCTGAGTTCGTCAATGCAGCTGAATATATTATTTCTAAAGGTAATACGGAGATTATGCTATGTGAGCGAGGAATTCGTACATATGAGACGGCTACTCGAAACACGCTGGACATCTCTGCTGTTCCAATCTTGAAGCAAGAAACACATTTACCGGTATTCGTGGACGTTACACATTCCACTGGCCGTAAAGACTTATTGCTTCCAACAGCGAAAGCGGCAATTGCAGTAGGAGCAGACGGCGTTATGGCAGAGGTTCATCCGGATCCAGCCGTAGCATTATCGGATTCAGCGCAGCAAATGGATATTGAGCAGTTTGACAAGTTCTACGAAGAGATGACTCGCTTCATGAACACACACCAAACGATCTAAAACATCCAACACCGACCCTTTATTAGTAAAGGTCGGTGTTTTTCTGTATAGAATGACAGATTTCTACACAGAAAAACACAAAAATCCAGTAGAACACGGTATACTAGTAAAGAATAAAGACAGGAGGAGCAAAAATGGCTATCACTATTTACGATGTAGCAAGAGAAGCAAACGTATCGATGGCAACGGTTTCACGTGTAGTGAACGGCAATCAAAACGTGAAGCCGGCGACTCGCAAAAAAGTATTGGACTGTATTGAACGATTGGGGTATCGCCCAAATGCCGTCGCTCGTGGACTGGCTAGCAAGCGTACGACGACGATTGGAGTAATTGTCCCCGATATGTCCAAGAGTTACTATGCAGAGCTATCCAGAGGGATTGCAGACGTTGCCACGATGTATGAGTACAATATTATCATTTCCAATTCGGACAAGAGTACATCTCGAGAAGTGGAGTTGTTTGAAGATCATTTAGGCAAGCAAGTAGATGGATTGATCTTTATGAGTGATTCTATTTCACCTGAAGTACGAAAAGAAATGAAGACAGCGAACGTTCCGATCGTCTTGGCAGGAACATTGGATTTTGAAACCAATTTACCATCTGTCAATATTGATCATGAACAGGCCGCATATGAAGTAACAAAAAAATTGATCGACAATGGCCATAAGCGTATTGCATTTGTTTCGGGACCTTTTACGCGTGACATTAATCGTGTGTGCAAACGTGTTGGGTATATTCGTGCGTTGGAAGAAGCAGGGATGACGATCGATGAGTCATTGATCGTGGAAACTGACAATACGTATGATGATGCTTACGAGAGCTGGAGTGTACTAGGTAAGCTGTCTAATCCTCCAACGGCTGTCATGACGAGCAGTGACGAAGTGGCCATAGGTATTATGAATGGTGTGCGTGATGAGAATCTTAGAATTCCTGAGGATGTGGAGATTATTTGTTTCCAGCACTCTATTCTTGCGCGTATTGTTCGTCCACAGTTGACCGCGATTGTGGTGCCTTTGTATGACCTCGGTGCTGTATCGATGCGTTTGTTAACGAAGTTAATGAACAAAGAAGAAGTAGAAGAGACAGAAGTTATTCTACCGTATTATTTGGAAGAGCGGCAATCGGTTAGGAAGTAGGTTGGAGTCGCTGCCTGTAACGAAAGTGATGCGTGTTTTGAATCTACAACACTCATACGTTGTTTTTAAAAAGGTATAAATGCAAAGAGCAACTTATCTGAGCGATAAGTTGCTTTTTATTATGATTTTCGGATGACGTGCAAAGCTCTCGTTAGCATTTGCTCATTTTTTTCGTTGATGTCATATTTACGAGGAACTGGTTCATACAGATCTTCAGGATCTTCCCACGTCTCAATTAGTGAAACAGGTGACTCGGGTTGCCATTTATTTAGCCAGGCTTCTGGAAGTCTTCCAGTAGGTGTTGGGATGTCTTTCATAGTTAGCCATAGGTGCGACCACGCACGTGGTACTACGCGCCAGATGTCGTATCCGCCGCCGCCGATTGCAATCCATCTTCCATCACAGAATTCTTCCGCAATATCTTTTGCTAGTTTTGGAATTTCTTCGTAGATCTTCATGGTGCCATATAAATGCGTGAGTGGATCGAAGTAGTGTGCATCTGCTCCGTTTTGTGTAAGAATGACATCGGGCTTAAAGTGTTCTGCCACTTCACGCAAGGCAGTCTTATAGATATGTAGGAACGATTCATCTTCCGTAAATGCGTCGATAGGGAAGTTGAATGAAGTACCGTAACCCGCTCCATTTCCTCGTTCTGTCACATTTCCTGTCCCGGGAAACAAGTAGCGGCCTGTTTCATGGATAGAGAATGTGCAAACATTTGGATCATCATAAAACGTCCATTGCACGCCGTCGCCGTGATGCGCATCGGTATCCACATATAATACGCGAGCTCCATATTTTTGCTGTAAGTATTTAATGGCTACAGAACTATCATTATAAATACAGAAGCCAGAAGCTTTCCCTTGGAAGCCGTGATGCAGGCCGCCGCCAAGGTTCAGCGCATATCTTGAACGACCTTCCATTACTTCTTCAATCGCTGTAAGTGTACCGCCTACGAGCAGTGCACTCGCTTCATGCATGCCAGTGAAGAAGGGTGTATCTTCCGTACCGATACCGTAAATACTACCGATATTTTCGCTGACATTACCTGTACTCGCCTTTTTGACGATTTCGATATACTTTGCGTCATGAGCGAGAAGCAATTCTTCGTCTGTGGCTGTGCGCGGAATGACGATTTCATGAGGCTCGATCGTATTCATTTCATCTAGTAAATCTTTTGTCAAAATGATTCGCTTTTGATTAAAAGGATGGGTATCCGAAAATTCATAGTTTAGTTGGTCAGGAGAAAAGATAAAACTCGCTTGTTTTTTCATACGCCCATCTCCGGTTCACTTGGCCATAGAACTTCGAATCCTTGCTTTTTTAATCCTTCGATGATCGGAAGGGGATTCATTCGTTTAATGCGGATAGCGAGAATTTTGTACTCTTCGTTATCTTGATAAGGATAGACGAGTACACTAAGCACGTTCGTATTGTGTTCGTGAAATACTTTAGATGCCTCATATAAAATACCGGGCGTATTCGGCACGCGGATCTGAATATGTGAACTGGGCTGATTGGCACCTGTTAACTCAATATAGTTATAGAGTAAATCTGTTTTCGTTAGAATGCCGACTAGCTGATAATTAGAAACGATGGGTAGGCAACCAATTTCATACGTATAAAACATTAACGCAGCTTCCTCCGCAAAGTCCCGCGGATGGCCGATCAATAGGTCAGTTTTCATAATTTTATCAAGCGTGGTTTCATAAAGTGAAGGTTCCAATCTCTTCGAAATACTTGAAGGAGAAGCTTCTTTGACGTCACGGTCTGTAACGAGTCCTTCGATCTGCCCATCTTTCACAATGGGGATGTGGCGAATTCGTTTTTCTTTCATCAGTTGTACTGCATCTGCGATCGTATGTGTAGAATTAAGCGTAATCACGTCTGTTTTCATAATGTCTTGTATTAGCATGATTATTCCTCACTTTCAGTAATTAACACGATTTTTGAAACGCACACGGTCAAAGCGTTCAATGGATTCTTGATCGACTCGTTTTCCGATTCTCGCCATTAGTGCATTGGCAGGGTGGGAACAAATTTCAGGATCATCAGTGGAGAAGAATTCCATGCCACCTGCACGCATCATTTTCTCCATCATTTTGCGATAATCCCATACTGTCAAACCAGTACCTTTTAAATCCCAATGCCAATAATATTCAGTCGTAATAATAATATAATCTTCCATCGCATCATCCAACATCGATAATTCCAGTAAGGATTTACCGATACGGGCGCCACGATAAGCTGCAACTACTTCGACGGCGCCTAGTTCTATTAAATTGGCCATGTCTGCTTCATACCAGCGTTCGAGTGGATCGGGATAGAGAAACGTAACATACCCAACAATCCTATTATCGATTCTCGCTACGTTGATCCGACCTTCAGGAAACGCGGCGATTTTCACCAATGCTTCTTGTTGTTGTTTGGATGGACGGAACGCTTTCAGTCCTTCGTGAAATTCAAACGATGCCAGTCGCTCTGATGAAACAGGCCCTTCAATGACCAGTTCACCCTCGTCATGCGGAAATGATCTGGAAAAGTAGGTCTTTTTGTGTTCCACACAGTTCACCTCTTCCTAATATTTCTACTTTTGGTACGCTCAAAAGCTCGGTGTACGTTCGATACGTGCTACTCTGTGTTAAGTATACAATTTATATTGGGGAAAAGTATATTATTATCATTAAATCACGGAATTGTCGGTAATTATCTATGTGTAGTAAAAAAATGGTGATGTTAGAAGGAAGAAGGGAGGAGGGGTTGTTATTCACTTTGATGAAATTCTTCATAAAAAACCGGATGACAATTTAGAATGGTCATCCGGCTTGTTAGTTATTCTTTTGCTTCTGGAGCTGCATCCGGCTTTGGTTCCGGTGTCGCTTCAGGTTTAGTTTCGGGTGTAGGTTCTGGTGCAGTCTCTGGTTTTGCATCCGGTTTTGATTCAGACTTGGTATCCGGTTTTGCATCCGACTTTGCATCCGACTTCGTTTCTGGAGTTGTCGTACTTGGTTTAGCTCCAGTATTCGTATCTGATTTCGGCTCTGCTCTTGGTGCAGGTGCCGTATTGGTTACAGTGTTGGAAGGTCCCGAGAGTAAGCCAGTAATATCAACTGCGCGTACGTAATATGAACCATATCCGACTTTATACGATCTAGAAGCACCATCATGAACCGTACCAATTTTGGCACCGTTCTGATAAATGTAATAACCGATTACATCATTTGAAGACGAAGCAGTCCATGTAAGAACGGATCCATTTTGTCCTGTTGATACGGCTGCAGGTGGTACGTTGTCTGCAGGGAATGTAGATCCTGCGACAGTGCTTGCATATCCGCCACGACCTGCAAGCAGTTTGGAAGCATCTCCGCCTAAGCGTCCAAGCATCCGCTTACCATATTCAGAAGTTACGCCGATACCGCCGGACGTGACAAATTCACGAGGAGTAGAAGGTAATGCCTGATATAGTTTGCCATTCACTCGAACAGCTGCGGATGAAACGATACTGTCATCCACTTTCGTAGGGACCATCTTTTTAGAATTAAATAAATCTGATCTAACGAGTCCTGCCGATGCACAAGCAGCAGAAGGAGCAAGTCCTGAAATGCCACAGAATGAACGTGTTACGACGCCATTCGGGCGTTTAAACGTATCTCTTGCTTTAATGGTTTCTGGTATGACCGTATTGGCTACATTCATCAATTGTCCGTACAATCGTGCAGTCCGTTCTGATGGATGCATTTGACCGCTGTTGTAGCCGTGGTATAACGGCGTATTTCGATTTTTATAACCCATCCAAACACCAAGCGATATATTTGGATTATAGCCGACTAGCCAAGCATCACCGTAATGCTGGGATGTCCCTGTCTTCGCAGCTAAATCGGGACGGAAATTCATTAAGCCAGGTAAACGTGCAGCTGTACCGTTACCTTTTAGTACATCACGCATCATATCGGTGATGATATAAGAAGTTTCCGGACTAAACACTTCCACAGGTTCTGCTTTGTGTTCAAATACTATGTTACCTTTCATGTCTTCAATCCGTTCAATCATATACGATTCGATGAATTGACCACCGTTAGCGAATGTAGCGTAAGCATTTGTGTTTTCTTCTACAGTGACATCCATAGTACCTAACGATGCAGATAGACCGATGCCTGCCTTATCGGTAGCATTTGCAAATTTCATTTTCTTTAGAAAATCAATAGGATTTCTATCTATTATTTGGTCATATAGACGTATGGTAGATAAGTTTTGTGAACGCGCCAGTGATTCACGGGCTGGCAATACCCCGAACTCACGGTCGAAATAGTTGCCGGGTGCGTAACTACCTTTTCTAAACTTCACATCCACTAGTGGACTACCTGCACCAATTACACCGTATTCAATGGCAGGTGCATAAACCAGTAATGGTTTCATGGAAGATCCGTTTTGTCGGTATGCTTGAGTAGAATGATTCAATGCTTCCAGTTCGTAATCCCGTCCACCGACGAATGAAAGTACTTTCCCTGTATGGTTCTCGATCATCGATGCACCGACTTGTACAGGATTTTCTTTCGTAATCATTTTACCTGATTCTTCATCTAATGTTTCCATAGTATACGTATAACCGTAGTACCGGAAGCTGTCAGCGACTTCATTCATTTTGTCATACAGCTCTTTGTTGATAGTAGAATAGATACGATAGCCGTCTGTTCGCATGGAACGGTCTGCCATGATTTCGTATTTTTCCTTAATCTTGGAGTCACCTTCAAAACGATCCGCGTCAATGCCATCTTTCTCAGCCAAAACTTCAGCTAAAATTTCGATTGTGCGATTTTGAATTTCTTGTGTGACATACGGATAACGTTCAGTAGCACGACGTGAAGGCTGTCTAAAGTCTTTCGTCACATCATACGCAAGAGCTTCCTGATATTCCGCTTCCGAAATATAGCCTGCATCGCGCATACGGAACAGTACGGTCTTCATCCGGTTTACACCATACATCAGCTTTTCGCGTTCCTTAATGCCTTGGTTCTTACTATAGAAAGGCGTGTATGTATACGGTGCTTGTGGAATACCTGCAATATATGCAGCTTGTGGCAAATTTAGATCATTAGCTTTTATACCGAAAATCCCACGCGCAGCTGTTTCGATGCCCGCGATATTTTGCCCCATCACATCACGACCATAAGGGATGATATTCAAATAGGCTTCTAGAATCTCATCCTTCGTCATGAAGTGTTCCAAGCGCATAGCCAGTAAGATTTCTTTAGCTTTACGTTCATAAGAAACTTCGTTCGTCAAGATCTGGTTTTTCACTAACTGCTGAGTGAGTGTAGATCCACCCGTTTGACTGTCTGAGTTCGTAACATCTTGGAACACTCCGCGGAATATCGCTTTTGGCACGATGCCTTTATGCTCTTCAAAGTATTCATCCTCAGTAGCTAACACAGCGTCCAGTGCATACTGTGAAACTTTATCCAGCGTAATTTGTCGGCGCTCGATATCCGAGTTGATCTTGCCTAGATAAATACTGTCTGCAAAGTACATTTCAGATGTCTCTTCATAATTAAACACCTGATCCCGAAGTTCTTCCTTGGAACGTAACGGTTCTTTCGCAACAAGGGAAGCGAAATAACCTGCACCAACTGAACTCGCAAATACGGCCCCGATGACGGCGAAGATAATGAGTAATAAAAACAAGTTCCAAAGTACGCCGGTTCCGATGCGAAGTTTTTTGGCCCAAGGCTCTTTTTTCGCTTGTTCAAACTTATCTTCAAGTTGCTTAATTCTATTATTCTTTTCGTTGTTCAAAGTTTTTCTCCCCCCAAAAATCTTACTCATTATATCACAGATTCAGAAGGAAATATGCAATAAATGTTGACTTTCATAGGAAGTTGGGTAAAATTGAACTCATACGAAATTACATGTCGAAAAAACCGAAGTAATGATAGTGAGTTCCGTTTAAGAGAGACAGCGGTTGGTGGAAGCTGTTCGGTGCACTATACATGAATTACAGTTTTGGAGTGTACGTTTTGCGCAACGTTACTAGCGCCTTAAAGCCGGAGAGTACTTACTCTCAAGCCGGGTGGTACCGCGTTATAATTAATCAACTAACG
Organism: Sporosarcina sp. P16b; assembly: GCF_002743065.1. Lineage (NCBI taxonomy): Bacteria > Bacillati > Bacillota > Bacilli > Caryophanales > Caryophanaceae > Sporosarcina > Sporosarcina sp. P16b. Next base: position 382,222 of record NZ_PDYO01000002.1, on the reverse strand, counting down.
TCCCTGCATGATCATTTTTTGATCGTGTGGGGACTTTTTACGTTGAAAATAGGGGGATATAGGACATGTCGAATGAATTAATGGATGATTTACGTTGGAGAGGCTTGCTATACCAACAGACGAATGAAGAAGGTCTTGAGAAGCTTCTAACAGACGAGAAGATTTCACTATACTGCGGAGTAGACCCAACCGCGGATAGTATGCACATCGGCCATATCGTACCGATGCTGACACTGCGTCGCTTTCAGTTACACGGACACCAGCCTATTCTATTAATTGGTGGCGCTACAGGAATGATCGGGGATCCATCTGGACGCTCAGAAGAACGCCAATTACAAACGACAGATCAAGTAGACGCGAATGTTCGTGGAATCAAAAAACAACTAGAGATGATCTTTGATTTCCAAACAGAAAATGGTGCGAAACTTGTAAACAATAATGACTGGATCGGTTCCATGTCATTGATCGAATTCTTGCGTGATTATGGCAAATTGCTAAGCGTCAATTACATGCTTGCAAAAGACAATGTGGCGTCTCGTTTAGATCAAGGAATTTCCTTCACGGAATTTTCATACATGTTAATGCAAGGCGCGGACTTCAACCACTTATATGATAACTATAATTGCCGTGTGCAAATTGGTGGATCAGATCAGTGGGGGAATATCACGACAGGCCTAGAAGTCATTCGCAAAAAGCATGACGAAGAAGTACAAGCATACGGATTTACGATTCCATTGGTAACAAAAGCAGATGGCACGAAATTCGGTAAATCTGCTGGCGGTGCGGTATGGCTCGATGCGAAGAAAACTTCTCCATATGAGTTCTATCAATTCTGGATCAACGCAGCAGACGCAGACGTTGTGAAGTATTTGAAAATCTTTACCTTCCTAAGCCGTGAAGAAATCGAAGCACTTGAAGTTTCCGTACAACAAGAGCCGCATTTACGTAAAGCACAGAAGACGTTAGCAGAAGAAATGACTCGTCTAATTCATGGTCAGGACGCACTTGATCAAGCATTACGCATTTCAGCAGCGCTATTTAGCGGAGATTTAAAAGCATTGACGGCTACTGAAATGAAAGATGCGTTTAAAGATGTGCCGACTGTCGAAATGGAAAAAGTCGATCAAAACATCGTGGATTTCATTGTGCAAGCAGGTGTATCTCCATCAAAACGCCAAGCTCGTGAAGACGTAACGAACGGTGCGATTTCCTTTAACGGAGAACGTATTACAGATACAGCGTTCACAGTAGGGGCAGAGCAACGTTTGGAAGATGCTTTTACCATTGTGAGACGTGGGAAAAAGAAATATAGTATGGTGAAGTTTGTTTAACTGGGAGTTAGTGAATTGAAAAAAGAGTATATGATGTATGCTATGACATTAGGGTTTCTTGGTTAGTATCAAGGATCGAAAATATGGTAAGTTTCGTAATTCATAATGGATGAAAAGGCATCTCTTCGGAGGTGTCTTTTTATATTAGAAATAACATACATAACTGATAGTGGGAATCATAAAAAGTGCCTATGTAAAACAGTCATATTCGTTTGAACGAACGAAGAAGTTGGTTACATAAGCACTGTAAAATAATACGTTTTTATTTAGTTAACAACTTTTTGATAATGCGAATATCTGTGTCATGGTCGTTTAGTAAGCGCTGGGTTTTACGCATATCATCTGATTTTGCTTTGTTGAATAAAATCTGTTCAGAGAACGTATCGATTTTCTGGCTATTGGGATTGGTGCGTACGTCCTGTTCGGCAATGGCTTTCTTCATAAATGTTAGTTCATCTATAATACTGGAAATATCGGTCTTGAGAGAAGAAAGATCCTGTTCCATATTTGTAACTTTGTCCAACATAAGTTCAAGAAGTTCTCGATCCGTCATATAATACCTCCTACTATTTTTTATGTGTGTTTCAATAGTTGTCTAACTGAAATTAACTTACTGTATATTTGATGTTTATCATATCGTGTTTTAAATAATTTGTATAGAACATATATTCGTAATCAATATATTTCTAATGTAGTCATGTACGTGATGACAATACTGAACTTAAAACACTATAACTTAGCATTCACGCACTCAACATAAAAGGGTTTTCTTTCCCTATGTCGAATACTGTAGATAGAGGGATGTGAGAAGTTTGAAAAAATACAGAGTACATTACCACTTTGCGGGCGCTGAAAGTATTTTAAGAATAGTTGAAGCAGCAGATCAAGAAGATGCTTTAGGGATCGCGACAAATTCTCGAAGCAATGATATTGTTTTTACCGATAGTAAAGGGACGTTATATTGTTTCTTTTATAGAGATGTACAATATGTTTCAGTTACAGAAGACAAAGCATAAATAATTATTCAGAGCGTCCTTTAGAGGGGCGCTCTTTTATTTGATCTAAATACTCATCATAATGAAGGCTCACTTCCTCATATTTTGTAATAAAAAATAAAGAAATATAATTGATTACACGTTTCTAAGTAGTACCATGGACGTATCACATTGAAACATAGGGACGTACCAAAATGAAACGACACAACGTATCATATTGGGACGGCCTATAACCAAAGAACTTAAGAATACTAAGAATTAAAGAATAAAGATAGTGTCGAGAAGTACCTCGACGTTAATTATTCCGTTATGAATTTTCTACTAAAAAATATTTCCGCAACTTGTATCCTTTTTGCTTCTAAACTCTATATAGAGAGCAAAGCCAACGTGGTAGTCATTTGTAACATAAAACCAAAGTTTACGTCTACGTTCAAAAGGAGTGGAGAATTATGAGAAAACGAACGCTACTATTTTCCATTTTATTGTTGCTGACAGCTTGCTCTTTCAATCCATCCCCGCAGAACACGATTATTGACTGGGTGGATTTTGTGAAATGGAATGATACAACGTATGGGGCGAACTATGAAATGAACGAGCTTAATAAGGACTGGGAAACAGCTGGAGAAGTAGGAGAAGTGAAGTATAGGTTGGATGGCCATGCGGGAACGAATCATCAAACGAAAAATGGAGACGCAGCTTATTTGTCAAAAGGGACGAAATTGTTCGCAATGAAAGGCTATGATCCGGCATTTCGAATTATAGCGGACGGGAAGGTATACGAAGTAACTGAATCGGATACGGCTGAAACGGTTGGAGACTTTTTAGATATAGAAGGGAAAGTGCAGCGAGTTATTTTGCAAAGTGAGCAAGATTTATCGTTCATTGGAGAGTTTACGGATGAGCATGCGGAGCAACTGATTGAAGAGTTGGTGGTTATGCCGTATGAACCAGAAAGACGTGCGACTGAAGGAAAGCGAGTGTTTTTTGGAATTGAACTAGTAGATGGGACTATGACACGATCAGTTTATTGGCCGGAGACGGGTTATGTTAATTATGGTGGAGTGGCTTCGGAGGAAGTGAAAGAGATATTTGAGGCTGAGATTGGAGAGTATGATTATTGAGAAAATGCTAGTTTGCAAGGAGATGCGTTGACTAATTAATATTGTGGCATGTGTATGACGTAATCCGTGCGGCGTGATTTTCTTCAAATTAATTTGTTTGTTAATTCTTCTGAAGCAATAATTTAATGTGTTATTAGCGATAGGGGTGTCATCTTGATCAGATATAAACACATAGACTTTCACTCGGTGTAGCTTGCCAATCGATAGTTTCTTCTGAATGCACCATTTATGGTATGATTCCAGTTGGCTAATCAGCACCCCATTAATAAGGATGGTCCGATAACTTCGTTTCGTTTTCGGCATTCTATCACCCTATCGATCTCTTGTAAGACTGACAGTCAATAGCTTTTTAGCGAAGTCTATATCCGAACATTTGAGACCTTGTAACTAACCACGATGTGATCCAGTATAGGCTAAGGTAAGGATGGTCGTGTAATTCGTGATATTTTCCAATTTTTTGCGGGTTTCAAGAACACATTCGGCTCATCAGCTGTATAGAAGTTCTCTTTCTTCTCTCCACTTTCAATAATGATAGTATTAAAGCGATTGCAAACGATAATCTCATCTTCTACAGCAGTGTTGTCACTATCTTGAATAGTCTATGAAACAATTGAACAGTACCAGGGGCATGTTTCTTTAACAGGACGTTAATGAACTTGAGTTTGTATGTGGACTTATCTAAAGATATCAGTACGTATTTCCCAAGAAGGGGTTTCATCTGATATTTGATAGCATTTTCACGCTGCAACTTAGAAATGACTTTTCAATCTTTTTAATAGGTTTCAAACCAAATATCTAACCACTATGAAATAGTGAGGTTTGAGTGATCGACTTTACTCATATTGCCATTAACCAAGTCGGATTTCACTTTCAGCAGCTTGCGCAAGGCCAACTTTTCAGTAATCAAGCTCTGCTCAACTATTTCGAAACGTTTATCCAGTCAATCGCAATAACGATGTCTGTATCCCCAAATTTTTTCGCGTTTAGTATTCACGTACCTGAATACTAAGGGTTCTTTTTTGAATAAGTACGTTTAGGTTTGTCTGTTTTCTTTTGCACATTATTGTCATCTTTTGTGGCGTAGACAGACGCTGTGGGAGATGATGAGAAATTATCTGTTTTGTAGGAATGTATGTTCTTTTTTAGGGGAAAAAGAAAAGCCTATGAAAAGGCTAATCTTTAAGTATTTATCCTGTTAAAGAAAGAGCTTTCTTTAAGCTTGGTTTGTCATAAAAACCTACTGGCTCTATTTTGTACTCTTGGAAGGCATCTAAATATTTGCTCGGAATAGTTTTATCTTTATCGTTTATCAAAGCAACCATGCCCAAATTTTCTCCATATTTCGATTCTCTTTGTTTGCTCGTATCACTCCAGCTTAACAAAGTGCGTTCCAACTGAGTTTGATCTAAATGATTTATCAAACGTACTAATTTTTTTTCTCTATTATGAACATTCATGAGGTAGTCGAAGTGATGAGACAGTCTCGATTTACCTTGTATTTCTATATCAGGAAACGGATCGAAAATATCATCATGTTTTCTAAAGTAATTAGTGACTTCTTCAAAAAATAAGTTTTTAATAGTTTTTTTCCCATACCACAGTAAATCAGATACAGATAAAATAGCTTGAATTAATTGATGTATGGCTTTACCGAGGTTATTTTTATCTGTCATAATAAATAATTCATTTGATTCGACTTCTAAATGTACATTCAATCTTCCAATTAAGGTATGCAACAGATTTTGGCGGTGAGTTCCTTTTCTAAATGACATTCCAGTCGCCTCTAAACTCCAGATAGTGAAACCGCCGTCCGTGACTTTAAATTGATCTGAATTTGTTTCAATATAAATTTTTATGTTTTCATTTAAAGAATCAGTAAAAGGAGAAGAAATTTCAACCGCGTTATGAAGAACGTCGGAAAAAGTCGTGTTCTCTTGAATCCACTTAAAATAAGAATTTTGGGCAATGTTGCTTGTCATTTATCTCACCACCATTCAGATTAATCCAGCAAAGGTTATTTTGCCTTCTCTCTTTACATTAATATACTCTATGAAGTCTAAAAATACCTGCTCTAATGAAGAAGTGTCAGTAAACTGAGAAGGTAAATTAAACGCCCTGACATGAGTTTTATCATCACCCTTCTCTTTCTTACGTACCCATTCTTCACTAGAGAATAACAATATCCTGTTACCTGCAATCGTCACGCCGTCCGCATTGTTATGGAAGCCAACAGGATCAATATTTACTCTTACTAAGTTATGATTTGTTTCTTTGTCACGTAAATGGATTGATATTTTATCATCTCTATAGCGCGGTGTGTAATAATGCAGAAAAAACTCACCGGTTATTTCACCTTTAAGGTTAATAACGCCTTTATTATCGGGTTTTAAATCAATATTGTATTTTTGGAGAAGCATTTTAAGCATTTCAATAAGCGTTTTAGCTTCCTCATCCGTTAAATTTAATTCTCTCATATGTACCTCCGAATGCAAGCGTAATTTTATTCATTTCACTCCAACGTCCTCACCTTCCCACGCGACATTGTAATTGCCTGCGCAGTGAAAGTTATAGCTTATTCTGAAATAACTTGAAATATCTAGTGGCAGGGGGGAGTACCCCATCATTTAAACAACGAGAAAAACCCCTTCTTCTTGGGTTTGGATAAAGGTTGTCCGGTTACCTTCTTTGCAGCGTATTTCGCAGGATTCTTCATTGCTGTTGATCCACCTTTACCGTAACCAGGAACAACGGCTTTCTTTACAGATCTTTTCGCTTGCGATTGAATCTTTTTTAACGGTGAACGCGGCTTTTTTAATTTCAATGTAAACACTCCCTATAAATTTATGTAAGACGGCAATTTTTCACTTAGATAGTTAACAAAAAAGGTCAAGCTGTATTGCTCCTTTTTAATGAAATTGTTCAATGGTGCCCAATCTGCCGTTTGTAGATAGCATTACATCGACTGATGGTTAAATATAAACTCCATCCGATGAGCAGCGGCTTCGTCAGTCACCAAGAAATAATCTGCAATGTCCGAGATCGCCACAGGCGCTTCGTACGCCTCCGCATATACATCTTCAATGATAATTTACCCTGGCATCAGTAGATAGGCGGCCATGGGCCTCGTCTGACTCTCAAACTTGCCGGTGGTGTATTTAATCCACGCTCAGTTGTGTTTGATGATGGGTATACAAGTTACAGAACTCTTCAGCAGGCAACAATTTCTTTTTGATTGCGTCCAATCCTTCTTTAATGAAGATGGTCCTACGTCGTGCATGAACCTTCAGTATGGAGAACGCCTTAAGATATCTATTAATTGCTATTCCTTCTATATAAGGAGAGTCTAAGTGCAATACTCTGATACCGTAACGCTAACAGATGTCATACAAATTGATTTCATCTGGTTATGTATAGTGAAAATGGGGGAGGACCTTGTCGGCCCGTTTCTCCCAGTAGTCGATGTTGTGTCTTAGCTGTATAGATTTCAAGACATTTATTGATAAATCATAACAAATCATTGATATTTTTATTTCATATATGAAATAATCCACATTTTCCAATCTTCAAGTTTAATATATAGCCAGAATCCATAAATTCCCAAAGTGATTAACGTCAACAGCTAGTACTTGATCCAGTGACCGAACAATCTGATAGCAGAACTGTTAAAACTGCGTTCTTCTACCCTCAATGACTGTGTGATTGATCTTCAATCCATAAATCATATGGCCCAAAGTGCACAAATCCTTAATGTGAAAAATATAACTAGCCATCCTAATATCGACTATCCAATACATTTGAGTAGTACGTCGGCAAAATATGAATTAGATATACCTTTCACTTCTAGTGAGGAAGTCATTTCAACATTGATATTTGTTGTCATCATTATCCCACCTAATTATTTTATATTACAAACGTAGTATAGTGAGATATTACAATATTGTATGTAAAAAAATACAATTATAAAAACCGTAGTTCATTAAATTATATTATTTCTTCAGGTTAGTTGAAAGTGTATCTATCTTATTTTGGATGTTTTGTATTATATCTCTTTGTAGATTATCATCAATGTCGTCTTTAGCGAGGAAAAATAAAACATCTTTATACTTATCAATTGCTTTTTTATAATTCTCTTTAAACTCTTCTTTTTCGGCTTTTAACAGAAGATCTTGATACTCCGCGTCATGTATATAACGCATGACCTTAATACCTAACTCTTCATTCATGTATCCGAAATCATTTTGAAGTTCTTTTAAAAATAAAAGAGCTTTGTTGGCATTATTAATTTTAGTGTTAAGAGTTTTAGCTAGTCCGGCTTTCCTTAGAAAGTCATCAGTTTTATTATAAGCTTCTGCTTCTATGATTTGGCTTTTGATTACACTAATCTTATTTTTAAAAGAGTCTATATCCAGAGGAATATTGATGCCCTTAGAAACATATTCCTCAGCCAATATATTTAAGTTATTAACAATAGTATCAACACGACCTAAGCGAGTATTGAAGACTTTTGAGTTATCTACTAGTTCGGCAGACTCTTGAATAATTTCTATATGTCTATTTATACAAAGCTTGACTGGACCATCGCAATTTGGACATAAACCCATTTCTGAAACTCTAAGGAAGATGCCTTTCTTATTGCAATAATTACATTGTGCCAATTGTTTCCCCTCCTAATCTTATTAATTTCCAGAAAACTATTACTCATTACTATCTTCTCGGAATATCTGCATTAGATTATTTCACTTAAACAATCTTTTACTTTTGGTACTAGGTTTTAGATACCTAGAAAGAGTCAGGTTTTTTCAGCGATTGAAATTATAATTAATATTACCATTGTTGTAATTTAAATACCATATGGTTATCGAGAAACCTTCTTATACATTAGAAGTTGTTTGATATATATTAATTTCATTATCTGAGGTATCGTATCAGTTCTAATTCAAATGATCTCAAAATTTCTTTACGTAACTACAAAAAACCCGCCAGCCGAGATAGATATCTCAGCCAACGGGGTTTCCTTGTTATTAACGAGAGTAGAATTCAACGATCAATGCTTCGTTGATTTCAGCAGCTAATTCGCCGCGCTCTGGAAGGCGTACGAATGTACCTTTTTTCGTATCTTTATCGAAAGTTACGAAGTCTGGAACGAAGTTATTCACTTCTAGTGCTTCTTCGATAGCAGTCAAGTTTTGAGATTTCTCACGAAGAGAGATTTCAGAACCTGTTTTCACTGCGAATGAAGGGATGTCAACGCGCTTGCCGTCTACCAAGATGTGACCGTGGTTGACTAGCTGACGAGCTGCACGACGAGTGCGTGCAAGACCCATGCGGTACACAACGTTATCCAAGCGAGCTTCAAGAAGAATCATGAAGTTTTCACCGTGAATACCTTGCATTTTACCAGCTTTGTTGAAAAGTGTGCGGAATTGACGTTCGTTCACTCCGTACATAAAGCGTAGTTTTTGTTTTTCCTGTAATTGCATTCCGTATTCGGAAAGTTTTTTACGTTGGTTTGGACCGTGTTGTCCTGGTGCGTATGGACGCTTTTCAATTTCTTTACCAGTGCCTGTTAGTGAGATACCTAAACGGCGTGACAATTTCCAAGATGGACCTGTATATCGAGCCATGAGAGACTCCTCCTCTGTTGGTTTTATTTTGTTGTAAAATAAGACCAGATATGTTCAATCCATCTGCCATTCTATAATCTTGCAACTTCGCCCCTGCAGCCTCGAGGTTACGTGGTGCACCTTAAAAAAGGAATAGACTGGACAAAACAGAACACATAACTGCTGCGAATATTTTACACAAAGCATAGCATACCAAGTTATTCACTATTGGTCAAGCATTTCAGTTTTATAAGTTGCATTAAAGTAAATCACTTCAGTTTTTAAAAATGATATTTACCTAGTACTGCAACACTTAGCAGATTTTCGTTACAGGCGGTGACTCCAGCGAGAACAGCGCGAGCTTGAAGCCGTGCCTGCGGAAAGCGTCCGTCTGGAACGGAAATCAGCGTTTCTTAACTAGTTATAGATTTCTTTATTCTATTTAAAATAGATTGAAGTAATTGCTCTTTCGTTTTGCAAACAATCGATGTACACTAGACTAAAGCGTTTTCATAATAATATGAATAAGCTATAACAAGGAGGAATCAGCATGAAGAACACTAACAACTGGCACAAAGAGACGGCCGTGATTCATGAAGGATACGACAGTAAAGATCATCAGGGAAGTTTAGCTGTGCCGCTGTATCAAACCTCAACTTATGTATTTGATTCGGCTGAACAAGGAGAGCGACGTTTTGCTGGTGAAGAAGCGGGGAATATTTATTCTCGTTTAGGAAATCCGACGGTCGCTGTGCTGGAAGAACGTATTGCCAAGATGGAAGAGGGCGCAGCAGGACTTGCATTTGCTTCTGGTATGGCCGCAGTTAGTGCGGTGCTCGTTCATTTGACAAAAGCAAATGACCATGTGATTTGTTCGCGTGGGATTTATGGTTGCACATTCGGATTCTTAAAAATATTAGAAGAGAAGTATAATATCACGCATGATTTAATCTCCATGAAAACGGAACAAGAAATCGAAAAAGCTGTGAAACCAGAAACTACATGTATATATATAGAGTCGCCAATTAATCCGACGATGGAGCTAGTTGATCTTGAAGCGGTAGTTAATGTAGCGAAGCGCCATAACTTGAAAGTAGTAGTGGATAATACTTTCTGCTCTCCTTACATACAAACACCTTTAACATTCGGTGTAGACTATGTACTTCATAGCGCAACGAAATACATTAATGGACACGGTGATGTGATCGCGGGGTTGCTCGTTGGTAAAGATGCAGACGAGATGGCAAAACTTCGTGGGACCGTGTTAAAAGATTTCGGTGGTATCATTTCGCCATTCGATGCATGGCTATTGTTACGCGGTATTAAGACATTACCTATCCGTATGGATCGTCATTCAGCCAATGCCAAAATTATTTTTGAGTATTTACAGAAGCATCCGAAAGTAGAAGAAGTATTCTATCCATTTGATGATCAGCATCCGCAGTATGAGATCGCGAAGAAGCAGATGAAAATGGGTGGCGGATTGATTTCCTTTACCATCAAAGGCGGAAAAGAAGAGGCGCAGAAGTTGCTGAATCATTTATCGCTCGTCAAATTGGCAGTGAGTCTAGGAGATGCAGAGACGCTAATGCAGCACCCCGCGACGATGACACACTCTGCTGTGCCGAAAGAAGGTCGTCAGAAGATGGGTGTGTCTGATACGTTACTACGCTTATCTGTGGGACTTGAGCATATGGAAGATATCATGGCAGATTTGGATCAAGCATTTGAAGCGATCTAAATTGAAAAAAGCGAGCGTCCCCTATTGGGGAGCTCGCTTTTTATATAGGATAATAAATGTTACGTTTGACAACGATTATATGTGTTGATTTATATAGCATGTAGATTCTGATTGGACCTCTTTTGCCGCGGTCGTTGTTCTACTGGTTGTTTCCCTTAAGCAACGCAAACCCTACCTACTTTTGCGTCCTTGCGACCCTATAGTCGCGCCAGTGATGAATAAGTGTTCCGAATAAACATCTGCAGAACGCCATTTTTATGTCAGATCTGTTATCAATCCCAAACAATAACTATACATGAGTTGCAGTAGTTTGTCAAGAAGCTTCTACACTATCGGAATCGTATAGTTTATAAACAAGTGAATAGGGAACAAGTTGAATAGAGCCTGTTGTATGCAGGAAAATTTTTGTTGGAGGGATTAGGATGAACGTAGAGATTGTAAACGAATTTCCTCATGAGTTTTTGAAGGAGCAAGCGGAGACATGCATCTCCATTTATCAACCGACCCACCGGTATCGACCTGAAAATCAACAAGACCCGATTAGATTTAAAAACTTACTACAGAAAGTGAATCAAGAGTTGTCAAAAAAACATGCGGCGAATGAAGTGAAAAGTCTATTGGCTCCACTTGAGAAACTAGAAGGCGAGCGTCCTTTCTGGGCACATGCAGGAGATGGACTCGCATTATTCGCAACGAAAGATCGTATCATTGCCTATCGACTGCAACGTCCTGTACCTGAATTGGCGATTGTGTCAGACAGTTTCCATATCAAACCGCTTATTCGCGTATTCCAATCTGCTGATCGTTATCATCTGCTTGGTGTCAACAGACAAGAATTCAAACTTTTTGAAGGGAATCGATATGGTGTAGAGGAAGTAGAAATCCCTGAGGAATTGGCGAAAACCAAAGATGAAGCGATTGGAAATCAAGTGACCGAATCGCATTTGGGCGCTGGTAATACAGGTGGCGCTGCTGGAACGGTGATGTTGCATGGACATGGTGGTAAAAAAGATGAAATTGATATCGATATTGAGCGTTATTTCCGATACGTAGATCGAACGGTTGCAGAGAATTACTCTAAGCCGATGGAGATCCCACTATATCTAGTAACACTTTCAGAATACCAGACGCAGTTCAAAGAGTTAAGTCATAATCCATACTTGCAAGCCGATGGAATTAAGTCCGACTTTGATGCCTTAAGTCTTGAACAGTTACGTAAAATGGCGTGGGAATTAGTAGAACCCACGTATTTACAGAAAACAAAAGACTTAGTGGAAAATTTTGAAAATGCTAAAGTGAGCGACCAAGCTTCCGAAAACATTGAAGAAATTGCTAAAGCGGCAAGTGAAGACCGAATCAGACGACTCATATTGGAAGACGATTATCAATATCCAGGTAGAATCAACCTAGAAACAGGAGAAATTCAGACGGAAAATCTGGAGGGATCTGCAGTGGACGATGTACTGGATGACTTAGCAGAAACCGTCTTTAAAACCGGAGGCGAAGTAGTGGTTCTTCCAAAAGAACGGATGCCTGTTGGAACAGGGGCAGCTGCCATCTTTAGATGGTAAGAAGAAAATCCGGCCAAGAGATATCTCTTGGTCGGATTTTCCTGTCATTTTTCTTGTTCGAAAACTTCTTTAGCTACAGTCAACGCGGTTTGTACACGTGGAAATCCAACGTAAGGAATGAGTTGCATCATGCTCTCCACGATTTCTGTTTTAGTAAAACCGACTGTTACTGCACGCTTTATATGCGTTTTTATTTGTGTAGTCGCTCCTTGCGTGACAAGTGAAGAGAGTGTCACTAATTGTCTTTGTTTACTATCAAGCCCCGGTCGCGAATAAATCTCACCATACGCGAACTCCACTATGTATTTCCGTAAATCTGGCGCCAACTCTTTTAATGCGTCGGCCGTCATCAGGCGTTCGGCTTCTTCCTCACTTACATACTCCTTAATCTTCTCTAAACCTGCTTCAATGCGTTCTGTTGACAATGAAATAACCCCCTGTTTTTGCTGTGTTATAAAGAAAGTATAGCATATTCTGACTATTGCTTTGTTTTTCAAGCTAGGAATTACGTAATATCTATCAGTTTAAAACAAGATAATGGTTCAAAGGATGTGAAATTCGGCATTATTGTTTAACGATCGCTAAGAATAGGTATAGATGAATAGAGCAGAAAACAACTATATAATGGAGGTAATAATAAATGGATAAGTTTTTCCTAGAGAACGCAGTACAAGCTAAAAAGAAGATTGAAGAATTGGTAGGGCAAGGCTACACGCATGATGAGATTTATGTTTTCGCGCACAGTGAAGATCGTGAAGACAAAATTTCAGACGCATTGGATTCAGAACAAGTAGGTATGGCAGAGATGGGCTTCCTTAATACAATGAAGAACATGTTCACATCTCGCGGCGATACATTGCGCGCACAGATGCAAGCGATCGGCCTTTCAAAAACAGAAGCTGAAGAAGGCGAAAGTGAACTAGATAAAGGTAAATTATTGCTAGTTGCTAAAAAGTAAGACAGTAAATAAACCGGTTAAAGGAGATGACTCCTTTGACCGGTTTTGTTTTGTATACATACAGATTAGAAAGATGTAACTCCCGAGCCGTTCTCTGTCACGTACTTTTTTCCTTAGCCATTGCCTCGTAATAAGCATCTACAGGAATGAACAACCCTACCTTACCGTGCGTTTCCTCATCCAATGTAGCAAAGACAATGCCAATCACTTTGCCTTCTTTATTAATAACAGGACTCCCACTATTTCCTCTATAAACAGGAGCCTTGATCATCACAACAGGAATGTCCCAATCTGTTAGCTGTATGTAGTCAATCGTGTGACCTTTATTCGCTATTCCTGAAAAACTCAATGGATTTCCGATAAACGTAATGGGCTCATGATCGTAAAAAGTCGTTTTCTCCGCTAGAGTTAAGTGAGGAAGATCCGTTCCGTTGACCTCGAGTACTGCTAGATCGATGTCTGGAAACACGTGTGTGACATCTGCGGTAAACCGGTCGCCTTCCGGGAAAGAGACGATCATCGATTCATTTCCTTCTACTACATGAAAATTCGTTAGTATGGTACCTTGTTCATTAATGGCAAAGCCTGTACCTTTCGTATTTTCTGTGGCTACGACAACTACCGACTCTTTAAATTCTGCTATTTGTGGATCGGAAGATAACTCTGAAGATGCTTTTAGAAACTCCAATGCTGGAATGGAATATATCTGAAAAACGATAGCGAACGTACTGAGTGCTAACGTAGTTGCCATAATCCAAAACATCCACTTAGGAAAAGGACGATAGGTGCGGCGGACATTTTTTTCGGCTGCTGCTTTCTCTAAAGCTTCCCGTTGTGCTTCGAGTACGAGATCTTGCAGCTCATCATCGTCCAAATCTTCTTGATACGGATCTTTGCTATCCACTAGTACCACCTCTTTCTCGTACATAGTTTATCAGATAATGAATATGAAGGAAGCGAACGGAGATTTCGGAATAGAGGTTATTAGAAAGCTCTGAATAGTCTTGGAGAATAGTTAAAAGGAATCTGTTTTATGCTATACTATATATGAAGATAAAGGGCTATATAGATGGGGGTGCAAATATGACCAGATCCATTACAACACAAGCTGAAACGGTAGGAGAGGCGATTAAAGATGCGCTTGAAATTCTGCAATTGACAATAGATGACGTTCACATCCATGTAAAAAGACCCGCGGGTACCTCAATGTTCGGACTCAAAAGAGTGTTAGCAGAAGTAACAATTACTGAAAGAGAAAAAACGAGTAGCATACAAGAAGAACTAGAAGAAATTCCTGCGGGTGTCCGTATTCACAATGGACGATTGGAAGTTCGATTCGGTAAGCAAGACTATCCAATTATTGTGCCTTCGCCTGGCGTCGAACTACTGATCAACGGAATTGAATGTACAGGACGGACGATCTTAGAACCGACAGATCATGTAGAGTGTGAGGCAATTGCCGAAGAAGTGAATACTCAACTCGTCATACAACTGAGTGATGATCAGATGATTGCGACTGCTTTAGTGACGCCTGGAAAAAGAATCACGCGTACATTGCAGAATACGTCTTGGAAACAAGTTCTCAAAATTCAAGCAATTGAAAAAGTACATGTATTCAACGAGTTGACGATAGATTCGCTAATGGAAGAACTGCATCGTATGGGGATTGATCCTTCCTATATGTCCATGAATGGTATTCAGCAAGCTGTAAATACGCTTGAATTTGCAGAATTTTTCGTCGCCCGAGGAATTCTTCCTATTGAAAGTCAAGATGCACGTTTGGACATTCATTTGAATTTCAAAAAGCCAGAAGGTGATGATGAAGCTCCTATTGATTTCCGCGAGCATAACTTTATTCCGACCGTGAAAGCGGGTCAGCTGATAGCTACGTATATCCCAGCGGTACAAGGGGTCAACGGCATAAATGTACTAGGCGTAACGTATAAAGTGAAACCACCTAAAGACGTGATCGTCCGTCCAGGTCCTACTGTAGATAGTATACTGCATAAGCTCTATGCGAAAATTGATGGAAGACCCGTTATTGAGTGGCGCAGTAAACTCGCAAAGATTTATGTGAATCGAGAATATCGGCATGCTGCAGATGTCAGCTTGGAAAGTGGCAATATTCATTTTGAAGGAGATGTATGGATTGGTGGTAGTGTGCATCCTTCCATGTTCATTGCGGCTTCAGGCTTTATCACGATTATGAAGAATTGCACAAAGGCCTCCATTCGTGGAACGAAGTCTGTATTCATTCAAGGGAGTATTTTCTCATCCACTGTTACAGTAGGCATTCAGGAAAAGGTTATTACGATCATGATCAATGATTTGAAGGAAATTCTCGACTACTTACGCAATATCGACTCAGCACTCGTTCAAATCTTTGCATTACGTGGTGAGAATCCCGAAGAGGTGCCGCCATTTATATTGAAGCAAGTCATTCAGTTATTATTGGAGCAAAAATACGCGGCGTTTACAGACATGAATCGACACTTTATACAAGTAGTGAAAAATCATACGAGAAGATTGGATCAAGAATGGCTAGGTTTAGCTGAGCGTTTATATCAGTTATTTGTCGACCCACTTAGAGAGGAACATACGAATGTTCTGTATTTACGAAAATTGATCGAGAAAGCGAATCAATTAATTGAAATTTACGGTGAAGAAATTCGTCCGGAATCTGTATTACAAGCGGCCTTCGCGTTGAATAGTATTTTGTACAGTAACGGAGATATCCATATCCGCTCAAAAGGAGTATATAATTGTTCTCTTACAGCGCTTCAAGATATTACTATTAAAGGCGTGTGTCGTGGCGGGGAAGTCATTGCGGGGAGACATATAGAATTGGATGAAACGGGATCGCCCGCAGGAGTGAAAACATGTATTCAGACAAATGCAGGAGGAATCATACAAATTGGAAAGGCATATCCCGGGACATGGATTCAAATTGGTTCGCAACGCTATGAAATCTTGCAGATTCGCCAGCAAGTAACAGCAAAATTAAATGAGGAAGGCCTTTTATCTATTATGTAAATGAATAATTCGCCAAATTTACAAGTAGGAAATGTGGGAATACGAGAATTCATCTTGAAATATCCTAAGATATGATAAAAAGTTCGTAGTTTTTTAAAAAAGATGTGAATAGAAGACGAAAATGCTTTAAACATGTTACGATATACTATAATATCTAAAGTAGTCACTTTATGCGCGAAGTGTGGGATAGGGGGATCATAGTGAGATGATATACGTCATCATTCCATTAGTTATCATCATTGTTCTAACAGTGATGGCATTTCTGTCTAGGCGAAAGCATATACAAGAAATCAGTGAAATGGAACAAGAAAAATTACAAATTCAAAACGAGCCAATATTTGAAGAAATGACGAAAGTAAAGCAGTTGAACATGACTGGCGAAACAGAAGAAATGTTCGAGAGATGGCGCAATAATTGGACAGAAGTAGTAGATGATCGCCTTCATAATGTAGATATGCTTTTACTGGATGCTGAAGGGCAAGTTGATCGTTTCCGCTTTAAGAAAGCAACGGAAACGGAAAAACAGATCCGCGAAATCTTGAACGAATGTGAAAAAGAGATGCGAACGATCTTGCAGGAATTAAACGAACTGATCGGCAGTGAAGAAAGAAATCGGTTCGAAATAGAAACGGTAAAAGAACACCACCGTGCCGCGCGCAAAAAGATCTTAGCTCATCAGTACGCATTTGGACCGGCAGTGGAGTCTTTAGAGAAAGAGTGGGAATCCTTCAATCCAAGGTTTGAAGAATACGACGCACTTATCGACAATGGAAACTACTTACAAGCGCGTGAAATTGTGATTGTACTAGGAGCAAAAGAAGAACGCTTTTCGTTTTTACTCGATGAGATTCCTGCATTACTTAATGAGTTGCAGACGAAAATACCTGCGGCTTTGCGAGAATTGCGTAAAGGAATTATCGAAATGGAAGGTCAGGAGTATTATTTAGGACATCTGAAAATGCCTTCTCGTTTCGAAAAAATCGAACAACAAATTGCGGATCTTCGACAGTTATTAGCACGCTTGGATGTGGAAGAAGTAGCAGCGGAAGTAAATGAAATTCATGACGAAATCGAATCATTCTATGATGTATTGGAAGAGGAAGTTAGTTCCCGTCATTACGTAGATGAGCATTTGGATCAAATGTTGGATCTGTTTGAAGAACTTCAATATGCGATTCCGGATACGATTGAAGAAGTGAAATTCGTTCAACAAAGTTACCGTCTTGATGAAAATGAAGTCGTTATTCCACAAATGGCATTGCAAAAATTGAACGCATTGGCGAAGCGAATTGAAATATTCATCGAACGTCAAGATGCGAAAAACTTGGCATACTCCGCTCAACAAATTGAGTTGCAAGAGCTAGTGGAAGAATTGGATGCCATTTCTGATGCGCATTCCAAGTTCAGTAGTCGTATTAAGAATCTTCGGATCGACGAAAATCTCGTACGTTCCCGCATTGTGACTCTTGCACAGCAACTTCAAATTGCGGATCGTAATTTACACCGTGCCAATATCCCGGGAATTCCCGATGATATGGAAGTGCAACTTGAAGAAGCAGATGAACAAATATTTATTGTGAAACAAAGTTTGGAAGAAGTGCCACTTAATATGGCGTTGGTTGAATCATACGTTGAAAAAGCAGATACAGTAGTCACTGATGTTTGTGCGAAAGCTGCAGATATGATTGAAAATGCATTGCTTGTAGAACGAATCATCCAATACGGTAACCGTTACCGTGCATCTCATCCGGACGTTCACACTAAATTGTTGAAAGCTGAAGAGTCCTTCATGCAATGCCGCTACTTAAGAGCATTGGAAGAAGCAGGTACTGCGGTGGAAGAAGTTGAACCAGGCGCCTTGAAAAAGATTCAAGGTATGATTCAAGTTAAAGTATAATTATATTCCGACAAAGCCACCGGTTTTCCGGTGGCTTTGTTTCGCTCATTCATATAGAAAGGAGAGAGTACGTATGTATTTTGATCATAGCGCCACAACCAAGCCGGATGAAAGAGTTCTCCGCACGTTTATGGATGCTTCCGAAACGTATTTTGCCAATCCTGCATCGCTACATGCGGAAGGAAAACGTACAGAAAAATTATTGGAACGTGCGCGAACACAACTGCTTGGAACGATCGGACTAGGATTGACGGAAGGAATCTTTACTTCAGGCGGAACAGAATCCAATAATCTTGCCATACTAGGTTATGTATACGCCAACCAACATAAAGGTCGTCATCTAGTTACGACATGTATCGAACATCCTTCTGTATTGAATGTTTTCAAGGAATTGGAAAAACAACACTTCACTGTGGATTATCTAACTGTAGATGAAGAAGGAAGAATTTCATTGGACGAACTCCAAGAGAAGTTGCAAAAAGATACGATTTTAGTTAGTATCATGCATGTTAACAATGAAATTGGTACGATTCAGCCGATTGAGGAATGTGCGAAAATCATTCATTCATCTTCACGTGCAATGTTCCATTCCGATTGTGTGCAAAGCTTTGGAAAACTCTTGCTTACTGATTTTACGGATGGTCCCGATCTTGTTTCATTATCGGCCCATAAAATTTATGGAATAAAAAATAGTGGATTTCTAGCGTATCGTCACAATATACGACTGCAACCCATGGTCTTTGGTGGCGGACAAGAACATAAATTGCGTAGCGGAACCGTATCGGTGCCACATGCGGCGGCACTTGCGAAAGCGGCCCGTTTACTTGTAGAAGAAATAAATATGCAGCAGTTCCAGCAATGGCGCCATGAACTGGTTGCGTTTTTCTCGGAAATAGATGAATGCGAAGTATTGGCACCAAACGCGAGTGCACCTTATATACTTTCCGTTGCATTTGCACGGATAACAGGGGAGATAGCGATTAACTTCCTGCAACAACAGGGAATAATCGTCTCGACTTCAAGTGCTTGTTCATCCAAGAATTCGGATGTAAGCCACGTGGTTGAAGCGATCCATGTACCTCGAGCGTTTGAAAAAGGCGTCATTAGAATTAGCTTAGGTAAAAATCAAACAAATGAAGAAATTGAACAATTGAAAGTAGCGGTTCGTCAATTAGTCGAGCTGATTAGAAAAGGAGTGGGGAAATGAACTGGAATACCATTTTAATTCGATATGGTGAAATGTCGCTAAAAGGAAAGAATAAAAGTAAATTTATACGTAAACTAAAGGCGAATATAAAAGCTGCTTTGTCCGATTTGGGAACTGTTACGATGCGCGCAGAACGTGACCGGATGTTCATTTATGCAGAAAAACCTGAAGAACTAGATCGTGCTGTTGAAATATTGCCGTCGATTTTTGGCATTCAATCATTCAGTCCCATTGTAATTTGCGAACCAACAGTGGAGGATATTAAAGAAACTTCATTAAAAGTTCTAGGTAAAACGGAAACTGCTGGCAAGACATTTAAAGTAGATGTCAAACGTACAGACAAACGTTTCCCACTCAATACGGGAGAATTGCAACAAGAATTGGGTGGTCATGTATTGAGGGCGTTCCCTGATTTGATCGTTCAAATGAAGAAACCTGAAATTTTATTATATGTAGAGATACAGCAAGAAGCAGCATATATCTCTTCACACACCTATAAAGGCGCAGGTGGCATGCCAGTTGGCTCCAATGGCCACTCATTGCTCTTATTGTCGGGAGGAATCGACAGTCCAGTAGCAGGCTATATGATGATGAAGCGCGGCGTGTCATTTGATGCCATTCACTTTGCCAGCCCGCCGTTTACGAGCGATTTGGCGTTAGAAAAAGTGGAAGACATTGTCAGACAACTAACAAAACTCGGCGCAGTCATTCGCTTGCATGTTATTCCGTTTACGGAGTTGCAACAAGCGATTGTAAAACAAGTACCAAGCAATTTGTCGATGACGACTACAAGACGAATGATGATGAAAGTTGCTGAACAAGTACGGAAAGACACGAATTCACTTGGTTTGATAACAGGTGACAGCCTAGGGCAAGTAGCAAGCCAGACACTTGAAAGTTTGACGGCTATTAACGAAGTCACGAATACACCCATCTTGCGTCCGCTCATCGCAATGGATAAATTAGAAATCATCCAGATTGCTGAAAAAATTGGCACGTACGATATTTCTATTCGTCCATATGATGATTGCTGTACCGTATTTACGCCACCGAGTAATAAAACGAAACCGCAAGTTGAAAAAGTGGCGTATTACGAAAGCTTCCAGGAGTTTGATGACATGGTGACGGAAGTGGCAAGCCGACGTGTTACGACGATTCCGAGCAGACAGACAGAAGAAGACTTCGAAGACTTGTTGTAAAGAAAAAATTACCTATTATCTTCCTTGCATGATATTTTGAAAAGTGACCATTCTAATGTCACAAGGAGGTGAACGACATGCCAAGTAGCAACAACAACAACTCAAACCAATTGTTAGTTCCCGGAGCGCAACAAGCACTTAACCAAATGAAGGAAGAAATTGCTTCTGAATTTGGAGTACAACTTGGGCCAGATTCCACATCGCGTGCCAACGGATCCGTCGGCGGAGAAATTACAAAGCGATTAGTGCGTCAGGCTCAATCACAAATGAACAATTCTAATCAGTAATCGTAAGACATGGGATGCCTCTTGAAGCTATAGCGCTTCTTGGGGCATCTTTTTGGATTAGTTTTAAATTTTTCTTATAAGTTCAAGTGCTAAATGCAATAAGACGTGTAAGGTAATAGTGAGTACGTAAGATTGAAGCCTATGTTGGCGGATACTTTCCAATGGGCTGCTGTGAGCCGATCAGTTCGCAGACTCTCTTAAGTTGTCTCAACTAATCAGGCTGATCCTGTGGGAAGAGCCGTAACGAAGAACGGCTTTAGCGAGTAAAAGTGAAGCGTTAGGAGCACATCTTTGCACTCGCCACCAGCTTCCGCTTCCATCCTACTTCAAAAGTTGATCGCTCATTGGCGATAGTATATGAATGGTTGTTGTGTTTTACATTTTGTTATTTCAAGTTCAAATAATTACAAACCTAACTTCAATGAACAATAAGTATATCCCACTATCACTGTCGGGATTTGTGCGTAGGAGGGGCGACTCCCGCGGGAAAAGCATGAGGTTGAGATCCCGCAGGAGCAAAGCGACGAGGAAGCTCAAGCCATGCCCGCAGGAAAGCGTCCCCTCCGAAGCGCAAATCCCTCACCCTAACACCACTGCCAGCCACACCATTCATTCCACCTAGCATACCGAAAAACACAGAATACTATACGTTACTTGACAGTATAATGAAGAAAAGTATATAAAGTTTTGAAATTTCACCATTCTATTTGTATACTTGTAGTATTACGCAAAAAGGGGGAATGGAAATGAACCGAGAAGAACTACTTGCGCCCGCTCGTTACAATATTGTTTCGGAATTCGAAAAATACGCA
The DNA here is from genome assembly GCF_002743065.1 of Sporosarcina sp. P16b. NCBI lineage: Bacteria > Bacillati > Bacillota > Bacilli > Caryophanales > Caryophanaceae > Sporosarcina > Sporosarcina sp. P16b. The sequence goes on along the minus strand of NZ_PDYO01000002.1, from coordinate 360,467 downwards.
ACGGGTGATGGCAGAAAAGCATTAATTTATGTAGATGCGCAAAATCAAGAACAACAAGTAACGTATGACGAACTCATCCAAGCAGCTAACCGTACAGCGAACGTGCTGACATCGAATGGCTTGAAAAAAGGGGATGTAGTGCTGGTCATGGTGCCGCGCATGATTGAAGCGTATGTGACATACATTGGTGCACTAAAGGCAGGACTTGTTGTAATCCCTAGTTCTGAAATGCTACGTTCCTCCGAAATTGAATATCGAATTGAACACAGTAACGCAAAAGCAATTATTGCATTTGACGCTTTTACTGATCAACTTGAACACGTAGAAAATCTTGAAAAAGTGACAGTCTATATTATCGGTGAAGCAAAAGAAGGGGAAGTCTCCTTGACTGCACAAGAAAAGAATGCTTCGTCAGAGTTTACCGCTAGTGACGATATGGCGTTTCTGTCGTATACATCTGGTACGACAGGCAAGCCGAAAGGTGTAGTACATACACATGGCTGGGGATATGCACACTTACGAACGACTGCACCAAACTGGTTAGGTATTGAAGAACATGATATTGTATGGGCTACAGCGGCACCAGGATGGCAGAAGTGGATTTGGACACCATTCTTATCTGTTCTAGGAAGCGGTGCGGTAGGTTTTGTCTATAGCGGTAAATTCGATGTAGATAAATACTTACAGTTCCTGGATGATTACCAAGTCAATGTTCTGTGTTGTACGCCGACTGAATACCGATTTATAGCAAAAGCTAAAAATTTAGATGCGTTTTCACTAGCCTCTTTGAAAAGTGCTGTCTCAGCGGGAGAACCATTAAATCGTGGTGTCATTGATATTTTCGAAAAGCAGTTTTCGCTTTCTGTCCGTGATGGATATGGACAAACAGAGAATACGTTGCTTGTTGGTACGATGATTGGAATGGAAGCGCGTCCTGGATCAATGGGTAAACCTACACCGGGAAATATCGTAGAGGTCATTAATGAGGAAGGTAAACCGGCAGACGTAGGTGTAGTGGGCGATATTGCCGTTCATAAATCAACTCCTGCACTGTTTCAAGAGTACTTAAATGACCCTGAACGCACGAAGATGCAATTTAGAGGGGATTATTATATTACCGGAGACCGAGCGAAAAAGGATGAAGAAGGCTATTTCTGGTTTGAAGGGCGAGGCGATGATATCATTGTGAGCTCGGGTTATACGATTGGACCGTTCGAAGTGGAAGATGCCTTGATCAAGCATCCTGCGGTTCGTGAGTGTGCGGTAGTAGCAAGCCCTGATCCTGAACGTGGAAACGTCGTGAAAGCATTTGTCGTCTTGCGCGATGATACGGTAGAATCAACTGAGAAACTCGTAAAAGAGTTGCAAAATCATGTCAAAGAACTGACGGCACCTTATAAATATCCTCGTAAGATTGAGTTTTTAGAAGAATTGCCAAAAACATCTTCAGGAAAAATCATGCGTATTGAGTTGCGTAAAAAAGAGCAAAATCAAAATTGATGTGGTCGTAAGGGGTTAAAAAGGACTGTCAAGAGTCGTTTTGTTCTGACTATTGACAGTCTTTTTCGGTTCATTTCAGAAGAACGTACGTTGGACTTTTTCGAAGAAGGAGTTATTTGGAAGTTTTGCGGTACGAATGACTTTATGACTTAGTCGTGCTTCTACTTTCCCTACTTGTTTGATACCGAGCGCTTCGTTGTCTGCTGCAATGGAAGGAAATTCATTGCCTTCTTGTTGGATATTGAGCGTCAATGTTCGTTCATTGCTTAGGATGAACGACGTGCCGAGCGTACGGTACCGATTATTGTTAACCGATGCGAGCTCTGTCACTTGGAAAGAAGGTAGCCGCGGATCAATTACAGCGCCCTTAACAGATTTATTATACGCTGTACTACCTGTTGGCGTGGAGATGATCATACCGTCGCCAAGAAATGTTTCGAATAATAAGTCATCGATGTAAATATCCATGACAAATGTTCGAATAATAGTAGAACGTATACTGAATTCATTCAGGCATAAGAACGGATTCTGCTCGTTAATCGACACTTCAAGGAGCGGATAATGGCGCTCTTCGATCGTTGCTTGTTGTAGTGTGTGTATAAGGGAACTAATGTCATCATATTTGAAATCACAATAGACGCCGTGTGCCCCTTTTACAGATGCTCCAAGGTAAAGAACATCCTGGCGAAAATCGGTTTTACGAACAGCTTGTAGGAATGTGCCGTCACTGCCGATACTGATGACTACATTGGCTTTCGTATGATCTTCTGTTAGTTTGAAACCTTCTTTTTTAAGGCGTTGTGTAATCACATGTTTTTTATGGACGGTGTCTTCGTCCAAACGGCTAAAGAGAAAAATGGTATGTAGAGAATTCATTTGAATCGTCTCCTTTTTCAGATAATAAAATAATTGTAACACGAATGAAACATTTGGACGATTAGGAACGTATAGGTAGATGTGAACAAAGGAGGAAATATAGTATGAATGCAAAAAGATGGATTGCTGTAGCAGTAGCCGCCACATTGATTATTGTGTCGGTTGGTATTAACGCGATGTCATGGGTCTTCACGAGAGACTGGAACAGTTTCGTCAATGAAATCAATTTGATGGAGACGAAAGTACAAGAAACAGTAGTAGAAGAAGGAAGCGTTAATGAGCGTATTGCAGTATTGACAGTAGATGGCGTCATACAAGACGTTGGTGAAGCGACACTCTTTAGTGGAGCGGAATACAACCATAAACAATTCATGACGCAATTGAAAGAAGCAGCGAATGACGACTCGGTGAAAGGAATTGTGCTGTCTGTTAATACACCAGGTGGCGGTGTATTGGAGTCATCTGATATTTATGATGCCATTACAGAAATTCAGGAAACGAAAGAAATTCCGGTCTACGCTGCGATGGGTGGCATGGCGGCTTCAGGAGGTTATTATATTTCAGCTCCTGCAGATAAAATTTATGTTCATCCTGAAACATTGACTGGTTCAATCGGTGTGATCATGCAATCGGTTAACTACGGAAAGTTGGCCGAAAAATACGGTGTGGAATTCCCGACGATCAAGTCAGGTCAATATAAAGACATGATGAGCCCGACTCGAGAGATGAAGCCTGAAGAACGTGCCATGCTACAGGAAATGATTGACGATTCGTATAAGCGTTTCGTTGATATTATTGTAGATGGACGCGGTATGTCAGAAGCGGCTGTCCGTAAAGTAGCGGATGGACGTGTTATGAATGGCCGCCAAGCAATTGAAGCGGGACTTGCAGATGATTATGGTAAGTTACCGGCAGTCATTGCTGCTATGAAAGAAGATTATCACTTAGAAAAGGCGGAAGTATTTGAATATGGAATGCCTACTAATTTAAAAGCTATTCTATCCATCAAAGCACATGATGTATTCAATGGCGATGTCGAATCACAAATCATGAAGAAATTACTGACTGAAAATACAGCACCACGCATGATGTATTTATACGGTGAATGAGAAGGAGGGAAACGATCATGACGAATGAACTGCTGGATACGCAACCAACTGTGCGACTTGAACAGACACTCGTACCAAAATATGCAGGTTTCTGGATCAGACTGTGGGCATTTTTAATCGACATGCTGATCATTTCGGCAATTAGCGGCATCTTTATCAAGCCGGTGTTTCGCGTACTTGATATTGCGATCACCAAGCCCTCTGCTTTTTTATTCAGTTCGTATAAAGTGACTGCCCTTGTCTTGTTATTGTTGTATTTTATCTTGATGACGAAAATAGCAGGGCAAACCGTAGGGAAAATGATCATGGGAATTCGTGTGATGAAATCAAACGGTGAGAAAGTAAGTTGGGGCTCCGTTATTTTTAGAGAAGGTTTCGGTCGTTTCATTTCACAAATGCTGTGGATTCTGTATTTACTTGTTTTGTTCTTACCTCAAAAGAAAGCCCTTCATGATGTCTTTGCCGACACGGTTGTCGTGCATGAACGAACATTCGAGAGAAAAGAAGTGCAGAAAATCATTCATCCTGAACACCATCAGTTGCATGATGACCCTACGGTTTAGTACACTAGATTAAAAGGAGTGGTTAGGTATGGTACAAGTTACATTCAAAGATAATCCGATTCATCTGTTAGGTTCAGAAGTAAAAGTTGGAGATCAGGCACCAAGTTTCACAGTGCTTGCTAATGACTTGAATCCTGTTACACTTGAAGATTCAAAAGGTAAAGTACGTTTGATCAGTGTGGTGCCTTCTGTTGATACAGGTGTATGTTCCATCCAGACAAAGCGTTTCAACGACGAAGCAACAGCTCTCGGTGACGATGTGGAAGTCATGACAATTTCTTGCGATCTTCCGTTTGCACAAGGACGTTGGAAAGAAAATGAGAAAGTCGAAAATTTACACTTATACTCTGATCATCGCGATCTTTCATTTGGTACAGCATTCGGTACAGCGATTGAGGAATTACGTTTATTGACCCGTTCAATCTTCGTTGTCGATCGTGACGACAAAGTCACATACGTAGAGTATGTAAGTGAAGCGACTGACCACCCGGACTATGATGCAGCGATTAAAGCAGTAAAAGAATTGAATTAATTAAAAAACCCACCTGAAACGAGAGGTGGGTTTCTTCTTGGAGGAATTTCAAATGAATAACATGGAAAAAGTTTTTACGTATTACGACAATCATGCGGCGGCTACGGAAGGTTTGTATTTGGATGCTGTGCTCGAAGCTAGTGAAAAATGGCTAGATCAACCGTCAGCAGTAGACTTGCAAGATCCTGATAAAGAAGAAATTCGTAAAGGTATTCAACTAGCCTTATTAAAAGGATTGAAGCAGTCCACACAAGCTCATCACCAAATGACTCCGGATACGATTGGCTTTTTGATGGGTTATCTAGTCAATAAAATATTGGATTCCAGAGAACCTGTAACGTTACTCGATCCTGCGGCAGGAACGGGGAATCTATTGTTTACAGTATTAAATCAATACAAAGGTTCCGCTTCTGCCAGTGCAGTTGAAATTGATGATGTGTTGATTCAAATCGCTGCAGCGACAGCCAATTTATTGGAGCTACCGGTATCATTTTATCTACAAGATGCGCTTCGTCCGTTACCTATTGACGTAGTGGATGCGGTAGTAAGTGATTTACCTGTAGGCTATTACCCTGACGATGAAGTGGCTATGGATTATGAACTAATGGCACCGGAAGGTCATGCGTTCTCTCATTATTTATATATTGAGCAATCTATGCGCTATGTGAAGCCGGGCGGTTACGGATTATTCATCGTTCCTTCCAAGTTGTTAACTGCTGAAGGAGCAGAACCTATTTTGAAATTTGTCAAAGAACATAAATTATTGAGGGGCTTGCTTGAACTACCTTCATCATTATTTGCAGATCAACGCTTTGCTAAAAGTATTTTATTGTTACAACAGCCACCAAATGAGAACTTTGTCTTACCGGATGTGTTGTTAGCGAAAATACCTGAACTTGGGAACGCTACTGCTATGCAACAGTTCTTCAATAAACTAAGTGCGTGGATGCAAGAAGAGGTAAAGTGACGAATAGTCACTTTACCTCTTTTTTAAAAATAATACATTGGCAGAAAGATAGCGCACAACCCATGAATTCAATTGCTTTTAGAATAGGTAGATACTATAATAAATTAAAACGTTCTACGACGTAATTATTATAAGGGGTGGATATTTGTGCCGAAGATCTTGTCGATCAATGCTGGAAGTTCTTCATTGAAGTTTCAATTGATTGAAATGACGAACGAAGAAGAAATTACTAAGGGGTTATTCGAACGAATTGGGATGGAGAATTCTGTATTTACAATGGCGACTGCCGAAAAAAAAATCGAGAAAGTAGTAGATATTACTAATCACTCGATGGCCGTTGAAATGCTTTTGGAACATTTACTGAGTGAGGGAGTCGTTTCGTCATATGATGAAATTGACGGAATCGGTCACCGTGTAGTTCACGGGGGAGAGCTATACAGTGATTCGGTATTAATTACTGACGAAGTAGTTGAGAAGCTTGAAGAGATTTCAAGTTTCGCGCCTTTGCATAATCCAGCAAATATTGTAGGAATTAAAGCGTTTGAGAAAGCTTTGCCAACTACACCATCTGTTGCAATCTTTGATACAGCATTCCATCAGACAATGCCCGAGAAAGCGTTTTTGTATGCGTTACCATATGAATACTATGAAAAGTATGGAATTCGTAAATACGGTTTCCATGGGACGAGCCATAAATACGTAACGGAGCGTGCTGCCAAGATCTTGAATAGACCTCTTGAAGACACACGTCTCATCTCTTGTCACTTAGGTAACGGTGCGAGTATTGCAGCTGTTAAAGGTGGTAAGTCAGTGGACACATCCATGGGCTTCACTCCGTTAGCAGGAGTAATTATGGGTACGCGTTCAGGTAATATTGACCCGGCTCTTATTCCATATATGATGGAACATACGAACGAGTCAGCTGAAGAAGTAGTCAACACATTAAATAAAAAATCAGGACTACTTGGAATCAGTGGATTTTCAAGCGACTTGCGCGATATTACGGAAGCTGCAGAACAAGGCAATCACCGTGCGCAATTGGCACTCGATGTCTTCACAGACCGGATCCACCAGCACATCGGGCAATACGCGGCTGGAATGGGTGGAGTGGATGCGATCATCTTCACAGCCGGAATTGGAGAGAACAGTGCAATCGTTCGTGAAAAAGTAATGAACGGATTAGAATTTATGGGTGTCTACTTTGATCCAAGCCTAAACAATATTCGCGGCGAAGAAGCGTACATCAGCTTCCCACACTCACCAGTCAAAGTACTCATCATCCCGACAAACGAAGAAATCATGCTAGCTCGCGATACAGTGCGAATCGCTGGAATTCCAGTGCCAGCAGAAGCAGAGAAAGTAGCAGTTGAATAAATAAAACAAAGTCCCGACCGTCAGAACGCTGATAGTCGGGACTTTTATTATTCAAGCAGCACTTCAATTCATTCTCTACGGCTTTTGCGGGGTAAAGCGATGAGTTAGGAGTATGTGCTTCGACATAAGTGTATTCAAAAGTCTACATAGGAAAGAGTCCGCCTGGAATGTCGGTCAACGGTGCCCGCTATACTATATCTCTAGCAATATACGCAAGAAAAAACTGCCACAAGAAATCGAATGAACGACTTCTTGGACAGCTTTTAGTTACGCATTAGCCTTGTAGATGTTCCGGAGTACGTACAACCAGTACGTCACACTTTGCAGAACGAACGATATTTTCAGAAACACTTCCGATTAAGAAACGTTCGACACGGTTTAAACCTGTAGCCCCACAGATAATTAAATCTGCATTAAGCTTCTTAGCAATATCACGTGGGATCAACGTCTTAGGAGAACCATATTCTACGTGGATTTCCACATTTGCTACGCCGGCTGCAACCGCTTCTGTACGATAGTCAGTTAACAACTCTTCAGCATATTTCTGTGCACGCTCTGCGATGGAACGATCGTACGCTTCAACTGCCGCGTAAGAACGTGTATCAATAATATTGATCAAGTGAAGAGTCGCATCATTACGATCTGCAATTGCGATCGCTTTCTTAAAAGCCCATTTTGCCTCATCTGAACCATCCACGGCTACGATGATGTCTTTGTAAGTAAGTGCCATTTTACCACTCCATCCTTAAAATTAAAATCTATCTACAGTATTCTTATTCTCCATAGATTATGAGAGTCCTTCTTTTTTTGTCGAAATGTTTTATCAAAGTTTAGAAAATGAAGATTATATGGAAAAACGTTGAAAAAAAGAGGAAAAACCATCTATTTTCTGATAAGATTAAATAGTTATTAATCGACAAAGAGAAAATGAAAAAAGTAATTAAGAGAAATTACAATTCTAGGAGGATTTTGCATGCGTATAGGTGTTCCAAAAGAGATTAAAAATAATGAAAACCGAGTGGCAATAGCCCCTGCAAGTGTTCTAACTTTAAAAACAGCTGGTCATGAAGTATTAATTGAAAAAGGTGCTGGAATCGGTTCGAGTTTTCAAGATGAAGAGTATAAAGAAGCAGGTGCGATTATCGTAGACTCAGCCGCTGAAGTATGGGAAGCGGACATGGTACTGAAAGTTAAAGAACCTGCAGAATCTGAATATCAGTATTTCCGTGAAGGGTTAATTCTATTTACGTATCTACATTTAGCACCCGAGTTAAAATTAACACAAGCATTGCTCGACAAAAAAGTAACAGCAATTGCTTATGAAACAGTTCAATTACCGAGTGGCGGATTGCCTCTACTAGCGCCGATGAGTGAAGTAGCAGGCCGTATGGCAACACAAATCGGTGCACAGTATTTGGAAAAGACGAAAGGCGGCAAAGGGATTTTGCTTGCTGGAGTGCCAGGTGTATCACGTGGGAAAATCACCATCATTGGTGGGGGACAAGCAGGTACAAATGCTGCGCGTGTTGCAATTGGAATCGGTGCACACGTAACCATCTTGGATTTATCGGTTGAGCGTGTACGTCAGCTAGACGAGATCTTCGGAGAGCATATTCAAACATTAGTATCCAATCCATATAACATTGCAAAAGCAGTAAAAGATGCAGACTTGGTAATCGGGTGCGTTCTGATTCCGGGTGCAAAAGCGCCAACTCTCGTAACAGAAGAAATGGTGAAATCTATGAGCCCTGGCTCTGTAGTGATTGACATTGCCATTGACCAAGGTGGAATTTTTGAAACATCTGACCGTGTCACAACACATGATGACCCGACATACACAAAACATGGTGTCATTCATTATGCGGTAGCGAACATGCCGGGAGCAGTTCCACAAACATCCACCATGGCGTTAACGAATGTGACCATTCCTTACGCTCTTCAAATTGCTAACAAAGGTGTCAAAAAAGCATGTGCAGACAATGAAGCGCTGCGCAAAGGAATCAACACACTAGCAGGGCACATTACGTACCAGGCAGTAGCAGAAGCACAAGAACTGGAATACGCGTATGTTGGAGATGTACTAGAAACGATCTAAACGAAAGAAAAGACCACTACATAAAGTAGCGGCCCGAGACTGGAGACAAACTTCTAAATTAGAGTCTGTCTTCATTTTTTTACTCTTTTTACTTTCCGACAACGATCAAATCCTTAGAGAATTTCGTTAACACCTCGACGCCATCTTTCGTCACATACACATCATCTTCAATCCGTACGCCTGTAATAGCTGGGTCATAAATGCCCGGTTCAATTGTAAATACCATACCTTCTTGAAGTGGCATATCATTCGTAGCTGTCAAGGAGGGGAACTCATGAACAGAAATACCAAGGCCATGGCCAATCCGATGCGGGAATAACTCACCATAACCCGCTTCTTCAATAATGGACCGAGCGGCAAGGTCCACTTCTCTAGCCAATGTACCAGGACGTACTACGTCAATTGCTGCTTGCTGTGCCTTCTTGACTGTCTCATAAATCTTACGCTTTTCCTCTGTAGGCTCACCGAATGCTATCGTACGCGTGATGTCAGAACAGTATCCTTTATACACGACTCCAAGATCAAATAAGATGAAATCCCCATTTTCAATGCGTTTTTCACCCGGAATACCATGGGGGGAAGCGGTCTTCGTACCGGAAACGATAATGGTATCAAATGACATCTTCTCTGCGCCTTTTTGTTTCACCGCTTGTTCTACAGCTTGGACTATTTCTAGCTCGGTTTTACCTTCCGCGATTTCATTACAACCTACTTCTATTGCATAGTCTGCTAATTCGGCTGCTTTACGCAAGTGCTCAAGCTCCACATCATCTTTGATCAGACGATGGTTGGCTAGTTCATCATCTAACTTCGCAAACTGTAAAGTCGGAAAACGCTCTTGCAAGATTTCGTAGCGATCAACTGTTACATGTTCTTTTTCGATTGCGAGTAATGAGAATGTAGAAGTCCGTTCAGTGATTGCTTGATCTAAAAATTCGAACGCATTATCTGTATCCTTATATCCAATAGCGTCATACTTCCAACCAATTGCTTTTACATCCGGAACTTCCATAGCAGGGCAAATGACAAATGGATCCGCTTCTCTGAAAACGACTACACCTAGTAACCGCTCATGGGGATCACTACGGAAATTAGTTAGATAAAATATATTGTCTGGATTGGTTATGAGTGCTGCATCAATATCATGTTTCGCTAAGAAATTTTGTACTTTTTGAATGTTCGTCAACATATTACCTCCTCTGTTATGGTTAGTATAACAAAAAAAGAGGGTTTTAAGCTATTTTGCAGAAGGTATAGAATAGAGTAGGTAATTAAAAGAGGAGTGTGATCGTTGTGAAAATCTCATACCATGGTCATTCGATCGTAAAAATTGAGACGAAAGGCAAGACGATTTTAATCGATCCTTTCATTACAGGTAATAAATTAACAGATCTACAGGCGGACGATGAAAAGCCTGATGTGATTTTACTAACACACGGACATAATGACCATGTGGGCGACACAATGGATATTGCTAAAAGAGAAAATATCTTAGTCGTCGCTCCGAATGAATTGGCCGTATACCTTGGATTCCAGGGATTGACTACACACGGAATGAACATTGGTGGAGCAAACGAGTTTGATTTCGGTACCGTGAAATATACACAGGCATTCCATAGTTCATCTTATACAACGGCAGATAATGAAATAATTTATACAGGTATGCCTGCTGGTTTACTCTTGACGATAGAAGATAAAGTTATTTATCATGCAGGAGATACTTCGCTATTTAGTGATATGAAACTGTATGGTGAAGAGGGAATTGATGTGGCGTTCTTACCGATTGGCGATAATTTCACCATGGGTCCTAAAGATGCCGCAAAAGCAGTCGAATTGTTGAAACCCACGTTAACCGTTCCAATCCACTTCAATACATTCCCACCAATTGAAGTGGATCCTGAAGACTTCAAATCACTCGTACAGAATCATGAAGTGAAAATAATGGAGCCAGGAGAAATCATCGAACTGTAAAATGTAAAATAAATAATTACGGTCTACGGCGCATTGTTCGTGTCGTAGACCGTTTTTTTGTTGAATTTATGGTATGATTATCAAAAAGCCGAAACCTTAAACTGGGTCGAAGAAAAAGGTGAAATCATGTCAACTAAACACGAGCAGATTTTGCGTTATATCGAAAGTTTGGCAGTGGGGGAAAAGATCTCCGTCCGCCAAGTCGCGAAAGTATTGGAAGTCAGTGATGGAACCGCTTACCGTGCGATAAAAGAAGCGGAAAATCAAAAATTAGTAAATACAATTGAACGTGTCGGTACAATCCGAATTGAAAAAAAGAAAAAAGAAAATATTGAACGTCTAACATTCGCAGAAGTCATCAACATTGTAGACGGCGTCGTGCTGGGTGGTCGTGATGGATTACATAAAACATTAACGAAATTTGTAGTAGGCGCCATGCAGCTCGAGGATATGATCCGATATATCGATGCGGGCAGTTTGCTGATCGTAGGAAATCGTTTGAAAGCGCATGAAATTGCGATTAAAGCGGGGGCAGCCGTCCTCGTGACGGGTGGCTTCGATGCGACTGATGAAGTGAAGCAGCTGGCAGACGAAATGAATTTACCGGTTATTTCAACAAGTTATGACACCTTCACAGTAGCGACTATGCTGAACCGAGCGATTTATGATCAGTTGATTGAAAAAGAGATTTTATTGGTAGAGGATATTTTGACACCACTTGCCAGTACCGTGACATTATCTCCTGAAGATTCCGTCGATCAATTTTACGAAGTGAATCATCAAACATCGCACTCAGCCTACCCTGTTGTAAAATCTGACGGTACATTGGTAGGGATTATTACGTCCCGAGATGTCGTCAGCAATCCCGATGTAGAAACCGTTGGAAAAGTCATGACGCCAGGTCCCATCACGGTAAACGGAAAAGTGAGTGTTGCATCAGCGGGACACAGTATGATCTGGGAAGGCATTGATCTAATGCCTGTCGTGAATGATGCGGGCATTCTAGAAGGAATCATCAGTCGTCAAGATGTTCTAAAAGCACTGCAAATGACTCAACGTCAACCGCAACAAGGGGAAACAATTGACGACATTGTCAAGAATCAAATGAAAGCTATAGCCAACTCGCCTGAAAAAATCGAGTTTTCCGTTGTGCCACAGATGACCAATCAATTTGGTTCATTATCTTACGGAGCGATGCTAACGATCCTGACAGAAGCGGGTAGTCGTACGATTAAGCTTCAAAAACGTGGCGAAAGTGTGCCCGAGAATGTAACGATTTATTTTATCAAACAAGTTCAGCTTGGCGCATCGGTAACAGTGGAACCAAAGATTATTCACTCGAGTCGCCGATTCATCAAACTGGAAATCGAATTGACATCGAACGATGGAATAGTTGCTAAAGCTATGGGAACTTTCCAGCTTTTTGAGAAATAAAAAAAGCTGACGTCAATTGACATCAGCTTGGTTTAGTTTACTTTCTTCCGCAACAAACTGCTTATAATGTTTCTGAGCGTTAAAGTTAAATATAGCAACATATCCACCGAATAGAATGAATATAGCTGACACGATATAGGTGAGTGTGCCATCGAAAATCAGCAATTGATTGATGCCGAAGAAGATCAATAGGGCGCCAAGTGCTGTGCCTGCCAAACTCGCATACATCTTTTTACGGATGGGAAACATATGGCTCGTGCGGAATTGTCGTGTTTTGAAAACAAAATAGAATACGCCGCAAGCGACGATACCAAAAACAAAAATAAAGTTAACCATTTCCATCAAAAAAGCCCCCATTACATACAAAATAACCTACTACCTTAGCGTTGAGGTTCATTATATATTGTAGCGGCTTTTAATAGGAAATGCGAATACTTGTACAGAAACCTGGGGGAATATAGATGAAACGACAAATCATTGACACAATTGAGAAATACGAAAAAATTATCATTCATCGTCACGTCCGACCTGATCCAGATGCATACGGGTCACAAATGGGGTTGAAAGCACTTATTGAAAAGAACTATCCGAGAAAGCAAGTACTCGCAGCTGGAACGCATGATGAACTGTTAAGTTATTTGGGTGAACCGAACACCGTGACTGAATCAGATTACGAAGGTGCCCTGGTCATCGTTACCGATACAGCGAACACGGATCGTATTGATGGATCATTTTACGACAAAGGTGCATTTTTATTGAAAATCGATCATCACCCGAACGAAGATCCATATGGTGATGAGCGATGGGTAAATACAGACGCGAGTTCTTGCTCGGAAATGATCTATACCATATATGAAGAAGGTCAAGCTTCATACAATTGGGAAATGTCCCCAGAAGCGGCACGTTTCTTATTTGCAGGAATTGTTGGGGATACGGGTCGTTTTATGTTCCCGAGCACGACTGAAAAGACATTTGAAGTAGCTAGCTCGTTAATCAAGCAACCTTTTGATCGAACGAAATTATTCGCAGGTATGTATGAGATGGATCGTAAAATCTTGCATTTGCAAGGCTACATCTACCAAAACTTTACGATCGATGAAAATGGTGCGGCTTATATTAAATTAACAAAAGAAATTTTGGAGCAGTTCGATGTAACCGTATCGGAGACGTCTCAACTCGTAGGGTCACTTGGAGAGGTTAAAGGGATTTGTGCGTGGATCATCTTTATTGAAGAGCAGAACCAAATCCGTGTCCGCCTACGTTCAAAAGGTCCTATCATCAATACATTGGCGATGCAGCACAATGGCGGTGGTCATCCATTAGCGTCAGGTGCTTCCGCGTATTCATGGACAGAAGTAGATGAAATCATCGGTAAACTGCAAGAACTTTGCAGAAACTATTAAGCAGAGCTGAGGGATTGAAATGAACCTGATGTATCCGCAAATTGTAACAGGCGCAGATTTATTGCGTGGAATCGTAAAGTTAGATGAACTGGCTCCTCTTTTGCAAAAAAGAGGGGCTTCTTCTGCTGCTATCGTCAATAGTACATTATATGGCGTGCGATCATTTAGTAAAATGCTGAGTAAATACGGCATCCGACCCATAATTGGATTGTCCGTTATGTTAGAAGTCGCAGATCATGAAGTGCTTGTATACATTTATGCGCAAAACGAAACAGGCTTCTCCAATCTGCTGAAAATGAGCAGTGCTATTTCGACACGTCAAGAAGAAAACTTACCGCTGAATTGGCTCCACGCCTATAGAGAAGGGTGCATCATGATATGTGCGATGACCGATTCATCCTGGGCGAATGCGCGTACTCTACATGTACTGCAGTTACTAACGGAGAACGTTTCCAGCACTTCAACATTTATTGGAATCAGCCGGCCGGGTGGAGGGGCCCATACTGACGAAGCTGCCATCATGCAGTTGAGTAAGGAAAGTCAATTATCCATAGCGGCTTGTCACGAAACACGCTTTCTTCATAAAGAAGACTTTCAAGCTTATGAAGTCGCTACAGCCATTCGGAAAGGCTATAAATTAAATGATTCAAAAAAACCGCCTAATCGTTATAGACAAGCGTTTTTGCCTGAACTACAAGAACTTACAAATTGGTTCAGAGAGTATCCGGAATGGTTACAGACAACGGAAAACATTATGAATTCCTGTAATGTGACGATCCAGAAAGAAGATTTTTTACTTCCCAAGTTTCCTGTAGTAGATGGCAAAAAGTCCATTGATTTGCTGGAAGAACAGTGTCGGACCGGATTGCAACAACGCTTCCCAACACTTTCGCCAGAGTATGAAGAGCGACTACGCTATGAATTATCGATTATTGAACAAATGGGCTTCACAGATTATTTCTTAATAGTAGAAGACTATGTACGTTACGCAAAAACGGAAGGAATTTTGGTAGGTCCAGGACGTGGCTCTTCGGCAGGCTCTTTAGTAGCATTTGCACTTGGTATCACAGAAGTGGATCCCATTATATACGGATTGTTATTTGAGCGCTTCTTGAATCCCGAACGAGTGACCATGCCTGATATAGATATCGATTTCGCGGATCATCGCAGAACGGAAGTTGTCAATTATGTAGCGGAAACATACGGAAAACAATATGTCGCACAGATTATCACATTCGGTACACTTTCAACGAAAGCCGTTGCCAGAAATGTTGCCAGAGTGGTGGATTTCACACCGGAAGAAGTGCGTTTCATGTCCAATGAATTGAATAGTAGACAGTCGTTTAAAGAAACGATCATGCAGTCCAAGAAATTACGTGACTGGATTCAAGTGGAGCCCCGAAGGAAAATATGGCAACAAGCTGCAGAACGTTTAGAAGATTTACCGAGAAATGCGTCAACCCATGCTGCAGGTGTCGTGCTTGCTGCGAAACCGCTCGTTTATTATGTCCCACTGCAGATTGGATCCGATGAAGTCTTCCTGACTCAATGGGCGATGAAAGATGTAGAAGAAGTCGGTTTGTTGAAAATGGACTTTCTTGGGTTGCGAAACCTCACACTACTCGATAGAATCCGTGCCATGATTCAATACAATAAAAAGCAGATCATCGACTTTGAGCAGATACCACTCACTGATCAAGCAACATACGCACTATTTAAAGCAGGAGATACAACAGGGATCTTCCAATTTGAATCGCCTGGTATGCGTCGCGCCCTTCGAACGATACAGCCCGATAACTTTAAAGATATTTACTCAGTCAACGCCTTGTACCGTCCGGGTCCTATGGAGTTTATCCCTCTTTATAGTCGTCGAAAAAATGGACAAGAACCGACAGTATATGACATACCCGAACTCGAACCTATTCTAGCCGAAACGTACGGCATTATTATTTATCAAGAACAGATCATGAAAATCGCGGTGAATATTGCGGGCTTCACTATGGCGGAAGCCGATCTTCTAAGACGAGCGATCAGTAAGAAGAATCAGCAAGTATTGGAAGAAGAACGCCAGCACTTTACTGCCGGTGCACGTAAAAAAGGATTCGATCAGGTAAAGGCAAACGACGTGTATAATCTGATCGTTAAATTTGCGGATTACGGATTTCCGAAAAGTCATGCTGTAGCCTATTCACTAATTTCCTATCGACTGGCATTCTTTAAAGCAAATGAACCGACATATTTTTACGCAGCATTTTTATCTTCTTTAACAGGAAGTAAAGAGAAGATGACGGAAGTAATTCGTGAAATGAAGGCAAAAGGTATTCCGATCCTACCTCCGTCAGTTACGAAAAGCCGCTATTCACATACAGTCGAAGGACATGCGGTTCGTCTAGGCCTAGGCGCTATAAAAGGGGTTACGTTCGCCTTCTATCAGCAATTGGCTGCAGCGCGTGAGAAGGGGAACTGGTCTTCTATGTTTGACATGGCGATTGCACTCGGGGCTGATTACTTCACAGAAAAAACTGTCATTCCGTTAATTAAAGCAGGCGCGCTTGACGATTTTAATCAGAAGCGTTCCGTACTCCTTGCCTCAATAGATGCCGCTCATTCCCATGCGCTGTTCATAGGCGACGATGCATTAAGCGAACAGTTCCAATTTAATTCGCAACCTAAATATACACCGGGCGGCACAATGGATCAGATGACAAAGCTTGGTTTTGAACATGATACATTAGGGTTTTATTTGTCCGAGCATCCTGTTGAACAATTGAAGCGAAATGCATCCAATCAACTAGCGACCATTACATCTCTAGTTTCTTTACGTCAAGGAACTAAAGTGCACTGTATGGGGATTATTCTGTCGATTAGACGGATTCGTACCAAAAAAGGCGAAGCGATGGCATTTCTTACGTTACAAGATGAGACTGGAGAAATTTCCTGTACTTTGTTTCCGAAACAATACGCACAGATCAGCGTCCACTTAAAAGAGGGAGCGTTTGTTCAAATTTCAGGAAGCATAGATTTTCGAAATCAATCTGTTCAACTGATAGTAGAACAGTTGTTGCCGCTCCATCGTTCGGGAGAATAAAACATACGAGTATAGACTCTATGGTCAATCATGACGCAATCCACGTCACGATTGACCATACTTCGACTTTTTAGTAAGTGAGCGTTCAGTCGGCAAGAAAAATGACGAAATAAAAACACTTGTAATTTCACGATATTGCTTTACGTGGTGCCGACTTTTTTGTATGCTTGTATGCAGGGTGGTCAGACCACTCTGCTGAAGGTATGAAAAAGGAGTTCTCCTCATGCAAAATTCACAATCATCATCCAAGCGTTTTTTGGATATTATCGGAGAACTACAATCACTGATTAGCGAACAAAAAATCGAATACGGCGATAGGTTACCATCTGAACGTCACCTAGCAGAAAAGCTACAAGTGAGTAGAACCGCAGTACGCGAAGCGTTGCGAAGTATGGAATTGCTAGGCCTCATTGAGACGAGGCGAGGCGAAGGAACGTTCCTATCCGATTTCAAAAAACATCAATTAGTGGAAGTTCTCTCGACGTTTATTATGCAGCAAGCACGGTCAATCCAAGATGTAGTAGATACAAGGATGATCCATGAGCGGGCAGCAATTACAACAGTCACAGAAAATGAAGAATTGCGCATGCTTCCTGTTTGGGAAGGCATGCAAAGTAGGTTGAGAGAAGGAGAGTCAGTGTTTTCACGTGAAGATATGGTGCGCGAAACCATTGTCGCTACTGAAAATCGACTCTCCTTGAAAATTTGGTTTTTACTAAAACAGTATAGCGGTGTTTCTTTTGATATAGCCATTGAGGCTGATGAGGAAATAGCTATAGTGCATGAACTGCTGGATGAGATGATGGCAGGTAATAAGGAAAAAGCCTTAATTTGTTATGAAAAATGGATGGATCAAGTTGAGGGAGAAAGAAGGGAAACGGAATGAGTATCAAAGAATTATTTAAAAAGAAATCAAAAGTAGACCAACATACAATACCTTCTGCCAAAAGTAAAGCAGATGTGCCAGAAGGAATTATGACGAAATGTCCGGAGTGCAAGCATGTGATTTTGACGAAGGACTTGTTGAAGAATGGTAAGGTTTGCCCTTCTTGCCAGCATCATTATAAGATGACGGCACAAGAGCGGATCGATCACTTATTTGATGAGGGTAGCTTTGAATCAATGGATGATCATTTGAAAACAGAGAATCCGCTAGATTTCCCTTCTTATACAGAAAAAGTAGAAGCTGATGCAAAAGCAACAGGTTTGAATGAGGCCGTACTGACTGGCGTCGGAAGGATTCAAGATACACTAGTAGCCGTTGCAGTCATGGATGCACATTTCCGAATGGGGTCTATGGGATCAGTAGTTGGCGAAAAAATTACGAGAGCTGTAGAGAAAGCTACGGAATTAGGTATTCCTATGTTGATTTTTTCCGCAAGTGGTGGTGCCCGTATGCAAGAAGGTGTAATTAGTCTGATGCAGATGGCTAAAGTGAGTGTTGCTCTTGAAAGACATGCCAATAAAGGGTTATTGTACATTTCCATCATGACCTACCCAACTACAGGTGGTGTATCCGCGAGTTTTGCCTCGGTTGGTGATATTAATCTTGCAGAGCCAAAAGCTTTGATCGGGTTTGCAGGGCGTCGAGTAATTGAACAAACCGTACGTGAAAAACTGCCTGAAGATTTCCAGACAGCGGAGTTCTTATTGAATCACGGGCAATTGGACGCTGTAGTCCATCGCAACGATATGCCAGAAGAAATGAATAAAATCTTGAAGCTTCACGCACGAAAGGGGGCTGTACTCGTATGAGTAAAACACTTGCATTTGAAGAACCTATCGTAAAACTGCGTGAAAAAATTAATGAACTAGAAGAGTATACCGCAGTCAATGACGTAGATCTTTCATCTGAAATCGTCAATTTGAAAAATCGTCTAGTTAAGTTGGAAACAGATATCTATGAAAGTATGGAGCCTTGGGATCGTGTACAAGTTGCCCGACACCCTGAAAGACCGACGACAATGGATTATATTACTCGTTTGTTCGAAGACTTTATCGAATTTCATGGAGATCGCAACTTTGGAGATGATGAAGCGATAATCGGTGGAATCGCCTCATTTGAGGAAATGCCCATTACAATCATTGGCCATCAGCGTGGAAAAGACACCAAAGAAAATGTTAGAAGAAACTTTGGTATGCCGCATCCCGAAGGATATCGTAAAGCGCTTCGCCTAATGAAGCAAGCGGAAAAGTTCCATCGTCCTATTATTTGTTTCATCGATACAAAAGGTGCATATCCTGGTAAAGCGGCAGAGGAACGAGGACAAAGTGAAGCAATTGCACGTAATCTAGTTGAAATGGCTGGTTTAAAAGTCCCTGTTATCTCCATCGTTATTGGAGAAGGGGGTAGTGGAGGTGCACTGGCTCTCGGTGTAGCAAACCATATCCATATGCTTGAAAACTCTACGTACTCTGTTATTTCCCCGGAAGGTGCAGCGTCTATTTTGTGGAAAGATCCATCACTGGCTAAACAAGCAGCGGAAGCGATGAAAATTACTGCACCCGATTTGAAAGAAATGAATATTATTGATGAAATCATTCCCGAAGTACTTGGCGGAGCACATCGCGATGCAAACAAACAGTCGGTAGAAATCCGTAGCACGCTACGAAGATCACTGAAAACATTATGCGAATTGACATCAGATGAATTGATTGATAATCGATATAATAAATTCCGGAGTATTGGCGTCTTTTCGGAATAAAAGATGCGGGCAACCGCGTCTTTTGCTCGTACATACAAGACATGATTAAAGGATGGGATCGACATGAAAAAAATTGCGGTCTTAACAAGTGGTGGCGACGCACCGGGAATGAATGCGGCCATTCGTTCCGTAGTCAGGAAAGCTCTCTTCGAAGGGGTGGAAGTTTCCGGTGTGTTCAATGGGTATCAAGGATTGATTGACGGTAAAATCGAGCAATTCCAGCTTGGTTCAGTCGGAGATATCATTCAGCGTGGCGGAACGATATTGCGATCTGCAAGATGTCCGGAGTTCATGACGGAAGAAGGTCGTGCCAAAGCAATGGAGCAAATCAAGCTTCATGCGATTGAAGGATTGGTCGTCATTGGTGGAGATGGGTCGTTCAAAGGAGCCAATGAACTTGTGAAATTGGGTGTTCCTTGTGCTTGTGTACCTGCTACAATTGATAACGATATTACCGGAACAGAATTTACGATTGGTTTTGATACTGCATTGAATACCGTAGTCCAAGTAATTGATAAAATCCGAGATACTGCAACATCTCATGAACGTTCTTTCATTATTGAAGTAATGGGTCGTGACGCAGGTGATCTCGCGTTATGGGCAGGGCTTGGTGGCGGTGCTGAATCGATTATACTGCCTGAGAAGCCATTTAACATACACGCTATTGTTGAACGCCTAAGGAGCAGTACGAGTCGTGGTAAAAAGCACAGTATTATCGTATTAGCGGAAGGTATGATGTCTGCCACGCAACTGGCAGAACTACTAAAAAAAGAAGCGGGTATTGAAACCCGTGTATCCATTTTAGGACATATGCAGCGAGGCGGCTCGCCATCTGCCCGAGATCGGGTAATTGCTAGTCAATACGGTGCAAGAGCTGTTGAAACATTGTTATCCGGAAAGAAAAGTTCTGCTGTTGGTATGAGAAATCATAAAGTGGTAGACTATAACTTAGAGGAAGTCTTTATTAAACGAGAAAAGTTGGATTTGTCATTAGTAGATTTAGCAGAAACAATATCTATTTAATTAGTCAGAGTCGACATGACGCAGAGGAGCGATAAGTAGTGAGAAAGACAAAAATTGTGTGTACAATCGGCCCAGCAAGTGAATCATATGAAGGACTACTAAAGCTGATTGACGCAGGGATGAACGTTGCACGTCTAAACTTCTCCCATGGCACCCAAGAAGAGCATAAAGTACGTATTGAAAGAATCCGCAAAGCAGCAGCAGAAAAAGAAAAAATGGTAGGAATTCTACTTGACACGAAAGGTCCTGAAATTCGGACGCATAAAATGAAAGATGGTCAAATTGAATTGGTGCGTGGACAAGCAGTAGATATTTCGATGCAAGAAGTACTCGGCACTGCAGAAACATTTTCCGTTACCTACGAAAAGTTAATTCATGATGTGGAACGTGGTTCATTTGTCTTACTAGATGATGGATTAATCGAACTTGAAGTAACAGGTAAGGATACGGAAAAAGGTTTGATCCACACCAAAGTGATCAACGCAGGTCCTTTAAAAGATAATAAAGGTGTTAACGTTCCGAATGTTTCCGTTCAATTGCCGGGAATTACGGATAAAGACAAAGAAGATATCTTGTTCGGTATTGAACAAGGCGTCGATTTTATCGCGGCTTCTTTTGTCCGTCGTGCATCTGACGTCATTCAAATCCGTGAACTACTGGAAAATAATAATGGTGGACATATCCATATCGTACCGAAGATTGAAAATCAGGAAGGTGTCGACAATCTCGATGCAATCCTCCAATTATCCGATGGTCTGATGGTTGCTCGTGGAGATCTAGGAGTAGAAATTCCAGCTGAGGAAGTTCCATTGGTACAAAAAATGATGATTCGTAAATGTAACCAATACGGTAAACCGGTTATTACAGCCACTCAAATGTTGGATTCTATGCAAAGAAACCCACGTCCTACACGCGCGGAAGCAAGCGATGTAGCCAATGCGATTTTGGATGGTTCAGATGCTGTCATGCTTTCGGGTGAGACGGCTGCTGGATTATATCCGGTCGAATCTGTAAAAGTCATGTGCAAGATCGCACTTTCTACTGAAGAATCTATGGACTTCCATTCTGTCGTTTCCACAAGAACGAGAGAAAAAGAAGGAAATCTTACAGAGGCAATTGGACAAGCGGCGTCTTATACAGCACTAAACTTGAATGTAAAAGCGATTTTAGCACCAACTGAAAGTGGTCAAACAGCGACGATGATTGCGAAATACCGTCCAGGTGTTCCAATTATAGCGGTTACACGTTCTGAAGTGGTTTCCAATAAGCTGACGCTAGTTTGGGGTGTGTATCCAATCGTTGGAAAAAAAGCACTGGACATCGATGGGATCCTTCAGGAATCAGTCGAAGAGAGTGTAAAACATCAATATGTAACGCATGGAGATGTAGTCATTATCACAGCGGGGGTACCGGTTGGTGAAGCGGGTACAACGAACTTGATGAAATTACATGTGATCGGTGATTTAATCGGTCGAGGACAAGGCATCGGCAAAAATGTTGCTTTCGGTAAAGCGAAAATCATCAAGAATTCACAAGAAGCATTGACACAAATTAAAGAAGGCGACATTATTGTTACGCATTCTACAGACCGTGATATGTTCGCAGCGATCGAGCGATGTGCAGGTATCATTACTGAAACGGGCGGTTTGACTAGTCACGCTGCGGTAGTTGGTTTGAGTCTTGGTATACCTGTTATCGTAGGGGTGGAAAATATCACATCTGTTATTAAAAATGGCAGTGACATTACAATGGACGCAGCGAGTGGTGTGATCTACAACGGTCACGCAAAAGTATTGTAAAAACATACAGACCGCTTCTCGTTAAGAGAAAGCGGTCTTTTTTGGAGGTCACTATATGAAATGGTTAGTAGCATTATTTATTATCGTACCGACTACAGAACTGGCTTTATTAATGATCTCAGGCAAAACGCTCGGTATCATGCCTACGATTTTGATTATTATCATAACAGGAATTGGTGGCGCGTATCTTGCGAAGAAACAAGGGCTTCGTGCATGGCGTGATTTACAGGTCCGTATGGCCAATAGAGAAACTCCTGGTAAAGCATTAGTAGATAGCGTGTGTATTTTACTAGGTGGTTTATTATTACTAATACCTGGTTTCATCACAGACATTATGGGATTAGTATTGTTGTTTAGTGGCCCACGTAAAATACTGTACCCATTTATCGTCAAGTGGATTTACAATAAAATACGTAACGGGCAAATCCGAGTTATGTAAACGTAGGATGTTCCTTAACTTTTAACGCAATAAATAGGAAGAATGGTAAAAACATGATGCCGTATAATCCGAATAAATAAACAGCGCAAGCCGTAATAACAAATGAATGTACAGTGCGTAATTTAAAGGTGTGTGCCCATAATATGGATTCAACCATCTGCCTGCATACAAGTAAAACGATGTACAAAACGACTAAGCCAATAGCCGAATGCATGTCGTCAATATAGAAGGAAAAGGCAATCATCGGCAAAAACACGAGACCTATTCCAAGGAACGGAATACTATCGACTAATGAAATCAAAAATGCTTTAGTTACGAATGACTCGAAATCGAGAAGCCAAAAACCGGCAGCCATTAGAATAAACGTCATAATAAATAGTCGAATTTGAACGGAGAAAAAATGTCCCATCAAACGGCTTGACCTCTCAAAAATCCTGCGTGCTACCTGTCTGAAGTTTTTAGGAAAGTACACTAAAAACCAAAAACGATTGGTAGCACTTTCTCGTAAAGCGAAAAAGTACGCAATAATAAATAAAAATGTGCTGAAAATCTGCTGGAAAGTCTTTTGTAGTAAACTAATGACCCCCTCCACCGCTTCATGACTTAGTTGGATAAATTGTTCTGCGGCCGCGTGTAGGTTCCATCCTTGATTATCCATCATTTCAATAATTACACCTAATTGATCTTCCATTGTCCAAATGACAGAAATCAATCCATTGATTGATAGGAATAGGAAGGTGTATACTAAAGAGGCAAGCATCCCCATTATGAGTAAAGCAGCTAAAAAAGCCGGCAGTTTTATAAGGGCTATTAAAGAATTCATAAGCGGAGCGGTGAAGAAAGCGAAAACTATCGCAAATCCAACAGGTGGAATCACGATGAGAGAAATTATGATTAATATAGCCGGTAACCATTGACGGGCATAGGTTTGGAAGCGTTTGGAGTCGATGGATATCATGGGAATTTGTCCATTCCTTTCGGATAATAATAAATAAAAAACATCTTTACCATTCACAAAACCGTTCAAGTTGCTTATAATGGACTTTGTAAGCGTTTTAGATAAAATATAATTAGCAGATGGTCATCGTTTCTGCACTCCGCTTCAGGGAGATGACCAAACTGGGAAGAAGGAGCGAATATCATGACAGCAACAAAAGGTTTGGAAGGTATCGTGGCAGCACAAACTCAAATCAGTTCCATTATCGATGACACTCTTACATACGTAGGATATGGTATCGATGATTTAGCAGAAAATGCTAGTTTCGAAGAAGTAGTTTATCTACTTTGGCATAAACGTTTGCCAAACGAAAAGGAACTAGCTGAATTGAAACAGCAGTTGGAAGATAACGCAGCAATTCCACAAGGGGTTCTTGACCACTTTAAAACGTATCCGATCGACAAAGTGCATCCAATGGCGGCACTTCGTACAGCAATCTCGCTTCTAGGATTATACGATGAAAAAGCGGAAGATATGTCACCTGAAGAAAACTACAATAAAGCAGTTAAGCTTCAAGCTAAAGTTGCAACTGTAGTTACTGCATTCGCACGTATCAGAAAAGGACAAGAGCCAGTAGCACCTAAAAAAGGTTTAAGCTATGCGGCAAACTTCCTTTACATGCTTTCTGGGGAAGAGCCTGCTGATATCGCTGAAGAAGCATTCAATAAAGCACTTGTACTACACGCAGACCATGAATTGAACGCATCGACATTCACAGCGCGCGTATGTGTGGCTACTCTATCTGATATGTATTCTGGCGTTACTGCTGCAATTGGCGCTCTTAAAGGCCCATTACATGGCGGTGCAAACGAAGCGGTTATGAATATGCTAATGGAGATCGGCGATGAAGATAAGGTCGAGTCATATATTCGTGAAAAACTGGCTAATAAAGAAAAAATCATGGGCTTCGGACACCGTGTATACCGTCAAGGTGATCCACGTGCGAAGCACTTACGTGAAATGTCTAAGCGATTGACTGCTCTTCGTGGTGAAGAAAAGTGGTACAATATGTCTGAAAAGATCGAAGCAATTGTCACTGGAGAAAAGAAATTGCCTCCAAATGTTGATTTCTACTCCGCTTCGGTATATCATTCATTAGACATCGATCATGATATTTTCACACCTATTTTTGCTGTTTCACGTTTTTCAGGATGGATTGCACATATCCTGGAGCAATACGAAAACAACCGCTTGATCCGCCCACGTGCAGAGTACGTTGGACCAGGCATGCAAAAGTATGTTCCAATCAATGAACGATAAAAAATAGTAAATTCGTGGGGCGGTATCTCGTATACCGGCCCACTGATTTTGAACTCAGGAGGATATCAATAATGGCTAACGAAGGAAAGATTACAGTAACTAACGGTGTTTTAAACGTCCCAGATCACGCAACGATTCCTTTCATTATAGGTGACGGCACAGGTCCGGATATTTGGCATGCAGCTTCACGTGTTATCGAAGCAGCTGTTGAAAAAGCTTATGACGGAAAAAAGAAGATTAATTGGTTAGAAGTTCTTGCAGGAGAAAAGGCATTCAACGAAACTGGTGACTGGCTTCCACAAGAAACTCTTGACACAATTAAAGAATATCTAATTGCGATTAAAGGACCACTTACTACGCCGATCGGTGGAGGATTCCGTTCATTGAACGTAGCACTACGTCAAGAACTTGATCTATACACGTGCTTGCGTCCGGTTCGTTATTTCCAAGGAGTACCTTCACCCGTGAAACGTCCTGAGGATTGTGACATGGTTATTTTCCGTGAAAACACAGAAGACATCTATGCAGGTATTGAGTACCAAGAAGGTTCTGACGAAGTGAAAAAATTAATTAACTTCCTTCAAACCGAGTTAGGTGTTAAAAATATTCGTTTCCCTGAAACTTCAGGACTTGGTATCAAACCGATTTCTGAAGAAGGCACAAAGCGTCTCGTTCGTTCAGCATTGAACTATACGATTGAAGAAGGTCGTAAATCTTTGACGATTGTACACAAAGGAAACATCATGAAGTTCACAGAAGGCGCATTCGCGAACTGGGCATACGAGTTGGCTGAAGAAGAATTCGGCGACAAAGTATTCACATGGAGAGAATATGACCGTATTAAAGACGCTGAAGGAACAGATGCTGCGAATAAAGCACAATCTGATGCAGAAGCTGCAGGCAAAATCATCGTAAAAGATGCAATTGCGGATATCTTCTTGCAACAAATCCTGACTCGTCCAAAAGAATTTGACGTAGTAGCTACAATGAACTTGAATGGTGACTACGTTTCTGATGCGCTTGCTGCACAAGTAGGCGGAATCGGAATCGCACCGGGAGCGAACATTAACTACGAGTCTGGACATGCGATCTTTGAAGCAACTCACGGAACAGCACCGAAATATGCAGGATTGGATAAAGTTAACCCTTCATCCGTGTTGCTATCAGGCGTTATGATGCTTCAACATCTTGGCTGGAACGAGGCGGCTGATCTAATCACGGCTTCTATCGAAAAATCTATCGCATCTAAAGTAGTGACATACGATTTCGCACGTCTAATGGACAATGCGGAAGAAGTAAGCACTTCTGGATTTGCAGACGCACTAATCAAAAACCTATAAGCATGACGAAGGAGGGGGATGAGAATCCCCCTCTTTCTACCATCTTGTTCTGAAAAAGGAGAGTTTTACATGTCATTGAAGCGTAAAAAAGTATCGGTTATCGGATCTGGTTTTACTGGAGCAACAACTGCATTCCTTTTAGCTCAAAAAGAATTATGCGATGTCGTCATCGTGGATATTCCATCAATGGAAAATCCGACGAAAGGCAAAGCATTGGACATGTTGGAAGCTGGTCCGGTTCAGGGGTTTGATGCCAACATCATCGGTACATCCAATTACGAGGATACAAAAGATTCGGATGTAGTGGTCATTACTGCGGGTATTGCGCGTAAACCTGGAATGAGCCGTGACGACTTAGTACAGACAAATCAAAAAGTCATGAAGTCCGTGACAGCTGAAATTGTAAAGTATTCTCCTGATACGAAGATTATCGTTCTGACGAATCCAGTGGATGCCATGACGTATACTGTGTATAAAGAATCTGGATTCCCTAAAGAACGTGTGATTGGTCAGTCGGGTGTACTGGATACAGCTCGTTTCCGAACGTTTGTCGCACAAGAATTGAATCTATCCGTGAAAGATGTAACAGGATTCGTTTTAGGTGGCCATGGAGACGATATGGTGCCTTTAGTGCGTTATTCGACTGCTGGTGGTGTGCCTCTTGAAAACTTGATCTCTGCTGGTCGTCTGGAAGAGATTGTAGAACGTACACGTAAAGGTGGAGCTGAAATCGTCAATCTGTTAGGCAATGGGTCTGCATATTATGCGCCGGCTGCTGCATTGGTTGAAATGACAGAAGCTATTTTGAAAGACCAAAAACGTGTATTACCATCAATTGCGTTTCTAGAAGGCGAATATGGTATGAACGGTATTTATTTAGGTGTTCCGACTGTATTAGGTGCGAACGGTATTGAAAAGATCATAGAACTTGAATTGACTGACGATGAGAAAATGGGGCTTCAAAAGTCCGCTGATTCTGTACGTACAGTCATGAGTGTTCTATCGTAAAATTATAGGTTGGGGATCGGACAGCTATGTAGCCGTCCGATCTTTTTTCTCGTTAGCTCGATTTTTCTTGGGTGGATTGTTATAATTTAATTATTGAAGTAATTTTCAGCTTTTTTTCAAAGATGACTTTAGAAATATAGGAGGGGTTTGTTTGTTGAAAAGTAGACGGAAATTGATAGGGAAAGATATCACAGAGTTAGAAATCGGTGAGAGGTTACACTTAACCGAGAAAATAGAAGATAAAGATTTGATGCTATACCTGGGATTAACGAATGATGCCAATCCGCTTTATTTGCAACATGATTATGCAGCGGAGACGATATATGGACAGCCGATCGTTCCACCCATTATGTTGACGGGTATCGTAACAGCCGCCATTTCGAAACATATGCCAGGACCAGGCGCACATATAATCAATCAGCAACTGCATTTTCCTAAACCGGTCTATCATTACTCGATAGTCGAATTCGTTCTGGAAGTCACGAAACTTGAAGTTCAGTCAAACCAAGTAACGATCCAAGTAGATGCAACTGATCAGGAAGGCGAACGAATTATGAGCGGAGAAGTAGTAGTGATCGCGCCACAAAAGCTTCCTGTCAAACTGGCACAAACAAAGGAATCGCCGGATGGGAATTAAACAGCAAAAGATTTTAATTGTGGAAGATGAACAATCTATACAAAAACTACTTGAATTCACATTGCAGCAAGCGGACTATAAAACAGTACTCGCAAATGACGGCGAAGAAGCCGTGGAAAAAGTATTAGAGGAACAACCCGATTTGATTATTCTAGATTTAATGTTGCCGAAAATAGACGGAATAGAAGTCTGCCGTATGTTGAGAAAAGAAAATATTGAAACGCCAATCATTATGTTAACTGCTAAAGGGGAAGAGATGGATAAAATCGTTGGGCTAGAAATGGGTGCCGATGATTATATGACCAAGCCTTTTAGTCCCCGTGAAGTGGCGGCAAGAGTACGTGCAGTTCTTAGGCGTACAGGTGAGCGCAACCATATGAAGGAAAAGAAATTGGTTGCGGGACAGCTGACAGTATATCCGGAACGCTTGGAAGTGTACTTGGACGAAAAGCCGCTAGAATTTACACCTAAAGAATTTGAGTTGCTTGTTCATTTCATGAAGCATCCGAATCGCGTGTTCTCTCGAGATCAGTTGCTACAAGCAGTCTGGAATTACGAATTTGCAGGAGATTCTAGAATTGTGGATGTACATGTGAGCCATCTGCGCGATAAAATCGAAGAAAATACGAGGAAACCGCGCTATATTAAAACGATGAGAGGCGTCGGTTACAAGTTCGGGGAGCAAAACTAGATGAAATACTATTACACACGAATTTTAACTGCATCCGCCATCATTTTATCCATTCTATTAATTGTGCTAGGAATTATCTTAGGACAATTTTTTCATTTATTTGGAGAAAATGTGGATGCAACAATACAACAAACCTATTGGGTCTACTTACTGTTTATACTCGTTTTAGTATTTGTTGTCACGATGTTCGTTATGGCAAAAATCCTTCAGCAGTATGTTCAGCCGATTGATCACTTCACAGGTGTTATTCATCAATTGGCACGAGGCAATTATCAGGCGCGAGCGCATAATGAAGACTCGGAAATCAATCATCAACTGACGAATTCCATCAATGAAGTCGCGCAGAAATTACAAGGAAACTCTGCACTTCGCGCAATGGAACAAGAGCGCTTAAAGACATTGGTCAGTAGCATTGGTAGCAGCCTATTGATGTTTGGCAGACAAGGTGCAATCAACTTGGTCAATCGCGTGTTTGAAGAAACCTTCCATCGCGATGGAGAAGAGCTAATGGGAAAAACGTTTAAAGATATCGGATTGCCAGCGGATATTGAAAGAGAAATTGAAACCATTTTTTTAACAGAGGAAGTACGTTCATTCCAATCTCAAGTAGTACTCAAGGAAGGCATCCGCCATTTAGAAGTATACGGCGCGCCTGTTATAGGTGAAAACGGCAACTGGCTCGGAATCGTTATTATCATGCATGATATTACAGAGTTGGTCCGCCTGGAACAAATACGTAAAGATTTCGTGGCAAATGTGTCCCATGAATTAAAAACACCTGTTACGTCGATTAAAGGTTTTTCGGAAATGTTGCTTGACGGTGTGGTGGAAGATCCTGTGGTGAAGAAAGATTTCCTAGAGATTATGTATAAAGAAAGTAATCGTCTGCAATTATTGATTGAAGATTTATTGCGATTATCTAGCATGGAACGTGGAAGCTTTGAAATTACACGAGAGCCTGTGGATGTTATTGAAGTAGTCGAGCAATCCATCAAAATCGTTCAGGCAAGAGTACAGGAAAAAGATATGCGAATTGATTTGCATATGCCAGAACAATTCATAATTCCTGCAGATCATGATCGTTTAGTGCAAGTCATGGTGAACTTATTGAATAATGCCATTGCCTACTCGCAAGAGAAAACGATTGTGACGGTCTCTGTAGAAGAAATAGAAGGAAACGTGGAAATCACCGTTCGCGATCAAGGGATTGGCATCATGCCTTCAGAGTTACCGCGACTATTTGAACGTTTTTACCGCATAGATCGTGCGAGAAGCAGGGAATCAGGTGGTACAGGATTGGGTCTAGCGATTGTGAAACACATTGCTGAAGCGCATCAAGGCACTGTCACAGTGGACAGTGAAGTGGGTGTCGGCACTGTTTTTCGTATTCATTTACCCATTGATGAACAAATGTAGTATAGAAAAATGAAACTTACTCGACTACTGTTCCGTACAGTAGTCATACATAGAAAAGGAGGAACAGATATGAGCACAAAGAGGATCCTGGTGACACTGGGCTTGTTTGTCACCGGCTTATTACTTTTATTGATCGTCTTTACTACGTGGTACACAGTAGATGAATCAGAACAAGCTGTCGTCATTTCATTCGGTCAAGCTGGCGCACCCG
The DNA here is from genome assembly GCF_002743065.1 of Sporosarcina sp. P16b. Classification (NCBI taxonomy): domain Bacteria; kingdom Bacillati; phylum Bacillota; class Bacilli; order Caryophanales; family Caryophanaceae; genus Sporosarcina; species Sporosarcina sp. P16b. The sequence goes on along the minus strand of NZ_PDYO01000002.1, from coordinate 330,029 downwards.
TGACGGACTCTGGTCTACATTTTAAATTACCTTGGCCGATTCAGAAAACAGAAATCTTATCAAAAGAAACGTACAGCATTCATTTCGGTTACAAACAAGATAAGTCAGGTGAAATCGTTGATAAGGAAACAAAGATGATAACAGGGGACGAATATATCGTGCTGACCGATCTGACAGTGCAGTGGCGTATAGTGGATCCGAAGAAGTATTTATTCAATGCAGAAGACCCCATTGAAATCTTGAGGGATGCGGCATCTGCTTCCATACGTTCTGTCATCGGTAGTTCCACAATTGATGCGGCGCTAACGGATGGGAAAGCAGAAATTGAAGCAAAGACTCGTGAGTTATTGACTAGTTTGGTAGAGAAATATGATATCGGTATAGCGGTACAAGGCGTGAAGTTGCAAGATGTTGAATTACCCAATGCAGAAGTACGTGCAGCATTTACCGCTGTAACCGATGCGCGCGAAACGAAAAACACGAAGATTAATGAAGCGAAAAAGTACGAGAACCAAAGAACGAAAGAAGCAATTGGTGAACGTGACGCCATCAAATCCCAAGCGCAAGGGAAAAAGACGGCACGTATCGAACAAGCGCGTGGCGACGTAGCGGTATTCAGTGATTTATATAATGAATATGCGAAAAGTAAAGATATCACTCGTGAACGTTTGATCATTGAGACGCTAGAGCAAGTGTTACCTAAAGCAAATCTGTATATTATGAACGATAGCGGAGAAACGATGAAGTATTTACCACTCCAACAGCTGCAAAAAGATCAGCCGCCTGTAACGGGAGAAAAGGATAAGTCGGCTGAAAAAGGAGGGAAAGCTTCATGAGTAACGAACAAAACCCTTTCAAGAAGATAGAAGATGCCCTTAAGAAGATGGGGGAAACCGACCAAAAAAGAAATGCTCAGAAACCAGATGCTGATCCTAAAGTTACGCAGATGCGACCGAAAAAAGCGTTTGATATGAAAAAGTATACAAAACTCATTATCTCGTTAACAGTCGTTTTTGCGATTCTGGTGATTCTGTTATCCAACTTATTTATCGTCAAAGAAAATGAATACCGCGTCGTCCGTCAGTTCGGTGAGATTACACGAATTATCGAAAAGCCCGGAATGCATATGAAAATACCATTTATTCAAAGTGTCAGTACGTTGCCGAAAAACCGAATGACTTCTAACGTATCAGAAGCGGAAATTAATACAAAAGACAAGAAACGGATTATCATTGATAATTATGCAATATGGCATATTACAGATCCCGCTAAAATGATTTCCAATGCACGTAATATTGTCAATGCCGAAGCTAGAATGGAAGAATTCATTTATTCTGTAGTCCGTAATGAAATGGGACGTCTAGATTATGTCAATGTTGTCAATGATGAAGACTCTTCTCGCGGAAGCTTGAATGACGATGTGACGGCCAAAGTAAATAAGTTTTTGGACGATGGGAATTATGGCATTAAAGTAGTGGATGTTCGTATGAAGCGTATTGATTTACCTGAAGAAAACGAACAGTCTATCTACACACGGATGATTTCAGAGCGTGATTCGACTGCACAATCCTACCTTTCTGAAGGTGATGCAGCGAAGCAGAAGATCGAAGCAGAAACGGACCGTGTAGTTCAGGAAATGTTAGCAAAAGCGAAAAAAGAAGCCGCGATCGTCACTGCGCAAGGTGAAGCGGAAGCGGCAAGAATTTATAACGAGGCGTATGCAAAAGACCCAGAATTCTACAAACTGTATAGAACACTTCAGTCTTATACGAAAGTCGTGGATGACGAAACGATGATCATCCTACCAGCTGATTCTCCATATGCCAAGCTATTAAGCGGCAATATCGAGTAATCATAAGTGCGTCATTTTCATTCGAGTTGCCAAACGTGGTAAACTAGATGAAAATGACGTTTTTTTATAGTGACGAATATAAAGGAGTGGGATGGATTTTGACGAAAAAGAAAGTCGTCTTATTGGATGGAAACAGCTTAGCCTATCGTGCGTTTTTCGCTTTACCGTTATTAACGAATGAAAAAGGTGTGCATACAAACGCGGTATATGGTTTTACTATGATGTTAGAGACCATCTTAGCGAATGAAAAACCGACGCATGTGATCGTAGCGTGGGATGCAGGAAAAACTACATTCCGCCACAGTACGTTTACAGAATACAAAGGTGGACGGCAAAAAACACCACCAGAGCTTTCGGAACAGTTCCCATATATTCGTAAACTAATTGAAGCGTTCGGCATCACGCAGTATGAACTCGATCTATATGAAGCGGACGACATTATCGGGACATTAAGCAGAGAATGCAGTGATGCAGAAGCGGAAGTCGTCATCATTTCTGGAGATAAAGATTTAACGCAACTGGCGAATGATCAGACGACGGTATGTATTACAAGAAAAGGCATTACCGATCTTGAAAAATACACACCTGCGCATATTGAAGAAAAATATGGTCTTGCACCACTACAGATCATCGACATGAAAGGTTTGATGGGCGATGCGTCCGACAATATCCCAGGCGTACCTGGGATTGGCGAAAAAACTGCGATCAAATTATTGAAGGAATACGGTTCTGTAGAGGAAGTCTATGAATCGATAGAGCAAATTACCGCAAAGAAAATGAAAGAAAACCTCGTGAATAATAAAGATCAAGCATTCATGAGTAAAGAACTCGCCACAATTGAAGTACACGCACCGATTACTGTGTCATTGAATGATATGGACTTTGTCGGACGAAACGAAGAAGAAGTGATACAACTATATAAAGAATTACAATTTAAATCATTGCTTGAAAAGATGGATGTATCTGTCGAGGTTCAACCACTAGAAGAAATCAACGTCCGCATGGTGGAAGAGATTACTTCAGAAATGCTGACGGATACGATGTCTTTACATGTCGAGATTGACGGTGATAATTATTTATCTCAAGATATTTTGGGTATCGGTCTTTCAGATGACTCCGATACGTATTTCATTTCTACTGAATTAGCGACTACATCGGATCTCTTTAAGAACTGGATTGCAGACCAGACAACACGTAAATTAGTTTCCGATTCCAAATCAGCTTATGCAGCGATTGCGCGCCTTGGCATGGAACTAAATGGTGCAGAATTCGATCTCATGCTGGCGGCATACATCGTCAATCCTTCATTCTCGACGAATGAAGTCTCTGAAATCGCACGTTCATTCGGCTATCATGGTGTAGAAAATGATGAAGTGGTCTACGGTAAAGGGGCCAAACGAACTGTACCAGCATCTGAACAACTTGCCAACCATACCGCGAGAAAAGCACATGCGGTGTGGGAGCTGTATCCAGTTGTCACAAAACAGTTGGAAGACAATGAACAGCAAGACTTGTTCCATGACCTCGAATTACCATTAGCAAAGATACTTGGAAAAATGGAAGTAACCGGTGTGAAAACGGACGTAGATGTGCTGAAAACGATTGGTGAACAGTTATCGGAACGTCTGGCGGTAATTGAGAAGATGATTTATGAAATGGCTGGCGAGAAATTCAATATTAATTCGCCTAAACAGCTCGGTGTCATTTTATTTGAAAAAATCGGATTGACTCCAATCAAGAAAACGAAGACGGGTTACTCGACAGCTGCGGATGTGTTAGAGAAGCTTGAAAGCGAACATGAAATCATTCAACATATTTTACTATACAGACAGCTCGGTAAATTAAATTCAACTTATATTGAAGGGCTCACAAAAGAAATTCATGAAGATGGAAAGATCCACACGAGATTCCAGCAAGCTTTAACACAGACGGGGAGATTGAGCTCGATCAATCCGAACTTGCAAAATATCCCGATCCGTTTGGAAGAAGGGCGCAAAATACGTGCAGCTTTCATTCCATCTGAATCAGAATGGATTATGTTTGCGGCTGACTATTCACAAATTGAATTGCGTGTACTTGCACATATTTCGCAAGATGAAAAATTAATTGAAGCATTCCGCCAAGGTGCGGACATTCATACGAAAACTGCAATGGACGTTTTTGGTGTAAAGGAAGAGGAAGTCGATAGCAATATGCGTCGCGCAGCAAAAGCTGTTAACTTTGGTATCGTCTATGGCATCAGTGATTATGGATTATCACAAAGTTTGAATATTAGCCGTAAAGAAGCAGGGACATTCATTGATACGTATTTAGCAAGCTTCCCAGGCGTCAAACAATATATGGATGACAGTATTACTGACGCTAAGCTAAAAGGCTATGTGACGACACTATTGAAGCGTAGACGGTATTTGCCGGATATCACGAGTTCAAATTTCAACTTGCGAGGTTTCGCAGAGCGTACGGCGATGAATACACCGATTCAAGGAACTGCAGCAGATATCATTAAACAAGCGATGATAGATATGGATGCCAGACTTGAAAAAGAAAATATGCAAGCACGTATGTTACTGCAAGTGCATGATGAATTGATCTTTGAAGCGCCAATGGAAGAGCTGGAGAAATTAAAAGAAATCGTACCGGAAGTCATGGAACAAACGATTCAACTCGACGTTCCGTTGAAAGTGGATTGGAATTATGGCAAGTCTTGGTACGAAACAAAGTGAGTGATATACATGCCAGAACTACCGGAAGTAGAAGGAGTGGTGCGCGATCTTGCACCGCTCGTAGAAGGGCGAACGGTTAAGCAGCTTTCTGTATCTGATACCGTGGTCATTTCTAAAACGGCAGGAAAAGAAACGATTATTAAAGGGAAATCTGTAGACGACTTTCTTCATGGCATGGAGCAAATGCAAATCGAGAAAATTGTGCGTCGCAGTAAATATATTTATTTTCATTTATTGAAAGAAAAGCAACCATACTTACTCGTCAGCCATCTTGGCATGACGGGTGCATGGTTTGTCGTGAACTCTCCTGATGAAATTACAGAAGAGAAGTTTCGGAAACATGCACATGTCTTTTTAGAAATGGAAGATGGCGGATTACTAGTCTACTCGGATATACGAAGATTCGGCGAAATGCGTTTACTGCAGGCGGAAGAAGATTTCCCTCCTTTGTTAGAGATGGCACCCGAACCTTTTTCTGAAGAAGCGCTGGACCATTTTTTATCGATGGCAGAAACTCCGAAATATAAAAGAAAACCTATTAAAGAAGTGATCATGGATGGAAAAGTCATTTCGGGATGCGGCAATATTTACGCTACAGAAGCGCTGTTTCATATGAAAATTCATCCGGGTCGTACAGCGGAACGGATTAGCAGGAAGCGTAAAATCTTATTGTTTGAAGAGATTGTACGCGTTTTACAAGAAAGTATCGACGCGGGGGGCAGTACCATATCTGATTATCGTTCAGTTAACGGCAATGCGGGAACGATGCAAGATCGACTGCATATGTACGGTAAAAAAACATGTGTAGCATGCGACACGCCGACAAAAAGTAAGCAGATCGCGGGCAGAACCTCTGTCTATTGTCCAGCATGCCAAAAATAAGGAGTGGTGAACGTGATTATCGGATTGACGGGAAGTATTGCAAGCGGGAAAAGTACTGTAGCCAATATGTTGCGTGAAAAAGGTTACCCTATTGTCGATGCGGATGTCATCGCGAGGGAAGTTGTTGAGCCAGGTAGCCCATTGCTTGATAAGATTCAACAGACTTTCGGTGAAGAAGTGTTACGCGAAGATGGCACATTAAATCGCGAACAGCTCGGCGCCATAATTTTTGGTAATCAAAAGAAACGGCAACAGTTAAATGAATTAATGCACCCTGCAATCAGGGGGCGAATGGTCAATCAGAAAGAAGACTATTTAACTCAAGGCTATCAAACCGTCATTATGGACATCCCGTTACTTTTTGAAAGTAGACTGCAGGATTATGTAGAAAAGATTATCGTCGTTTCGGTCACGAAGCAAATTCAAAAGCAAAGACTGATGGCTCGCAACGAATGGACAGAAGCAGAAGCGGATGCCAGAATCGCATCGCAGTTGGATATGGATAGCAAAGAACAAGGTGCTGACGCGGTTATATACAATAACGAGACACTAGATGAAACTGAAAAACAGTTGGATGCAATCCTCGGAAATTGGCAAGCTGTGCCAAGATAATGGCTGTAGGGAATTTATTTGTGAATTTAATGTGTAATAGTGTTGGCATAAGGATAAAATATGTTATACTAATGAACGATTAAAGATATAAAGTATAACATACATGCAGGAGGATCCCTTTAATGACTACAAAAATTGCAATTAACGGACTTGGCCGTATTGGACGGATGGTATTCCGCCAGATTATCAAAGAAGATGATGTTAATCTTGTTGCTGTCAATGCGACATATCCCGCTGAAACAATTGCACATCTCTTGAAATATGACTCAACACACGGTGTTTTCGATGGTGAAATCGTAGCAGAAGAAAACGCAATAATTGTCGATGGCAAACGTGTACAATTAATTTCTGAGCGTGACCCTTCGAAATTACCTTGGAAAGAACTGGGTGTAGATATTGTTATAGAATCAACAGGCGTATTCAACTCCCGTGAGAAAGCAGCACTTCATTTGGAATCCGGAGCAAAGAAAGTAATTTTAACAGCTCCAGGTAAAAATGAAGACGTAACAGTTGTGATCGGAGTAAATGACGACAAATTAGACGTCAACCAACATAGTGTAATTTCTAATGCTAGTTGTACGACAAATTGTTTAGCGCCCGTTGCAAAAGTATTGAATGATGAATTTGGTATTGTAAACGGCTTAATGACAACAGTACATGCCTATACGAATGATCAGAAGAACCTAGACAACCCCCATAAAGATTTGCGTCGCGCGCGTTCTTGCGGAGAATCCATCATTCCTACTTCAACAGGTGCTGCAAAAGCTTTATCACTTGTACTCCCTGAACTTGAAGGGAAGATTCATGGTCTAGCATTACGTATCCCGACACCGAACGTATCCCTTGTGGACTTGGTGGTGGACGTAGAAAAAGATGTGACGGTTGAAGAAGTAAACAATGCGTTCCGTAAAGCTGCAGAAGGCCCGATGAAAGGCATTCTTCGCTTTACTACAGAACCACTTGTATCGATCGACTTCAATACGACAACAGAATCCGCAACACTTGACGGACTTTCTACTATCGTCATGGGCGATCGTAAAATCAAAGTACTTGCATGGTATGATAATGAATGGGGTTATTCAGCACGTGTTGTGCAATTGGCGAAAAAAGTCGCTTCTGCATTAACTGACAAAGTAACTTCTTAATGAATGAATCGGCACTTCATCTTACAGGATGAAGTGCTTTTCCATGTCCGTTTGTTGTTGTATGGATAGTTTCTGTTATAATGAAAAGTACTAATGAATATGCGGAGGAACTAACTATGTTATGTCCAGCTTGTCACTACAACGGAACACGTGTAATTGATTCACGGCCCGCGGAAGAAAATCGCTCCATTCGACGAAGACGTGAATGCGAAAAATGCAGTTTTCGTTTCACGACATTTGAAAAAGTGGAGCATTCTCCGTTAGTTGTCGTAAAGAAAGATAAGACGCGAGAAGAATTCAGCGGTGAAAAGTTGCTGAGAGGATTAATTCGCGCTTGTGAAAAACGCGCGGTACCGATCGAGCAATTAAAAGATATCGTGGCGTCTATCGAAAAAGAACTAAGAAGCTCAGGAAATGTCGAAATAGATTCCGAACAAGTGGGAGAAATGGTGATGGAACGATTAGTGGATGTGGATGAAGTTGCCTATGTACGATTTGCATCTGTCTACCGCCACTACAAAGACATCACAATCTTCATAGACGAGTTGCAACAATTGCAAAACAGGAAAGATGAAGAACAAGAGTAAGTTGTAATCTAGAAGGGGAGGCGATTGTTAAAATGCTTTATACAGAGTTGCAGCCTGTCGATTCCTTCGAAGTAAAGTTAGCACATCCTTTTTCTGCATATGATCGGCAGATGCTAACGCTTTTTTATCAGCCACTGATCGGTCCCGAAGCGGTCAGTCTGTTTATGACACTGTGGACAGATGCGGAAAGCAGAGAACCGCAAGAACATACCCACTATTATTTGATGAATATGTCTTCTTTCCCACTTCAAACCATTTTTGAAGCGAGGATTTCGTTAGAAGCTATTGGGTTATTACGTACGTATAAGAAAAAACAAGAAATAAATAAGCGGTCTTTCCTCTACGAACTATTACCGCCGCTCGATGCACCTTCTTTCTTCAATGATCCGCTTCTATCAACGTTTTTGTTCAGTAAAATCGGAGAGCAACCTTATCGTCAGTTGCGTGGTCGGTTTTTAGAGGAGCCTATTGCGAAAGAGGAGTATCAGGATATATCACGGACATTTTTAGATGTCTATACACCTGCAAGAGGCGATCAAGCGATGGAATTGACTGCCGGAATGCAATTTCAAGGAAAAAGTGAACCGCCTGGCATACCGTTTTACGTATTGAATTTTAATTTCGATTTATTTTATAACGGACTATCCGATCAAATGATCCCTAAAGCTTCGTTACGCACTATTTCTCAGGAAATGATTGCGATGCTGGCTTTCTTGTATTCACTTAGTCCACTTGATATGCAAAAGGTCGTAATGATTGCAATGGATGAAAACCACCAGCTGACAGAAGAAAAAGTCCGTAAGGCAGCTGCGGAATTTTATAAGATGAATACGTCCAAGCAACCACCAAAATTACAGTCGGTATTTACACAACCGATCGTCGATGAAATGCCTAAAGAGAATATGAGCCGTGACGAAGAATTGCTATTCTATTTGGAACATACACCACCAAAAGAGATGTTACGTAAAGTAAGCAAAAAAGAACCATTCCTTGTAGATATTCAACTTGCTGAACGATTAATCAATCTGCATAAATTCCCGGTAGGTGTCGTCAATGTCTTGCTACAATATGTAATGCTACGTAATGATGGAAAAATCACTAGTAGTTTTGTGGAACGCATTGCTTCACATTGGGCGAATAAACAAGTAAATGATGCGAAAACGGCTTTGAAGTTATCAAGAGAAGAACATGATCAATACATGAAATGGCTTAAAGAAGGCAAGCAATCAACGCCTAGAAGCCGAAAGCCAACCAGGGAAGAAAAAGTTCCAGAATGGTTTTCAAAGCGCGATAAAAAGAAGAAGAAATCCGAAAAACCTGATGACTTCAATGTAGAGGAAGAACGCCAGAAGTTATTGAAAGAATTGGGGATTCAAGAATCAGAGGTGAAATAATATGGAACGAATTGGGGATGCGATGAAACGCGTAGTGAATGCTCCATCGTTAGCTCAGAAATACGACGAGCTTCGAACAGAAGTGATGGAAGACCCGGCTGTACAAAAATTTATTAGCGATCATTCCGATGAAGTCAATACAGAAGTGGTCAACCGCAGTCTAGGTAAATTATATGAATTTACATCGGCTTCACACGCATGTGAGCGCTGTCCGAATCTTGAAGGGTGTATCAATGTCATGAAAGGCTTTGAGCCGAAACTAGTCATAGCCCAGCGCCTGATTGATATTGATTACGTAGTCTGTCCTACTAAGCAGTTGGCAGATGAACGTAGAAACATCTCGAAAATGGTGAACAGTATGTACATGCCTAAAGAAGTGATGGAAGCACGCCTATCTGACGTGAACTTTCTCTCAGAAGATAGTCGCGTGATCGTCATGCGCGCGGCTAAAGACTTCCTGAATCAAATTGAGTCTACTGGTAAGGTCCCCGAAAGAGGCTTCTATTTATTCGGTAACTTCGGTATTGGAAAATCATTTATTTTAGGCGCGCTGGCGAATGAATTGGCAACTAGACGTATACAGACTGTTGTTGTATATGTGCCAGAGTTCCTGCGTGAAATGAAGCAATCTATCCAAAACCAAACATTGGACGAGAAAATAGAGTTTGTAAAAAGGGCTCCTGTCTTGATGCTGGATGATATTGGGGCAGAAACGATGTCCACGTGGACACGCGATGAAGTGCTAGGTACGATTCTACAGTACCGTATGGCGGAAAAACTACCTGTATTCTTCACATCCAATTTTGATTATAATGAATTGGAACATCACCTTACAACGAGTCAGCGCGGGGAAAAAGAACCTATTAAAGCTGCACGAATTATGGAGAGAATTCGTATGGTTAGCCAACCATTCAAACTGGGTGGGGAAAACTGGCGGGATTAATCTTTCTTCATAAACTTGCTTTGTTGAAAGAATGAATAAATTACACTTGCAATTATGCTCAAACTTTTCTATACTATTACACAGTTCAACATTCATAACATGTTAAAATGCATCGAAGAGGACAATGATTTATTTTTCACCTTTCCAGAGAACAGGGGGCATGGCTGAAACCCTTGTAGGCAGAAGATAAATTTACCACCTCCGAGCAGCATCAGTGAAATCTAGTAGCTGGTGACGGTAACGGCCCGTTAGCCGATCGAAAGCTTCGGTCTTTTCGTGTTTTTGCGAATAGAAGGAAGAAGGGTGGAACCACGAGCTCAAGCCTCGTCCCTTTAGGGATGAGGCTTTTTTGCGTTCAAAAAAAGAAAGGGAGTCATACACATGCCAGAAAATATTCATTTAACATTTCCAGATGGTGCAGTAAAAGAATTCGAGGATGGCGTAACAACAGAAGAAATTGCGGGCTCCATCAGTCCCGGATTGCGTAAGAGCGCATTGGCGGGAAAAATTGGAGATCAGCTGATCGATTTGAAATCACCAATTCATACAGATGGAGATATTAGTATCATTACTCCAACGTCAGATGAAGCATTGGAAATTCTGCGCCATAGTACGGCTCACCTTTTGGCACAAGCCGTCAAACGCAAATTCCCGGATGCGAAACTAGGAATAGGACCTACTATCGAAAATGGCTTCTATTATGATATCGATTCGCCTACACCGATCACTGCAGAAGACTTACCCGAATTAGAAAAGGAAATGAAACGCATCATTGGCGAAAACTTGCCGATCATTCGTCACGATGTATCCCGTGCTGAAGCCGAAAAACGTTTCAAAGAAATTGACGATGAATACAAATTGGAACTTCTTGAAGCCATTCCTGAAGATCAACAAGTATCCATCTATGAACAAGGTGAATTTTTCGACTTATGCCGTGGTATTCATGTCCCATCTACAGGTAAACTAAAAGAATTTAAACTGTTAAGCATTGCAGGCGCTTATTGGAGAGGGAACTCCGATAACAAAATGCTTCAACGTATCTACGGAACAGCATTCTTCAAAAAAGACGAGTTGAAAGAACACTTGCGCATGCTTGAAGAAGCGAAAGAACGGGATCACCGTAAAATCGGTAAAGAACTGAATCTCTTCACGAATTCACAAAAAGTTGGACAAGGTCTTCCACTATGGTTGCCTAAAGGCGCTACTATTCGACGCGTAATAGAACGTTATATTGTAGATAAAGAAGAAAGACTAGGCTATCAGCACGTCTATACTCCAGTACTTGGAAGTGTAGAACTCTACAAAACTTCAGGTCACTGGGATCACTATCAAGATGGCATGTTCCCAACAATGAGTATGGATAACGAAGATCTCGTTTTACGTCCAATGAACTGTCCTCACCACATGATGATTTATAAAAACGGCATTCATTCGTATCGTAACTTGCCACTTCGTTTGGCGGAACTTGGCACGATGCACCGTTATGAAATGTCCGGTGCACTTTCAGGTCTTCAACGTGTTCGTGGAATGACATTGAATGATGCACATATCTTCGTGCGTCCTGATCAGATTAAAGAAGAGTTTAAACGTGTCGTTAGGTTGATCATTGAAGTATATAAAGACTTTAATATTAAAGATTATTCATTCCGTCTATCGTATCGTGATCCTGAAGATACAACGAAATATTTTGATGACGATGAAATGTGGGAACGTGCACAAACTATGTTAAAAGAAGCGATGGATGAGTTGGAGCTTCCGTATACAGAAGAAGAAGGCGAGGCAGCATTCTACGGTCCAAAATTAGATGTACAAGTAAAAACAGCGATTGGAATGGAAGAAACTCTTTCCACTGCACAACTTGACTTTCTCTTACCTGAGCGCTTCGATCTGACGTATATCGGTGAAGATGGTAAGCAACATCGTCCAGTCGTCATCCATAGAGGTGTCGTGTCAACGATGGAACGTTTTGTTGCCTTCTTAATTGAAGAATACAAAGGAGCTTTTCCAACATGGTTAGCACCGATTCAAGTAGAACTCATCCCAGTATCGCCTGACGTGCACTTTGATTATGCAGAGGAAATCAAAGAGAAATTGGCATTGGCTGGGTTCCGAGTAGACGTAGACAGCCGTGACGAAAAGATTGGTTATAAAATCCGCGAAGCACAAGTACAAAAGTTTCCGTATATGCTTGTACTTGGAGACCGTGAAATGGAAGCTGGCGAAGTCAATGTTCGTAAATACGGCGAACAGAAATCTGAAAGCATGTCATTCGACGCATTCCTTGCGCTAATCAAAGAAGATGTGAAGAAGGATTAAGGATCAAGATGAAGTCGATAGATTGAATGAAGACAAGGCATTGCGGATTGTCGTTTCGGTCAGACGCTTTTTCTTGAGCTCGTGCTGAACGGATCCGTTGAAGTTGGCGCCTTCTGTTCAATCAACGACTTTATTGAACTGTAACTAATTACGTTAAGTATTCCCACTAACTAAACGAAGGTGTCATACAGGCGGTTGGCGATACATGCAGGAGCCAGCCGCAGACACCGAAGTAGATGTTAAGTCGTTTTTCATTCAACTTTTCTTAAACAGAAAAAATAATAGTTGCAATAGTTTCCATAACGCGCTATACTTAAAAAGTTGAATTAATTCAAACGTAACTTGTGCATCCGACAATAGGATATGCAGAGTTGTTGACACTAGATACTAAAGATGATATTATTAATAAGGTTAACTGAATACAGTTTGTGGTATAAGAAGAGGCTACCCGCTTCTCACCTGTTCGACGCAATGAAGTTGTTGCCAGGTTAGCACAATAAGTTTATATCTATGTGTACTAGCATAGTATACTTACGCGGGTAGACAAATCATATTTGTCTACTTTTTTTATTTTGTAAAATGGATAGACCTATGGGACTTTGCAGTCGGAATTTCCGATATACCAAAACATGTATTCACGAGACAATATTCGGAGGTGGATTACTATTAGCAAAGACATGTACGTAAATGATGGTATCAGAGCACGTGAGTTGCGATTAATCGATCACAACGGCGAACAACTCGGTATCAAAACACGTAATGAAGCTTTAGAAATTGCTGCTCAAGCAAACCTGGACTTAGTTCTTGTTGCTCCACAAGCGAAGCCCCCAGTAGCTCGTGTTATGGACCATGGAAAGTTCAAGTTCGAACAGCAAAAGAAAGAGCGTGAAGTACGTAAGAATCAAAAGATCATCAACGTAAAAGAAGTTCGACTTAGCCCTACAATCGATGAGCATGATTTCCAAACGAAACTTCGTAACGGAATCAAGTTCTTGGAAAATGGGGATAAGGTGAAAGCTTCGATTCGTTTCCGCGGCCGTGCAATTACGCACAAAGAAATTGGCCAACGAGTTCTTGATCGCTTTGCAGAAGCTTGCAAAGAAGTTGCAACTGTTGAAGTTAAACCAAAAATGGAAGGTCGGAGCATGTTCTTAATACTTGCCCCACTTGCCGAAAAACAGTAACACGAACAATTTAGGAGGAACAGAACATGCCAAAAATGAAAACTCACCGCGGTTCCGCGAAACGTTTCAAAAGAACTGGAACTGGTAAATTAAAACGTGGCCGTGCTTACACAAGTCACCTATTTGCTAACAAATCTACGAAGGCTAAGCGTCACTTACGTAAGTCTTCACTAGTTTCTTCAGGCGATTACAAGCGTATTCGCGAAATGCTCACATACATGAAGTAAGACCGAACACACACTTAAAGGATAAGCAGGAGGTAATGCACTATGCCACGCGTAAAAGGTGGAACAGTAACGCGCAAGCGTCATAAAAAGGTATTGAAATTAGCAAAAGGTTATTTTGGTTCAAAACATAGACTTTATAAGGTAGCAAACCAACAGGTAATGAAATCTTATAACTATGCTTACCGTGACCGTCGTAACAAAAAACGTGATTTCCGTAGACTATGGATTACACGTATCAACGCGGCTGCTCGTGTGAATGGTATTTCATACAGCACATTAATGCACGGCTTGAAAGTAGCTGGCATCGATGTTAACCGTAAGATGCTTGCAGAACTTGCAGTGACAGATGCATCAGCATTTGCACAACTTGCAGAGACAGCAAAAAAATCTGTAGCAAAATAAGATGAACCAAAATCCACTTTCGTTTTCATTCTTATATGGAAATGAAGGTGGATTTTTTTCGTATGGAGGAATGGCTGAAATGGCACAAACTCTATTGATTTATATGGTCATCCTGTCACTCTGGGCGTTTTTGGCGATGGGGTATGATAAAAGACAAGCTAAAAAGAAAAGGCAACGTGTACCAGAACGAAATCTATGGTTATTGGCACTGCTTGGTGGTGGAGTAGGTGCGTACGTTGGCATGCAATTCTTTCATCACAAAACGAGAAAGACCCATTTCCGTATTGGATTTCTACTTCTGATGATGATTGACATAGTGCTGCTACTAGCGATATATGGTGTGAAATTCCCAACAACCGTTACATTTTAATATAAAAAAGGAAATAGCTTTTCTTAGCTATTTCCATCCAATCAAGATTTCATTAATTGTTCAATTGGGTTCTTCCAATTGATTTCAGCATGGGGATAATTCGTTCGTACTTCGGATTCAAGAAAATGAAAATCCTCTTTTGTCATACCTTGCAATTTTGCTTCATTTTTTACCCAAATGAAAATGGAAACAACATCAAAAGAATCAGACGTGGTGCCTAGATATTTCTCACCTTCAAACATCGCACCTTTATACGTAATAAAGAAGTTTTTACGGATATTTTTCACATCGTCATAAAAATAATATTGTTCTTTTTCATACGCTTCATCCAGCTTTCGCTTAGCATCTGTCAAATAGCGAATGCCGGCATAAAACAAATAAATAACCAATGCTATAATGAAGACGCGGATCAATAAAATCATGAAATCAGCTCCTGCAAACGATATAGTACTGTACTATACGGATGAGTATGGGAAAAGGTTTCATTTACTAGCGAAATGGTGGAGGGAATTTAATTGAAATTACATCAACTATTTGAAATGCAAAGAGCGCTCGATACATATATTCAAAAAAATCATCAAACGAATGAAACATTTACTGAAAGAGGTCTGGCATTAGTAGTCGAACTTTCTGAGTTGGCTAACGAAACGCGTTGTTTTAAATTCTGGAGCACGAAAGGTCCTTCAGCTGACAGCGTTATTTTAGAAGAGTATGTGGATTCTATTCATTTCTTATTATCTTTAGGAATTGAAAAAGGCTTTGATGGATTGGAAGAATGGCCGGCAAGTGATACGAAAGATCAAAATTTGACACAGCAGTTTATTCAAACAGGTCAATCTATTTATGCATTCTTGGATTCATTAGCATTTGAAGATTATAAAAAAATCTGGGTGAACTACGGAGCGCTTGCGAATACGCTCGGTTTTACTGAAGAACAAATTATACAAGCATACATAGATAAAAATGAAGAAAACTACGCACGTCAAAGAAGTGGATACTGAGCGATATCATTAGCTTCACTGCCATTTTAACTATAGTAAAAGTTTCATAAATAAATAAATTGACAAAAAGACTGTTTTGATAATAAAATTAATACACTATAGGTCATACAGGGGGTATTTCGTTGAACGAATGGAGTAAGGATGATTTTGGACTGCGTTTAAAGGCACTGAGAGAACGTCGAGGACTATCGATGATGGCATTTGGAGCAGCAATTGGCACATCAGCTAGTCGAATTAAAGATTGGGAGCGCGGTAAGAACGCACCATCCGCTGCATGGATCGCTAAAATTTCAGAGCGTTTTTCTGTTTCTACCGATGAATTGATTATGGGTGAGGTAACATTTACTCCGTATTTCAAAGCGACAGGTAATACAGTAGAATCACTTTATGATCGTCTTCGTGAAACGATGAATGTCGAATCCTCTGGTAAATGGCCAACAGAAATTGATGAGCTATATGCAGAAATCGACGCAGTGAATAAAGAGAAGTATCGTAGCGGAAAAGGACGTCGATCAGCTGAGAAAGAGCTGATGGAGTTAGCTATCCGTCTTCCTAAGAAAGATGTACTAGAATTGCTCGAGCTCGCTAAATATAAAAGACGCACACTATAATACGATGTCCCTGGAAGTGATTATACTTCGTGGGACATCGTTTTTTTTATTAGAAATCTAAAATTAAAATCGGAAAAGCTGGATAAGTTAGTAGAGAGTAGGAGGGGATTGAAACTCCAGCTGGCGGACGCTTTCCATGGGCCGAGCGGTGGGCTCACCAATTCGAAAGCTCCATCTGATTGTCTCACCTGTCGGGCTTGATCCCCCCTGAGTCGCCACAACTTCCAATTTAATCCTGCCTAAAGAGATGTAGATCATTTACTGGCATTAGAGTGGTTATTGTTGTAGTCTTTGGACTTATTCTTAGTTTAAGTGCAGATCCAGTTCAGTACTATTTACTATTCTGACTTTAATGCTCAACAAAAAGTTACTACTATTTACTGTGCAGGGATTTTCGTTCCGAGCGGCGACTCCCGCGGGAATAGCAATTACTTCTGCGATTATAAGCGAAGCGTTATGAGCATGAGTCTTGAGACCACGGACAGATGCCTTAATTTCTGCAAAGTACACAGAAATACGGCAAAGCGAACCCTTCGCTGTTCGCTTGGCTCAAGCCATGCCCGCAGGAAAGCGTCCGCTCGGAACGGAAATCCCCTACCCTACACCATGTCAGTCACTTCTTATATTACAAAATAATGAATAATCAAATAGCGTGAAATGTAGGAAAATAGAATGAAATACGTTATGATAGAGTCGTAGATAAACCCAAGGAGGATGAGTTGATTGAAAGCATTCGTTCATGAAAATGGTGAGCTCCACTATACAGATATCGCCGATCCCTCAGCTGGAAATGGTGAAGTAATTGTCGCATTGAAAACAGCAGGACTTAATCGCCGTGATACTGCTATACCTAAACGACGTGGAGATGCTAAAGAACCATTGGTAATGGGATCAGACGGCGCAGGCACGATTGAATCAATCGGAGAAGGTGTAACCGGTTGGAACATAGGAGACGAAGTAATTATTAATCCATCCCTTCGATGGTTCGAAGAAAGCGATGCGCCTCCAGTTGAGTTTGATATTTTAGGTATGCCGGATCATGGCACGTTTGCTGAGAAGATTTGCATATCTTCAGAACAGCTAGAGAAAAAGCCATCACATCTCACATGGAATGAATCTGCAGTTATCGCCCTAGCCGGACTTACAGGTTATCGTGCACTAGTGACGAGGGGTCGTATAGAAGAAGGGCAAACCGTCTTTATTCCTGGAGCAGGAAGTGGAGTCGCGACCTATATGATTCAATTTGCAAAGAAAATGGGAGCGCGGGTCATCGTGTCCTCAAGAAGTGAAGAAAAAAGAAATCACGCAATGAAAATCGGTGCAGATATAGCGATTGATACGAATAGTGATTGGCCAACAGAACTACAAGATGAACGTGTGGATCTTGTGATTGAGAGTGTGGGAAGGGCAACATTCAATCGTTCTCTTGAAATTCTAAAAAAAGGTGGTCGGATCGTAGTATTTGGTGCAACGACAGAAGATACCATCGAACTGAACTTACGTGAATTCTTTTACGGTCAGTATTCGTTACTTGGCACTACGATGGGAAGTCGTGAAGAATTACGCAATATGTTAGCGTTAGTTGAAGAGCATCAAATCCATCCTGTTATTGATTCAGTGATTCCTCTTGAAAATGCAAGTGAGGCATTTACTAGGCTGGATGACAGTGTACAATTCGGTAAAATCGTTTTAGCCATTTCAAACTAAACCATATACCCTGTATAGAAAGGCAGTGGAAGTAGTGACGAAAGAAGTAAAGACACTGACAGACCTGGAAATCGCTTCAAAAGCAATTATGCAACCAATTGAAGACATAGCATCCAAAGCAGGAATTCCCTTGGATGCATTGGAGCTATATGGTAAATATAAAGCAAAAATTAATGTAGACCTTATTCCCAAAAAAACTTCACAAGCAAAGATCGTACTCGTAACGGCTACAAGTCCAACACCAGCTGGAGAAGGAAAATCGACAGTGACAGTGGGTCTTGGTGATGCGCTTTCTCGTTTAGGTAAGAAAACTATGATTGCATTGCGTGAACCTTCATTAGGACCCGTAATGGGTATCAAAGGTGGAGCAACGGGTGGCGGCTTCTCCCAAGTTCTGCCTATGGAAGACATTAATTTGCACTTTACTGGAGACCTTCATGCCATTACAACGGTTAATAACGCGCTGAGCGCTATGATCGATAACCATTTGCATCAGGGCAATGCGTTAAAGATCGATCCTCGTCGGATTACATGGAAACGCGTCATGGATATGAATGACCGTGCGCTCCGCCATGTAACAATTGGTTTGGGTGGACCAGCACAAGGCGTACCACGTGAAGATGGTTTTGATATTACAGTAGCATCCGAAATCATGGCTGTATTCTGTCTGGCGACTAGCTTACAAGACTTAAAAGAGCGCTTGTCCGAAATAGTCATCGGCTATACGTATGAAAAAGAAGCCGTGACTGTGCGTGATTTAGGTGTAGAAGGTGCGTTGACACTTTTGCTAAAAGATGCATTCAAACCTAACCTCGTTCAAACGATCGAAGGCACACCAGCTTTCATTCACGGTGGACCGTTTGCAAATATTGCCCATGGGTGTAACTCGTTAATTGCAACGAATACAGCGCGTAATCTGGCTGACTATGTCGTGACAGAAGCAGGATTTGGATCCGATTTAGGTGCGGAGAAATTTATGGATATTAAAGCGCGCATCGGTAAATTCCAGCCAAATGCAGTCGTTCTTGTAACGACAATTCGTGCACTCAAAATGCACGGCGGAGTTGCGAAGCAGGATTTAAAAGTAGAAAATAGTCAAGCTGTAGAAAATGGTTTAGTTAACTTGGAAAAGCATGTCGAAACGATTCTGTCGTTCGGGGTGGAACCTATTGTCGCGCTCAATCATTTTGTTGGCGACTCTAATAGTGAACTTCAGGTAGTACTAAAGTGGTGTCAGGAGAATAATGTCAAAGTCGCTTTAACTGATGTGTGGCAAGATGGTGGAGCGGGCGGTGAAGCATTGGCGAGAGAAGTTCTGAAAGTGATGGAAGAGCCAAATAATTTCGCGCCGATTTATGAAGTAGAGCAATCTGTAGAAGAAAAACTCACAGCGATTGTTCAAAAAGTATATGGTGGCGCAGGCATTATATTTACCGATCAGGCAAAGAAAGATTTAGCCGAAATCAAAAAGAATGGCTGGGATTTGTTACCGGTCTGTATGGCAAAGACGCAGTACTCGTTTTCCGATGATCCAAAAAAGTTAGGACGTCCAACAGACTTCTTGATCACAATCCGCAATATCTTACCGAAACTCGGAGCAGGTTTCTTAGTTTGTCTGACCGGCGACATCATGACTATGCCTGGCTTACCAAAAAATCCAGCAGCGCTCAATATGGATGTCGATTCGGCAGGTAATGCCAAAGGGTTAATGTAATTTCTTTCTATAGTAGTGAAATGATAAGCAAAGAGCCAGTACGGCTTTTTGCTTTTTTAGTAAAAGTAGGTAAGTAAAAGAAGTGATCAATATTCTTAATGCCCCTCGGTTGGATCATAAATAGGATGTACAGAAAGTCGTCAACATGACATTCTGTACATCCTTTTGTGTTCCTGTAAAATCAAGAAATCTGATGATCAACCAGCCATTCGCCAATGAAATCCATTATCGATTCAACCGTTCCATCTTCGAACGGTGATCTTAAATGGGCCGTTGTAACGAGTTCCAAGAATGATTTACTTCCGCCCAATTGACACAGTGCCAAATAATCTGTCCATGCTTCGTCGAAATCATGTAAAGATCGTTGCCAAAATTGAAGCGCACAAATTTGCGCCAAAGCATAATCAATATAATAAAACGGCGCTTCATAGATATGACCTTGTCTTTGCCAAAAACCGCCTTGTTCTAAATAGGGATGTCCATCATAATCCCGATTAGGTAAATAAATGGTTTCGATATCTTTCCATACCGCTTTACGTTCACTTGGTGTCATGTCAGGATTGTCATAGATGCGTTGCTGAAACTCATCCACCGCAACTCCATAAGGTAAAAACAATACACTTTCAAGTAAGTGTGCATAACGATAACGATCTGCATCGCTTCCAAAAAAGCGATCCATCCAGTACCAAGTGAAAAACTCCATACTTATGGAATGAATTTCTGCTGCTTCAGTCGTTGGCCAAATGTATTCGGGGATGCCAATTGAACGACTCGAATAGACTTGGAATGCATGGCCTGCTTCATGCGTCAAAACGTCAATATCACTTGAAGTTCCATTAAAATTAGAGAAGATGAACGGGGAATCATAATTATCTATAAATGTACAATAGCCGCCAGCTTCTTTGCCTTTTTTCGCCACCAAATCCAATAAGTTTTTACGTTTCATATAATCAAAAAAGCGTCCGGTTTCACGCGATAGCTCCTGATACATTTTTTGTCCATTTTCTACAATCCATTCAGGAGAACCTTTAGGTTGAGGGTTTCCCTCGGGGTAATGCAAAGGTTCATCATAAAACTTCATTTGTGAGATCCCTATTCTCCGACTTTGCATACCACGAATCTTCTCAGCCAATGGTACTACATGTGTTCGAATTTGATTTCGGAAGTGCTCCATCATATATGCATCATAGCCAATCCGGTCCATACGTATATATCCCAGTTCTGTAAAAGTTTTAAATCCGAGTGTTGTAGCGATTTCATGACGCACGGCAACGAGACGATCAAAAATTCTATCGAAATGAACTTCATTTGACGCATAGAAATCAGCAGTGGCATTCATAGCATCTTTTCTTACAGAGCGATCAAGTGACTCTTTAAATGGTCCAAGTTGTGCCAATGTCAGCGTTTTGCCGTGAAACTCGATTTGTGCTGAAGCTACGAGGTTCGAGTACTCGGAAACTAATTGGTTTTCTCGTTGTAAAAGAGGCAAGACTTCATCTGAATACGAATGAATGGCATTCTCCGCAAGCTTAAATAGCTGTGGCCCCCATTTATCTTCTAATTGTGCCCGGAAAGGCGTAGAGATTACAGCTTGGTAATAATCGCTTTGCAAGGCTTGGAATTGAGGCCCAATCACATCAAAATAATCCCGTTCATCTTGATAAAAGCCATCATTCGTATCAATCGAAGAACGGATATACATGATATTCTCCGCCGTACTAAAATCACTCGTCAACATGTTTATATGCTCCATTATTTCAGCTTGATCATCAAATGAGTTTGCTTGCTTAAACTGTTCAAGTGCAGTCTTGAATTCTGTTTGTAGTTTTTCGATATCCGGGCGTGTATACTCATACTCTTCAAAAGTAAGCATTGCACTCCTCCTAGTTCGTATAGTGTGACTATCCCTCCATTTTCTAGCAACGAGTATAGAAAAGCAAACTATTTATCGAAAGTGACGTTCATAAATTGCCACAATCTTATGAAATGATGTAGGATAGAGAGAGTAAACTCTAAGTGAGCGGGAAGAAGGAGAAATTGAATGCAAATAGTAAATGGTAAAGTACAAGAACTGGTGGATCCAACAGGTATAATCGATGGTCAGCGCTACGAATTTCTTTTGACAGTTAAGTTAGATGAAGAAGATGAACTGTTTAATGAAGATGGTACTGGCTTACGTATGCTATATTCTGTGAAGGATGGCGAGCGAAAGATGCTTACGTACCAATTTTATGAATTGGCAACGGAAAGCCCATTCGACGTGGAATGGGACGAAGAAGAACAAGCATCAGCAGAGCAATACTGTAATGAACATTTTCCGGAAATCTAAATACAAATTAGATGTTATTCTCTTTAGAATAAGGGATAATAGACCAGTGAAACATAAGTGGTACACCCCAATAGCTTATCATTAAAGAATTAATTATAGGAGTGTTTTAAATGAATCATGAAATAGTGGATATTACGATTATCGGCGGCGGCCCAACTGGATTGTTTTCTTCGTTCTACGCGGGTATGCGGGAGATGTCTGTCAAAATTATCGATAGTTTACCACAGCTTGGCGGCCAGTTGATCGAGCTATATCCTGATAAATACATTTATGATGTTGGCGGATTCCCTAAAGTTTTAGCAAAGGATTTAGTGGCAAACTTAGTGACGCAAGCGCATTATGCAAAACCTGAAATTTGTTTAGGGGAAGCAGCATTGTCCTTCGAAAAGAAGGATGATCACTTTGTTTTAACGACAGACAAAGGACAACATTTGACACGGACCATATTATTGACCGCAGGAATTGGGGCTTTTCAACCACGTAAAATCGGTTTGAAAGAAGAACCAACTTTTGAAGGCAAAACATTGCATTACGGTATTAAAGACTTGTCCATGTTTAAAGATCAGAATATCTGTGTGTGTGGCGGGGGAGACTCTGCACTCGATTGGGCATTGATGCTTGAAGATATCGCAAGTGAGGTAACACTAGTTCACCGTAGAGAACGTTTTACTGCGCATGAAACAAGTGTCAATCAACTACACGAATCTAGTGTGAATGTTTTAACATCACACGCTATAAGTGAGTTACATGGCGATGGAGACACGTTGGATAAAGTCATTCTAAAGGAAAAAGACGGTAGCGTGAAAGAACTCACATTCGATCATGTTGTAGTCAATTACGGCAATATTTCTTCACTTGGCCCATTGAAAGAATGGGGTTTAGAAATGGATCGTAATTCTATTAAAGTGAACTCTCGCATGGAGACGAATATCGAAGGCATTTATGCTGCTGGTGACGTCACAACATACGATGGCAAAGTGAAATTGATTGCGGTAGGTATGGGTGAAGCACCAGTTGCAATCAGCCACGCGAAAGCATTCATAGATCCAAAAGCAAAAGTACAACCGTTGCACAGTACGAGCGTATTCGGTTAATAAAATAGTCTGCGCCTTGTATGGAAATTTTTTCACTGTACAAGATGTTTTTTATGCCAGTAATATAAAAGGCTATCCTGAGAATTTCTCGGGATAGCCTTTTATCATTGCGACCTGGTTAGTGTTTCGTTGTTTTATAATCAGCGACCTTGACCAGTTGTTTACCTACATTGCTTCCATCGAATAAACCAAGAAACGCATCTGGAATATTGTCGAAGCCTTCAACGATGGTTTCTTCATACTTCAGCTTGCCTTCTGATAGCCATTTACTTAAATCAGCTAATGCAGTAGCGAAGTCTGCTGCATAATCTCCTACGGTAAAGCCTTTCATCAAAGCGCTTGTTTTGATCATCATAGTTTGAAGACGCGGACCGATGTCTTGTTGTTCTTTATTGTAAGACGAAATAGCACCGCATAGTGCAATTCGCGCATGTTTATTTAGTAATGTAAAGACTGCATCTGTCACATCGCCACCGACATTGTCAAAATAGACATCCACACCGTCAGTTGCAGCTTTGGCCAAGTCTTCTTTAAAGCTATCCAGTTTATAATTGACTGCCTCATCAAAGCCGAGCTCATTTTTTAAGTACTCGATCTTTTCTTGTGAACCTGCAATTCCTATCACTTTGGCACCTTTCATTTTGGCGATTTGGCCTACTGCCGAACCGACTGCGCCAGCGGCACCAGAAACGACGACTGTTTCACCTGGTTGTGGTTTACCGATATCAAGTAACCCGAAGTATGCAGTGAGACCTGTCATGCCAAGGATCCCTAAATGTGTAGAAATGGGGGCAATGTTGGGATCGATTTTACGAACTTCTTTCTCGGAAGCGGCCGTGTATTCTGCCCAATTCAAGTTACCCACAACAACATCTCCAGCTTTAAATAAATTAGAAGTAGATTTCGTGACTTCGCCAACGACGCCACCGGCAATCACTTCATCCAACTTAAATGGGGGGATATAAGATTTCGCATCTATCATTCTTCCTCGCATGTATGGGTCAACTGATACATATAGCGTACGAACCAGAACTTCATGATCTTTAAGTTGAGGCACAGGCTTTTCCACAAAATTGAAAGTGTCCATAGTAGGCAAGCCTTTCGGTCTGTTAGCTAAATGAATTTCTCTTTGCATCTCTAGTGTCATAGTAATTCCTCCTGTTTTCATGTACATTTCAACTGTTAAACTAACTAAAAGTAAGCTTAAGTTTAAGGGTACTAGGATGCAGTACCGATGTCAATCAATTGCACTGAGAAGAAAACTTCAACCTTCTATATAGCAACAGATCAAGTTTGTTCATTTGAATATATCACCAACTATATAGAACAATTATCGATTTGAGTGGACATTTTCTTGACGTCAAAGTAGAGTAGAGACGTAGACTTTCTGAAAAATTAATGAACTAGTCGTAAAGGAGCTAACCAGATGAAAAAGGTTTTGGTTGTGGAAGATGAACAATCGATAGCTACTCTTTTGCAATACAACTTGGAGCAGGCAGGATACACCGTTTGCATAGCACGAGATGGCAATACAGCAATTTCTATGACGCTTTCCGAAGAACCAGATTTATTGTTGCTCGATATTATGCTACCTGGCATGGATGGCATGGACGTATGCAAGAAACTTCGTCAGGAAAAAATTCATACACCTATTTTAATGTTGACGGCGAAGGGCGATGAATTTGATAAAGTGCTTGGGCTCGAACTTGGAGCAGATGACTACCTAACAAAACCATTTAGTCCACGAGAGGTGCTTGCGCGTGTGAAAGCCATCTTGCGCAGAATTGAGTTACAGAATTCTACACAAGAAAAAGAACTGGGAACGGAACTAAGTCATGGACGTTTACTAGTTTATCCAGATCGAATTGAAGCCTTTTTGGATGGAAGCCCTTTAGAATTGACTCCAAAAGAATTTGAACTACTTTTATACTTAATGCGACATTCAGGTAAAGTACTACACCGTGAGCAGTTGCTAAATGCGATATGGAATTATGACTACACTGGAGATTCTCGTATCGTAGATGTTCATATTAGTCACCTTAGGGAGAAAATTGAACGAGATACAAAAAGTCCGGTCTATATTAAGACTGTCAGAGGATTTGGTTATAAATTTGAAGAAGAGATAAACTGAATATTTTAGATACATACGAAGGCTGAAGACGAATCCATACAGGGTTGTGTCTTTGGCTTTTTATATTACAGAGATCCAGGGAATGATCTTTCTACACACAACCTTTACACAACCTTTACGTTTCATCCATCAGCCTTTAATATTCATTGTTTATAGTAAAGAAGCAGTAGAAAGTTACTACTTAAACAAAATATCTTAGGGGGCACAGTGATGAGGAAACGTAATCGAATAACTGTATTGGCATTTGTTTTACTTTGTACGTGGTTGATCGCAGCTTGTAGTAGTCCGAAAGCAAGTAATGGTGAAAAGGAAGAAGCCAAACAACAAACTGAACCCATCACAGCAGTAGGGTCTAGTGCACTACAACCTTTAGTTGAAGCTGCAGCACAGCAGTTTGCGTTAAAAAATCCAGGCTCGGTTATAAATGTCCAAGGTGGAGGAAGCGGTACTGGGTTAAGTAAAATTAGCGAAGGGGCAGTAGATATTGGAAACTCGGATATATTCGCGGAAGAAAAAGAAGGCGTGGACGCGGGTAGCTTAGTCGACCATAAAGTTGCGGTGGTTGGAATGGGTCCAGTAAGTCATCCAGAAACGGGTGTAGAAGATGTTACGACTGAAGAATTGATTGGAATCTTTACAGGAGAAATCACAAACTGGAAAGAGCTTGGCGGGGTGGATCAAGAAATAATGGTGATCAACCGTGCAAAAGGATCCGGAACACGCGCTACTTTTGAAGCATTAGTATTGCAAGGAAAACAACCACTCGAGGCACAAGAACAAGATTCTTCG
The DNA here is from genome assembly GCF_002743065.1 of Sporosarcina sp. P16b. Taxonomy (NCBI): domain Bacteria; kingdom Bacillati; phylum Bacillota; class Bacilli; order Caryophanales; family Caryophanaceae; genus Sporosarcina; species Sporosarcina sp. P16b. The sequence continues at coordinate 304,016 of NZ_PDYO01000002.1, read as the reverse complement.
GGTACGGTACGAAAAATTGTCAGTGAAACGCCGGGAGCAATCAGCTACTTAGCATTTTCTTACTTCGATGAAACGACTACAGCTCTACGGGTTAATGGCGTGACGCCAAACCAAGAAAATGTTGAATCAAATAAATGGGAAATTTGGGCTTACCAGCATATGTATACAAATGGAGAAGCAAAGGGTCTCGCAAAAGACTTGATCGATTATATACTTTCCGATGAGGTACAGGAAACTATACTACCTGAAATGGACTACTTACCGGTAACGGGGATGCAAGTAGAGCGAGATGCGGAAGGAACTGTTACAAATAAATGATAGAAACGTGTAAATTCCTCCTATCTCGAAAGGAGCGTACATGATGGCGAAGACGATCAAAGAGATAGAACATCCATTGTACAGAAAAAGTAGTAAAATGCGTACAGAGCGATTCGGAAAATCGCTTACTTTCCTCGCAGTGGTCTTGACTGCAGCCATCACTGCAGCCATTCTATTTCTAGTTTTTTCAAAAGGTTTATCTACATTCATTATGAATGATGGTAGTGTGAAAGACTTTTTTACAGGTACGACGTGGAACCCAGCGGAAGTAAATTCCCTAGGCAAACCTATTATCGGGGCCTTGCCATTTATAGTAGGTTCATTGGCGATTACAGGAATATCCGCTTTAATTGCTGGACCACTTGCGATTGGCGCAGCCATTTTCATGAGCGAGATTGCGCCAAATGCAGGTAAGAGAATCATGCAGCCTGTGATCGAGTTGTTAGTAGGTATTCCTTCAGTTGTTTATGGATTTATTGGATTAAGTGTCGTCGTACCTTTTTTACGCGATCTATTTCCAGGTAGCGGATTTGGTATCGCAGCGGGTACTATTGTGTTATCTGTCATGATTTTACCGACAGTCACGAGTTTAGCACTAGACGCTATTCAGTCAGTTCCACGTTCATTGCGTGAAGCATCGCTGGCGCTAGGTTCAACCAGATGGCAAATGATTTGTAAAGTTGTATTGAAAACTGCGAAACCTGGCCTACTGATGGCTATCATTTTCGGAATGGCGCGAGCATTTGGTGAAGCTCTAGCAGTTCAGATGGTTATTGGGAATGCGTCTGTCATTCCACATTCATTATTTGAACCAGCCTCCACGATTACTAGTATTTTAACAATGGGCATGGGATATACAGTGATGGGACAAGTGGAAAATAATGCGCTCTGGTCACTCGCGCTTATACTTTTACTGATGTCGCTATTCTTCACGATTATAGTACGAATGATTGGAAAGGGGAAAAGTACGTAATGTCAGCTAAAAGTACAGATCGGCTCGCTACGGCTGGGCTATACGTCATTGTAGGCATCATCATTACAGTTTTGGCAGGCTTGCTTGGATTTGTCTTTGTAAAAGGTATTCCTCAGCTGAGCTGGCAATTCATTACGACACCTCCTCAGATTTTCAAAGAAGGTGGCGGAGTGGGACCTCAATTATTTAACTCCTTTTATTTACTCGTTTTGACACTGATGATTGCAGTGCCGATTGCGATTGGTGCAGGGATTTATTTAGCTGAGTATGCGAGGGACCACTGGATCATTCGTTGTATTCGCGTATTGATTGAAGTGCTATCTTCATTACCATCTATAGTAGTAGGATTATTCGGATTCCTCTTTTTCGTTTTGTATATGGGCTGGGGTTTTTCGATTTTATCCGGTGCCTTTGCACTTTCACTATTCAATCTCCCTTTGCTCGTACGAGTTGTAGAACAATCTATTCGTAACATACCGAAATCACAACGCGAAGCAGGATGGGCGCTTGGTTTTTCAAAATGGGAAACGATTACGACCATCATACTTCCAGCAGCACTTCCTGGCATCGTGACGGGTGTCATATTAGCATCAGGAAGAGTATTCGGTGAGGCGGCTGCTTTGATTTACACAGCAGGAATGAGCACACCGATTATAGATTTCACCAATTGGAATCCGTTGTCCCCAACATCTCCTTTAAATCCATTTAGGCCGGCTGAAACATTGGCCGTTCACATTTGGAAAATTAACGGTGAAGGTATTATGCCAGACGCAGCAGCAATCTCTGACGGAGCAGCGGCATTATTGATCATCTCGATTTTATTCTTTAATTTCACATCACGCTTTATCGGGAATTTGATGTTTAAAAAAATGGGTGCCAATTAAAGGAGGATATGTATGCAATCGGTCGCTTTACAGCCTGTCAAAATGAAAACGAATAGAGTTAAAGTAGTGGATAGTCCTGATTTTCAACGCAGTTCAGTGTTGCAAACTACCGATTTATCAGTATATTATGGTGGGCATTGTGCTGTTAATGAAGTCAGTCTATCATTCCCAAAACAATCCGTTACGGCATTGATTGGTCCGTCGGGATGTGGGAAATCAACTTTCCTGCGTTCTATTAATCGCATGAATGATGAAATAGACTCATGTCGTACGGAAGGAAAAATTTATTATGAAGGAGTAGACTTGCATTCACCCAATGTGAATTTACATGAAATACGCAAAGAGATTGGAATGGTATTTCAAAGACCTGTTCCGTTTGCCAAATCTATTTTTAAGAATGTTGCAGCTGGACCTATGCGCTACGGAGTGAAGGACAAGCGAAAATTACAAGGAGTTGTAGAAGAGAATCTAAAAAAAGCAGCACTGTGGGAAGAAGTAAAAGATCAACTACATACATCCGCTTTACGCCTTTCTGGTGGGCAACAACAACGACTTTGTATTGCCAGAGCACTTGCAATGCAACCGAGCGTTTTATTACTAGATGAACCTGCATCTGCACTTGATCCCGTGTCGACCGCAAAAATCGAAGAACTGATATCACAATTAAAAAAAGATTATACGATCGTGATCGTCACACATAATATGCAACAAGCGGCACGTGTTTCGGATGAAGTAGCGTATTTTTATATGGGGCGTGTCATTGAGCATGGATCCACTGAACAGATTTTTACTAATCCAATTCATGAACAAACGGCACATTATATAAATGGACACATTGGATAGGGGAGATTGAAATGAATGTAGTGGAAACTATCGAACGATCAGTCATCCAAACAGAAAATCTACAATTTTATTATGGTACCCACCATGCATTAAAAAATATCAATCTGAAGTTAGAAGAGAAGAAAATTACGGCACTTATCGGACCATCGGGATGTGGAAAATCAACTTTTTTGCGGACAATGAACCGTATGAATGATCTGATTCCCGGAGTGAGGACAGAAGGGGCAATTTGGATTGGTAATGAAAGTATAACGGAACCATCTATTGATCCAGTGGAATTGCGAAAAAAAGTAGGAATGGTATTTCAACATGCGTCGGTCTTTCCGTTCTCAATTTATGAAAACATTGCATATGGACCCCGTACTCATGGAGAAAGGAATAAAAAAGTATTGGATGAGATCGTAGAAGAGAATCTGCGCGCCGCTGCTTTATGGGATGAAGTAAAAGATCACTTGGATCATCCCGCTACCGGTCTTTCGGGCGGACAACAGCAACGGTTAACGATTGCACGAACATTAGCGACCAAGCCAGAGATTTTATTAATGGATGAACCTACTTCAGCTCTTGATCCCATTTCTACCGCCAAAGTAGAAGACTTGATCCGAACATTAAAAGAGCGCTATACGATCATTATCGTAACGCATAATATGCAACAAGCTGCGCGAATATCCGATTTCACAGCTTTCTTCCTAAATGGAGAAGTAAAAGAGTATGGACAGACAGCAACACTTTTCACTTACCCATTATTTTCCGAAACGAAAGATTATATAGCAGGAAAGTTTGGTTGAATTCAGGAAGAAAATATATGAAAAGTAGGTAACTCGTTACATATAAAAGCAAACAGCCAGCTTCCTATAAAAGGATGCTGGCTGTTCGTGTATTAAGAAATGGTTTCATGAGCACGTGATGCTGTAATTTTGGCCATTCGTGCGTCGTATTCATCCACTGTCATATCGTGTTCTACAAAATAACGGTTACGAGGGTGTGTGCGGCAGTCGTCTGAACAACTGCGCATATAGAAATGTTCATTCTCTTCTGAGCATAGAATTTTTGCATTACACTCAGGATTTGCACAGTTTACATAGCGTTCACAAGGTGTGCCGTCAAAATGGTCGCGTCCTACGATGACGTGCTCTACTTGGTTGATCGGAACTGCGATACGCTCATCGAATACGTAGCATTGACCGTCCCATAACTGTCCTTTTGCTTTAGGGTCTTTACCGTAAGAAACGATACCGCCGTGCAAATGTGCTACATCTTCAAATCCTTCACGTTTCAACCAGCCAGTGAACTTCTCACAACGAATCCCGCCCGTACAATATGCAAGAATTTTCTTGCCTTCAAGCTGTTCTTTGTTTTCCATTACCCATTCAGGAAGATCACGGAAGTTTTCGACATCCGGGCGTATTGCACCACGGAAATGACCTAGGTCATACTCATAATCATTACGAGCATCCAAAACAACAGTGTTCTCATCTTGCATTTGTTTTAAGAACTCTTCAGGCTCCAAATATTCACCTGTAAGTTCTAAGGGATTGACATCTTCAGGTAAGCTGAGATTGACAATCTCTGGACGGAAGCGAACGTGCATTTTTTTGAATGCGTGACCGTCTGTTTCATCAATTTTAAACCACACATCAGCAAAACGTGGATCAGCTTTCATATGCTCCATATACGCATCCGTTTGTTCGATTGTTCCTGAACAAGTACCGTTGATGCCTTCTGCACCGATAAGAATACGTCCTTTTAATCCAGTTTCTTTACAGAATTCCAAATGTGAAGCCGCAAACTCTTCAGGCTCCTCTATTGTTACATACTTATAAAACAATAATACTCGATAGTCTTTCTTTTCCATGTAAATTACCGCCTTCTGTTTGATCTTTGCAATAGACAACAGCCGAGATCGGTGTGTACAAAGGGATAGTGTGTCCCTTGAACCCGATTTTGCAAGAATCGGGCCCAGAATAGTATAGCATAATTTTATTTTCGAGAAAAGGATTCAAAAAGCTATTTCACATAAAAATCTTTTTTAAAGGCAACACACCACTACACACAATTTCGTATCATCATGGATTTGTTGTATACTAGGAGATGGAAAAACCTTCATATAATTCAATTGAAATTAAAGGTAGCAGATTGTAAAATATTAAGGTGGAATACAGAATACTTTTGGAACGTAAAGGGTATAGTAATCCTATTGCTAGTAAACTGTAATTTATCATCCATGCTGGCGAGTGTGTAGTAAAGGAGTCCTTTCATGAAAGATACAAATAAAAGACGTCGATCATCATGGATCGATAGTGCATTAATCATCACGATCATCACTTTACTATCTATTACGCTACTATTAATAGTGAATGTAATGAAGACTAAAGATACCACCTCTCCTAAACACGTAATACAAGAAATTATACCTGCGCCAAAACAAGAAGTGTCGGTTGAGTCGATTATATCGCCGTATCCAGGTATTAAAATGTTTACGGAGATACCTAAAGACTCACGGTATCCTTTTACCATTCGTTATCCTCAAACAGAATACGATGGCTTTAATAAGCAAGTGTTGGACTATGTGGATCAATTGAAAAAAACCTATGCCAATGAACAACAAAAGGAAAATAGAGTGTCCAAGTTAGATGTATCTTTTGAAACGCTTCAGCACCTTTCGGGAAACTATTCTTTTGTTATGCGTGCTGTTACGTACTTTGCTGATCAAGATAGTCAAATGAAAATACAAACATTTCATATCAATCCTGAAACAGGAGAAGAACTCAAGATTGAAGATATTGTGGATCATAATCTGGAAAAGCTAAAACGAATGGCGAGTGTAGTGCGTGATGAAATCCATCAAAGTCCTTTGCTAGAAGGTGATGTGATTAAGGAAAGTGTATGGCAACCTACTGAACCTATGTGGGTAAACTATCGCAACTATGCCTTAACAGATGATTCATTATTTCTATACTTTGGGACAGGTGAATTTACAAAAAGGCAAGCTGGACCGGCAACTGTGGAAATCCCACTACGAAAATTGAATCCATTCTTAGCAAAGGAATTTCAAGTTGCAACTGATGACACTAAAAAGGAAAAGACTATTGCTTTGACGTTTGATGATGGTCCCGATCCAATTTATACACTAAGAATTTTGGAGACACTTAAGAAATATAACGCAAAAGCTACCTTTTTTATGCTCGGCAACAGAGTTCATTCATATCCTTCAATTGCTAAGAAAGTGGCAGAAGCTGGGCATGAGATAGGTAACCACTCATGGAATCATCCTACCTTGACGGAGCTTACTGACGTGGCACTTCAAAGTGAAGTGAAAGGGACTTCCGATATCATTGAAGCGATCATCGGACACCCAGCAACTGTTTTCAGACCTCCATATGGTGCTGTAGATGATCGCGTACGGGAAAGCACGAAATTACCTGTCGTTTTATGGAATGTGGATACATTGGACTGGGATCATCATGACCCCGAACTGATATTAGAACATGTTGCACAAGATGCGCGTGCAGGCAGTATAATTTTAATGCATGATATTCATGAATCGACTGCAGATGGTCTGGAGGCGGTACTTGAAAATCTGCAGTCTCAAGGCTATAAATTCGTGACAGTATCTGAAATGGATAATTATTAATGAGAAGTTGTTCCATTGTTTTTGTCTAACAATGGAACAACTTTTGTTTTGTACAGTCCTATTGATAGACAGAAATTTATATTCTGTCCAAATAGCTGTAACATATAGGGAAAATAAATAATGGTGAACTGTAATTAGTGCAGCACAGCATGATATACTATACGGAATGAAATCATTGGAGGAACAACGAGCATGGAATGGAGAAATTTATACCGCGGTTTTTTGATGGGCATCAGTGATCTGGTTCCCGGAGTAAGTGGCGGAACGATTGCATTTATATTAGGCATCTACGATCAGTTGCTTATTTCAATAAGTGGTTTTTTTAGTAAGGACTGGAAGAAGCATATTGGTTTCCTCATTCCGCTTGGTATCGGAATGGGTGCGACGATCATTCTATTCAGTAAAGTTATTTCATATTTACTAAAGCATTATCACGAACCTACCCAATACTTATTTTTAGGGTTAATTGTTGGTGTCATTCCATTTGTTTCAAAGCAAGCGGGACTGAGAACGAACTTTAAATTCCGTCATATTGTTTTGATGGTAATAGTGGCAGCGGCATTAGCTTCTACCGCTTTTATGAACCCTATTGATCCTATATCTATTACCCATCTAACAGTGAAAAATACCATCATTCTTTTCTTATCGGGATGGGCAGGTAGTATGGCGATGCTGTTGCCAGGTATTAGTGGGTCTTTCATTTTACTGTTACTAGGCGTTTATGCGACAGTCATTACGGCTATTTCAGACTTTAATATACCGATTATTATCGCGACAGGTTGTGGTATCGTTGTTGGGTTTATAATCAGCAGTAAACTAATACGCTACCTGCTTTCTAATTTCCATACCGGAATGTTTGCCGTAATCATAGGATTAATCATCGGGTCGGTCTTTGTGATTTATCCAGGCATGCCTGAAAGTGGTACGCCATTTGTCATGAGTGTTATTGCGGTTGTTCTTGGACTTTTGATTGCTAATATATTAAATGGCGTAGGCGATAAAGCGTAAGTAGAATGTAAAAACCGCTTGGAGTAAACTCTCCAAGCGGTTTTTCATATGATGTTATTCTTCTACAATCGTTGTTGTATTTTCTATATCCACATCTGCCATGGGAATATCCAATGCTTTCGCTACACCTTCACCGTATTTCGGATCTGCCAGGTAGCAGTGACGGATATGCTTGATTTTGATCTCTTTCGGTGCGTCACCCATATTTCGTGCCGTATTCTCGAACAGACGTTGCTGCTCTTCTAGATTTAAAATATTAAATAGCTTTCCAGGCTGTGTGAAGTAGTCATCGTCATCTTCACGGAAGTCCCAGTGGTCTGCGTCGCCATGAATTTTTAGTGGCGGCTCTTTAAAGTCTGGCTGCTCTTGCCATTCACCATAGCTGTTTGGTTCATAGTGAAGAGTAGAGCCCTTATTACCATCAACACGCATTGCCCCATCACGGTGGAAGCTGTGGAACGGACATTTTGGAGCGTTAACAGGAATCTGATGATGATTGACACCTAAACGGTAACGTTGCGCATCACCATAAGAGAACAGACGGGCTTGCAACATTTTATCAGGTGAGAACCCAATGCCTGGAACGACCGCGGCTGGTGTAAACGCAGCTTGCTCTACTTCAGCAAAGTAGTTTTCAGGGTTACGGTTCAATTCGAATTCACCGACTTCAATTAAAGGGAAGTCCTTTTTATACCAAACTTTCGTTAAATCGAATGGATTATACGGCATTTCCATTGCTTCTTCTTCTGTCATAACTTGAATGTACATTTTCCACTTAGGGAAATTGCCATTGTCAATGTTACTCAGCAAATCGCGTTGAGAACTTTCACGATCCGTTGCAACAGTCGCTGCAGCTTCTTCATCTGTCATATTTTGGATACCTTGCTGGGAACGGAAATGGAACTTAACCCAGTGACGTTCATTGTTTTCATTGATCATACTGAATGTATGGCTACTAAATCCATGCATTTCGCGGTATGAACGGGGAATACCTCGGTCGCTCATTAAGATCGTGATCTGGTGGAGTGCTTCAGGAAGTCCAGTCCAGAAATCCCAGTTGTTTGTTGCGCTGCGCATGTTTGTACGTGGATCACGTTTGACTGCGTGATTCAAGTCTGGGAATTGCAAAGGATCGCGGAAGAAGAATACAGGTGTATTATTTCCGACCATATCCCAGTTTCCTTCTTCAGTATAGAACTTCAAAGAAAAACCGCGGATGTCGCGCTCTGCATCGGCTGCACCACGTTCGCCTGCAACTGTCGAGAAGCGTGCGAACATCTCCGTCTGTTTACCAATCTCGGAAAATAACTTTGCTTTCGTATACTTTGTAATATCATGCGTTACAGTGAAGGTGCCGTATGCTCCAGATCCTTTTGCATGCATACGACGCTCAGGAATAACTTCGCGATCAAAATGTGCTAATTTTTCAAGTAACCATACATCTTGTAATAGAAGGGGACCTCTTGGACCAGCGGACATAGAGTTTTGATTATCAACTACTGGTGCTCCCGCAGCCGTTGTCAATTTTCTTTTTTGAGAATTATTATCATTATTAGTCAAAATACATTCCTCCTCAGTTGTTGGTTTGCAAACTATGAATATAATTGTATCAAAGCCTAATACTAAAAGAAAGGCTTATTTATAATTATTATAAACTAATAATGATTATTAATAGGTACAGGTTATTATGTACTGTATATTCATCATAATTTGTTGCCAACTATTTGTCTAGAAATACGATTTAGATTAAGTATTATAGTAGAATGATGTATAATCATGATAGAAAAAGTTTCACGTAGAAAGGATATCAATATATGAGCACTATGAAAAAGTGGTTTATTTATGCTATAGTACTAAGCTGTTTATCAATAGTGTTAGTCGCATGCAGCACGAAAGAACAAAGCGCAACGCCAGAAAAAACACCTGAACCATCTCCTGTCATTCTAGAACAAGAGGAAGTGATTGTGGCGGCTGTTGAAGATGAAGAGTTATATCAGAATGTCGTAAGTCAGCTGGAGCAGGCAGGTTTCACTGTAGGCGAACCCGCTGAAGCTGCGATTGATATGTTCAGAGCGGAAAGTGGCATGATCGTAACGATCAATGGGGATGCTTTACTTCCATTGCATCTCTATAAACTAGATCCATCTGACAAACGACTTGAAATAGTTGAAGAGACAGGAAATCTTCCTGTCTATATCGGCAGTAAGACAGAGCAGTTGGCCGTGATCAACGTAGATCACTTCATTATATATCTTCATAAAGGACATCCAGATTATGAGGAGATTGTGAAAGTAATAGATAACATCTGATAAAACGACTTGCTTCCTACTAAAGGGGAGTAGGTCGTTTTTTTTTGTATTTTCAAAGAATGCCATACGGTGTAAGGAGCCATAGATTTTACAAAAGCTCATAGTAACGGCTTAACTGCTCATAACTTTCGGCAACCGATCATAGTTCCTCCGCAATCGCTCAAAGGCACGTTACAATCGCTCATAGCTACTTCGCACCCGCTCTATTATACTCGTCAACCGCTCATTTCCCCGACAATGAACGTCAATTGGCAAGTCCCCTTTACACCAGAAATCTCTGTCTACTACTTGCAAATCTAGTTAGGAATACCACTGAAACCCAATCATACCGCACTCTTTTACGCGTTGTTACAAAGCCGCCATAACTTATAGACAATTTGGTCATAAGTTTGCAGATTTGTAACAGGAATATCGTACATAGTTCACGAACTATTTTTTGTTCTGCGTTATTCTAGGTAATAGAACCACAGTTCGAAAGGAGATTAACAAAAATGATGGAAGAAGTCTTATTAGCGAGAATTCAATTCGCATCTACTACATTGTTCCATTTCATTTTCGTCCCTTTGTCCATCGGCCTGGCGCTGATTATCGCGATCATGCAAACGATGTATGTAGTGAAGAAAGATGAAATTTACTTAAAAATGACGAAGTTCTGGAGTGTTTTCTTTCTAATAAACTTCGCGATTGGTGTAGTGACCGGAATCATTCAAGAGTTTCAATTTGGAATGAACTGGTCCGCCTATTCTAGATTTGTTGGAGATATTTTTGGTGCTCCACTTGCTGTAGAAGCTCTATTGGCATTTTTCTTAGAATCTACATTTATTGGAATTTGGATTTTCGGTTGGAATAAACTCCCGAAGAAATTACATTTAGCTTGTATTTGGTTAGTTTCTATCGGGACGGTCATGTCTGCATTCTGGATATTAGCAGCGAACTCGTTCATGCAAAATCCAACAGGCTATGTATTACAAAATGGCCGTGCGGAAATGAATGACGTGGTGGCCTTGCTGACTAATGAAAAATTATGGGTTGCTTTCCCACATACGATTTTCGGAAGTTTTGCTACAGGTGCATTCTTCGTAGTAGGCGTCAGCGCATGGTATTTGATCAAGAAACGTCATGTCGACTTCTTTAAAAAGTCTTTGGCGATTTCACTGGTCATCGGTATGTTATCAGGACTTGGAATTGCATTTACGGGTCACTCACAAGCTCAGTACTTGATGCATGCACAACCAATGAAGATGGCTGCTGCAGAAGCGCTATGGGAAGATAGTGGTGATCCGGCCGCATGGACATTATTTGCAAAGATTGATGTGGAAAATCGAGAGACAACTAAACGTATTGATATACCTTATATGTTGAGTTATTTAACATACAGTGAGTTTAAAGGGAAAGTGCAAGGTATGAACGCACTTGAACAACAAATGATTGATAAGCATGGGGAAGGGGAATATCTTCCACCTGTAAAAACGACATTCTGGAGCTTCCGTATAATGGTTGTCACAGGTGGTACATTACTTGGATTAGGCGCACTTGGTTTGTTCCTGATGTTCCGAAAGAAAATTGTAGAATCCGTTTGGTTCCTACGACTTCTAGTAGTGGGGATCTTCCTACCGTTTATTGGGAATTCATTTGGTTGGATTATGTCTGAAATGGGACGACAACCTTGGGTAGTAAACGGTTTAATGAAAACGGTTGACGGTATTTCACCCAATGTTTCAGCAGGCCAGATTCTGTTTTCACTTATTTCCTTTTCCACAATCTATACGATCCTCGGAATCATCATGGTCATATTGTTCGTGAAGTTCATCCAGCGAGGTCCGGATGAACAACCGGAAGAGGATGTATCGGCAACAGATCCGTTTGAAACAGGAGGTGCAGGACATGCCATTAAGTGATATTTGGTTTATATTAATCGCTGTCTTATTCATAGGATTTATTTTCCTAGAAGGATTCGATTTCGGTGTGGGAATGAGTACAAAGTTCCTGGCGCGTAATGATTTGGAAAAACGGGTCGTCATGAATACAATCGGACCCGTTTGGGATGCTAATGAAGTATGGCTAATTACTGCGGGTGGTGCGATGTTTGCCGCATTCCCACACTGGTATGCAACCGCTTTTAGTGGATTCTATTTACCATTCGTCGTCTTATTGCTAGCCTTCATCATACGAGGGGTGGCATTCGAGTTTCGTAATAAAGTCGATTCGAAAGCTTGGGTCAAGACGTGGGACTGGGCGGTATTCATCGGTAGTATTTTACCGCCTTTCCTTTTTGGAGTTTTCTTCACGAGTTTAATTCGTGGATTACCGATTGATGGAGACATGAACATGTATGCGGCCTTTACCGATTTCGTAAATGTCTACACAATGATTGGCGGCGTGACGTTTGTTTTGTTATCGTATCTGCATGGATTGCTGTTCATCGGTTTGAAAACGGTAGGCGATTTACGTGAGCGGGCAAATACAGCAGCGCGTAAAGTGTATGCATTAACGGGTGTGTTTCTAGTACTGTTTATGATCTTCACGCATTTGGACACAGATGCTCTTACAGATCATGGGGCTATTCTAATCCCGCTGTATAGTCTGGCCATCGTATTATACGGATTACTGTTCTTCTTCTTGAAAACGAAACGAGAAGGACTAAGTTTTACGATGACTGGTTTAGTATTGATCATTATCATGGCAAGCTTTTTCATCGCGCTATTCCCGAATGTGATGATCAGTTCACTGGATCCTGCATTTAATATGTCGATTGCAGATGCGGCTTCAGGAGACTATTCATTGAAAATCATGACGATCGTAGCGTTTACTATGGTGCCAATCGTTTTGGCGTATACAATTTGGAGTTATTATGTGTTCCGTAAACGGTTGACAGGTGATAAGGAGCATCTAGAATACTAATGGATAAATACTTGCTTCAATACAAAGGAAGTAAACAAGTGATGGCATGGATTGGACTACTTACTGTAGTTCAGTCCATCGCCATTGTGGTTCAAGCGATTTATTTAGCAAAAGCCATCACACAATTGTTCCAAGGTGCAGACTGGAGTGAAGCGCTTCGATCATTTGTGATTTTCGTCGTAGCCAACAGTTTGCGTCATGTGATTCAATGGGCAAAAGAGCGTATTTCGTATGGATTTGCCGATAGGACAGCAAAGGATTATGAGCAACAATTATTGAAGAAAATCTTTGATCTTGGCCCTCAAGTAGTTGGGAAATATGGTTCGGGACATTTGGTGACACTCGGTTTGGAAGGTGTCCCGAAGTTCAGAAAGTATTTAGAATTGCTTATACCACGGACGTTAGCGATGGCTTTAGTTCCGTTCGTCATTGTAGTCTATATCTTTACTCTCGATATTATGTCCGCTGTGACGCTCATTATAGTGTTACCGATTCTTATCATATTTCTCATTCTTATCGGACTCGTTTCTAAGAAGAAAATTGATGAACAGATGGATACGTACCGTTTACTATCTCGGCACTTTGTCGATTCATTACGGGGAATTGTAACACTGAAATACTTGGGGCGTAGCCGAGCGCATGAGCAATCCATTGCTATAGTTAGTAACAAGTATCGTATTGCAACGAATCGATCTTTGCGCTATGCGTTTCTGTCTTCGTTTTCATTGGATTTTTTTGCCAGCCTTTCGGTTGCGGTAGTGGCGGTTGAACTTGGACTTCGATTGATTAATGGACAGATTCTTCTTGAACCGTCACTTATTATTTTGATTCTAGCGCCAGAATTTTTCTCGCCTGTTAGAGAATTAGGAAATGACTTTCACGCGACAGCCGACGGCAAAGACGCAAGCTTACAAATCCACAGTATCTTGGAAGAGAAAACGATTCTGCCACCAGTCATAGATTCGCCGATTGCTACTTGGAATGATGAGTCGAAGTTGGAATTACGCAATGTCGAAGTCAAAATCGATGAACAGATTATTTTTGAAGGTTTAGATTTGGAGTTAAAAGGGTTCACAAAAGTAGGCGTCATTGGCCATTCAGGTGCAGGGAAATCGACACTAGTTGATGTCTTGTCAGGTTTCACGCTACCTACTGACGGAAGTTGCGTACTGGACGGACAAGAATTGCCGCACCTAGCCACATTGGAGTGGCAAAAACAAATTGCCTATATTCCACAACATCCTACGATTTTTCCGGATACTGTAATCGGAAATATTCGCTTTTATGAACCGGATGCTACATTGCAGGAAGTACAAGACGCCGCGGAGCGTGTAGGTCTAGATCGATTGATCGCAACATTTCCTGCGGGTTATGAAGAACGGATCGGAGCGGGTGGGAGAGTGCTGAGCGGTGGGGAAGAGCAGCGGATTGCGCTAGCTCGTTCGTTACTACAACGTCGTCAAATTTTATTATTCGATGAGCCGACCGCGCATTTAGATATTGAAACTGAGCATGAATTAAAGCAAATGATTTTACCGCTTCTTGAAGATAAACTCGTAGTGTTTGCTACCCATCGGATTCATTGGATGAAGGAAATGGATACCATCGTAGTCCTTGAAAACGGTAAAGTGGTAGAATCGGGCGCCCATGAACAATTAATAAAACAAGACGGAGCTTACTGTCGTTTACTTGAAGCGCGTGGAAGGGGTTATGCTATATGAACTTGTACCGACAACATATACTTCCTTACGCCCGTAAATATAATAAAACGATACTATCTACTATACTGCTCGGAACACTGACTATTCTTTCAGCTGCGATGTTGACTTTCACATCAGGATATTTAATATCTCGTACATCGGAAAGACCTGAAACGATCTTACTCGTGTATATTCCGATCGTGGCAGTCCGCACATTTGGTATTTCGCGTGCTGCCTTACGATATGTAGAGCGTCTGCTCGGACACAATGCCGTATTGAAAATTATTGCCGATATGCGCGTGCAGTTATATCACGTTCTGGAGCCGCAAGCATTATTTATTCGTTCGCGTTTTCAAACAGGCGATCTACTCGGTGCGCTAGCGGATGATATTGAACATTTACAGGATGTGTATATCCGTACGTTGTTTCCTACCGTCATCGGATTATTCCTATTCAGTTTCTCGGTGATTGTACTAGCTATTTATGATTGGAAATTTGCGCTCATTATGGCTGTTTTACTAGCGATCGTGACGTTCGTTTATCCTATGCTTTCCCTGTATATGATGAAGAAAAATCAGCTGCAGTCGAAAAAACTTCACAGTCAATTATATAACACGATGACAGAAGGTATTTTTGGTTTGCGGGATTGGATCATCAGCGGTAGGAAAGAACAATTTCTTGCTTCGTTTAAAGAAGAAAGTCATGCAAGTCATGCTATTGATAAAAAATTAGTCTATTGGCAACAATCGCGTACAATGCAATTGCAAATTTTCTCTGGTTTACTGGTCTTAATCGTTGGTATTTGGGCAGGACAACAAGCGGCAGCCGGTTCGTTGGCACCCACGTATATCGCTGCATTTACATTGGTTACGTTGCCTATTTTAGAAGGGTTGATTCCCGTGTCATTTGCGATTGAGCGTTTACCTGCTTATGAAGCTTCATTGCAGAGAGTCGACACTATACATCAGCAAAATACTTTAGAGGAACAAATTCCAATGGAGCTAGGTAATGTAGATCAAGTGTCTATAGTCCTCGACAATGTAAGTTATCGTTATGAAAGTCAAAAAGAAAATGCAGTACAAAATATTACACTCACGATTCAACCAGGAGAAAAAGTTGCGGTACTTGGTAAGAGCGGCGCCGGAAAGTCTACTCTAATACAGCTATTACTAGGTACCGTTCAGCCGACAACTGGACACGTACATGTCAATGGACAATCTTCTTCACTCTATGGAGATTCCATATATGAAATTATGAGCGTCTTAAATCAGAAGCCATATCTTTTCGCCACCACAGTTCAAAACAATATAAAACTTGGAGATGCATCCGCTACGTTAGAAGATGTACAGCGAGTGGCTGAACAAGTCGGTTTATACGAGTATTTACAAACACTTCCTGAAGGCCTGAAAACACAAATGGAAGAAACGGGACAACGTTTCTCGGGCGGTGAACGTCAACGAATTGCACTGGCGCGGATTTTATTGAAACAAACGCCTATCGTCATTTTAGATGAGCCTACGGTTAGTTTGGATCCCTTAACGGAACACTCCCTTGTAGAAACACTTCATCAGTCATTAGAACATAAAACGGTTGTATGGATCACACATCATTTAATAGGCATGGAGAAAATGGACCGTATTATTTTCATGGATAATGGTGAAATCATCATGAATGGGACGCATCAAGAATTATTGGCTACGAATGGAAGATATCGTCAGCTATATGTGTTGGATCAAGGTATATAAAGAATTGCATGAAAAACGACGATATCATTTCTTAGCCGAAATGACATCGTCGTTTTAGTTTCTAAACATAGTGCGGATGTGGCACTACGTCTAGAAACTATGTTTTGTGTTTTCATCTCCCGGTCATTTAGAAAAAAGGTAAATGAATGAAATAGCCGAGTAACAAGCAAACTGTTGTCGAGACAATTACACCGGGTATGGCAAACAATACATAGCGGTGAATACTCATGCCGCTCATCCCTGAAATATAGCAGATTAAATGACGCATGCCTGGAACAAAGTATCCGAATGTCACCGTCCAGGAGCCGTAGGTCATAAACCATCGCTCGATCTTGTGCATACGATGTGGTGTAAGGAATAAATGTTTTCCAAAACATTGAATCAACGGTTTACCAAGTTTTCTACCAATCAAATATGTGAACAGGGATCCGACCATTACACCGGATAGTGTGAAAATTATTGTGAATAGAAATTGGAATGTTCCCGCTGATGTTAAATAACCAGCGAATGCTACAAGCAATTCATCGGGCACAGGAAGCCCGAAAATACCAAGGGACAAAAAGAAAAATATCGACAGATAACCATACTGCACTATATATTCTTGAAGATGTTCCATCAGAAAACCTCATCTACTTAATATTGCCACTCTCCGATCCTATCACCAACTTGAACTTCTGTAAAAGGCATTTCTTCTGGTCGGAATGCCTCATGGTGTTCGATAAATAAAATAACAGTGGACCCAAATGCAAAATGACCAAAATTTTGCCCTTTTACACAAGTAGTTTCAGAATTGGCAATGCGGATACTGTTTACATTTAAGGCGCCCACCTTGACGATTGCAATATGTCCGAAATCAGTCGAGAGTTCCGAAATAACTCTATGGTTGGAAGAAAATACATTGTCACGCATGCGAATTCCTAGATCATTAACAGGATACGAGGTAGAACCTAATGCATAGCGATTCACAAGTGTTCCGGAAATAGGATAATGGAAATGATGGTAATGTCTCGGTGAGAGATAGAATAGATAATAATAGCCATTCGTATAGCGCTCGGCTTTTTCCGAATCGCCAAGCAATGCATGTAGACTGTATGTTTTATCTTTTACACTAAATTGTTGGTGTGGATCGATGTTGCCTGAATCGCTTAATACACCGTCGACTGGCGAGATTAAGTTCATTGGATTGCTATCGATCGGTCTTTTGCCCGCCTGTAATGAGCGAGTGAAAAAGTCATTGAGACTAGAATATTGTTCTATTCTGTATTCCGCTTCGTCTACTTGAATATGGTAGAATGATGCAAAGGGCTTAATTAGCGGCTTGCTAATTCGAGAAGTTGTCAATTTTTTTAGTAGCGCCGAACTAACTGGCGAACCTGTTAGTTCTACAAATGATTTAAAAATACGTGTTTTCATCTTTTCTTCCTTTCATTAAAAGCATATACTAAAGAAGTATACGAGGAGGTCGTAACTTGTTTTCATTCAGATATTTTGATTATACTAAACTAAAATCACAATTGGCGAATATCATCACACTTTTTAATTTAAGTTTAGGGATTATAGCGATATTACTTGTGCTTCAAGGCCATGCACATATGAGTCTAATGTTCATATTCTTCGCTGCATTATTTGATCGGTTCGACGGTATGGTAGCTAGGCATTATCATGCAGAGTCGGCATTTGGGAAAGAACTCGATTCACTTAGCGATTTAGTTTCATTTGGTGTAGCACCTGCTATTCTACTCTATGATACAGCGTTGACTGATACGATGTGGATTGGTTTGTCCGCTGTGATTTTTTATATTTTAGCAGGAGCTGTCCGTTTAGCCCGTTATAACGTAGAAGAGTTTGATGGTTCCTATTATGGCCTGCCTATAACAGCAGCGGGTGTTTTACTTACATTAAGTTACTTTGTCGTCCCTTATTTGATTGCACCTTACCTTGTGATTTATATGTGCATACTCGCATGGCTGATGGTCAGTCGTATTCGTATAGCGAAGGTGTAAAAAGTGTCTTACAGAGAATTTTTCTGTAAGGCTCTTTTCATTGTAGGAAGCTATCACTGACCTAGAAATTCTGTTATGCTTAAGAAAAACTAGAAGGAGTGGTCAGCATGTCAGGACCTGCATTAAGACAGCTTCATTCACATAAAGCGATTCATGAAGGTGGACTATCTGGTGCCATAATGAAAACAGATGAATTAATAGAATATGTAGAACAAGGTGAAACGGAAATGGTTCAGCAAGCCTGTGATCATTTACTGGATTATTGGAAGACGCGTGTCATCAGTCATGCAGATGCCGAAGAAGAAGGTTTTTATAAACAAGTTATGGAAGAAAAGCACGAACTGGAGCGGGATATTATCCAGCTTACACGCGACCATGATTTGATGCGAATTCTCGTTGCAGACATCGAGTCGTTACGTGAGGAAGATCCAACTGTGACACCTGAAATCCTTCAAAAATTTAACGGCTTGATCGTAGTGAATGAGCTACATAGCCGAGAAGAAGAGCGCTTATTGTTTCAATCATAAAAACTAGTAATGAGGGAGGTGGTAGCGATCATTCAAAATCCGTTAGATATATTGGATAAGTATTTTGGTTATTCAGCATTTCGGGAAGGGCAACAACGAGTGATTGAACAAGTATTACAAGGTGATGACTCACTTTGCGTAATGCCGACAGGTGGCGGTAAGTCTGTCTGCTATCAAGTACCGGCATTGGCAATGGAAGGAACGGTTCTTGTCATTTCACCGTTGATCTCCTTGATGAAGGACCAAGTCGATGCATTGCATCAGTTGGGTATACCAGCGGCGTATATTAACAGTACATTATCGTCAGAGGAATACTTTGGCACGATGGATAACGCACTCGAAGGAAAGTATAAGCTGTTGTACGTAGCACCTGAGCGATTGGATTCCGAATCCTTTCTCAATCAATTGCAAAAAATGACGATTCCGCTGATTGCGATCGATGAAGCCCATTGTATTTCACAATGGGGACATGATTTCCGTCCAAGCTACCGTAATATACACCGAGTTTTTGATTATTTACGTAATCGACCGATTATTCTTGCATTAACTGCAACAGCTACGCCTGAAGTACAGGATGATATATGCCAGCAATTACATATACCTCCTGTTAGCCGGGTTGTAACTGGTTTTGAGCGGAGTAATCTACTATTTTCGGTAGTAAAAGGTCAAAATCGGGATCAATTCGTTAAAGAGTACACACAGAAAAATAAAAATGAATCAGGTATCATTTATGCTGCAACGAGAAAAGCGGTCGAGCAAGTATATTTGTTACTTGAGAAAAGTGGTATTCCGGTTGCTAAATATCATGCAGGATTACCCGACTATGAACGTCAACATCAACAAGATCGTTTCATCATGGAAGACGCACGCGTAATGGTCGCGACGAACGCGTTTGGTATGGGGATTGATAAATCGAATATACGCTACGTCATTCATTATCAAATGCCGAAGAATATGGAAAGTTATTATCAGGAAGCTGGGAGAGCGGGGCGTGACGGGCTCGACAGCGATTGTTATTTGTTATTCTCTTCGCAAGATGTCTTAACGCAACGCTTCCTCATTGAACAATCTCCAGATCCTTCCCGTGTATCAAATGAAATCAAAAAGATGCAAGTGATGGTTGATTACTGCCATACGGAAGGCTGTCTGCAAAAACACATTATTAAGTATTTTGGCGAAGAGGATGTCGAAGAATGTGGTCGTTGCGGTAACTGCACTGACACGCGTGAACAGTTTGATGTAACAGTCGATACACAAAAAGTACTTTCCTGTGTTATTCGTATGGGGCAACGTTTCGGTAAGACGATGGTTGCGCAAGTACTTACAGGATCCAGAAACAAAAAGTTGAAAGAATTGAACTTCGATGAGCTATCGACATATGGATTGATGAAAGGGCGCAATGCTAAAGACGTAGCGGATTTCATTGAATTTTTGATTTCAAAGAATTATTTACAAGTGGAAAGTGGACCCTATCCGACTATTTTCGTCAGCGAAGACGGGAAAGATGTGTTGTTAGGAAAAGTAAAAGTCTGGCGTAAAGGCGAGATGGTAACAACTGTCGTCGCAACAGATGATCCGTTATTCAATGAACTACGGGCGGTGCGCTTAAAACTAGCACAGGAAGCTGGTGTCCCGCCTTTCGTTATTTTCTCGGACAAGACATTACGGGATATGGTAACTAAAATGCCTGCCACTAATGAAGAGTTATTGTCCGTGCAAGGGGTAGGCGAAACGAAGCTTGAACGTTATGGGGAAGTGTTCCTCGAGATTATTAATTCGTTCTCTACACAGCAAGCGTAAAAACAGGAGATGTCCGGAAAGTCGTGTAGCAACGACTTCTTGTGGCATCTCCTTTTCATTCCCAATCACTTAGTCATACGCACTACATGTAGGAACTTGAACCATACAAAAAAGGTATGTCCATTAACGTCTTTTGACCTCGATGGACATACCTTTTACATATAATTTATTGGGGAGTTCGATATTAGTTTGTAGGTCGGATATCTTTTCGCAGACCGATGAATGTAAAAATGGCCGCGATCAACAAAATTGCACTTGCAAGCATAAAAGCATGATGGAAATCTAAATCTAATATACCGATAGTGCCAGACCCCACTACAACGCCAAAGGAGAAGAATGCGTAGAAGAACCCGTACGCTTTCCCTCTTGTTTCAGGTTCTGTGGAATCAATTAGCAACGAGTTGATAGAAGGAAACAGGAATGCGAACCCAGTTCCATAGACAACCATTGCCAACATCATCCACGATAGTTCATCAACTTGCGATAAGAACAACATACTGCCACTCATCAATAGCAAGCCGATTGCCAATGTGACCATCGGACGGGCGATATCAAAAATACGGTTGATCGGTAAAACAAAAATCAACACAGCAACTAGACCGAACACACTCAACAGCATTCCGGTCATTTTTGCATCAAAGTGAAGGTGTTCTACTTTTAGTGGAAGCACTAATGCCAATACACCTTGTGAGAACATTAAGAAGAACGCGCCAAGGAATGCCCGGACGATACCAGGGTGGCGGAAAAAAGCTAACGGCTTTATCGCTTTTTGTTTCGCTGACTTCACTTTTCTTACGTATGTAAAGGAACGTAAAAATAGTATAGCGCCAATTGTCAATAGAATCATAAAGGCGCCATTGATGGCCATAATGGTCGCGACGCTTGTCTTAACGGAAACAATTCCACTATATGCAGGCCCGAAAATGGCCGCGAGCCCGACAAATGCACCCGATATTGCAGCATTCCTTCCACGCTTGGAACGTTCGGAGCCATTAGCGAGAAACGTGAAGGCAGCAGGAATGATCAAGCCTTCCGTCAAGCCGTGTAAAAATCGAATGCCAATTAGTGAAACAGAACCAGATATCAATCCATATGAGAACAACGACAAAGCCGACGTGAACAATCCAAGTAATAGAATATAAAATGGTCCTCTGCGATCTGTCAAAATACCTGAAATGATATTACCGAAAACATTCGCAAACGAGTAAATACCAACAGATAATCCAACGATGAAAGCGGAAACGCCAAGACCTGTAGCAAACGGACTAATGACCGGCAACTGTGAAAATAAATCAAAAAACGAGAAGAAAACAATTAGATAGACAAAAAAACGCATAAAAGATCCTCACTTTACAAAGAATTGACCTACTATCTATTTTACCATGAAACATTTCGAATTGAACCGAACTGCTCAAAAGATAAATATTCGCAATCTATCACCCTTAACGGTAAAATGAGAAACGTAAACAGAAAGAAAAAGGGGATGAGTGATCTTGACGAAAGAAATTCGAGTAGGAATCGCTGGTTACGGTAATTTGGGGCGTGGAGTAGAGTCAGCCATTAGTCAAAATAAAGATATGACATTAGTTGGTGTATTCACACGCAGAGAGCCGAAAGACGTACAATTACTTTCAGAGCAAGTAGCGGTCTATAAGCTGGATGAAATTGAATCTTTTAAAGAAGATATTGATGTATTGATTTTATGCGGTGGATCTAAAAATGACTTGCCTGAACAAGGGCCAGCACTTGCGAAACACTTTACAACAGTAGATAGCTTTGACACGCATGCAAAGATTCCCGAGTACTTCGCGGCTGTTGATGAAGCAGCTAAAGAAGCAGGGACGACAGCAATTATTTCTGTTGGGTGGGATCCGGGTTTATTTTCGATCAATCGCTTAATGGGAGAATCCATTTTGCCTGAAGGGGAAACCTATACATTCTGGGGTAAAGGGTTGAGCCAAGGTCACTCCGATGCAGTGCGTCGGGTTGATGGTGTAAAAGCAGGCGTTCAGTACACATTGCCCGCGGAGGACGCGATTAATCGTGTGCGTAACGGTGAGCATCCTGAGCTTTCAACTAGAGAAAAACATACACGTGAATGTTATGTCGTACTTGAAGAAGGAGCAAGTGAAGATCAAGTTCGTGAAACAATTGTCACCATGCCTGACTACTTTGCAGACTACGATACGATTGTTCATTTTATTACGGAAGAAGAGCTTCGTATGGATCATGCAAAGATGCCGCATGGTGGTTTCGTCATTCGAAGCGGCAATACGGGTAAACACACGGATCAAGTCATTGAGTTTTCACTCAAACTAGACAGCAATCCCGAATTCACGTCAAGTGTCTTAGTCGCATATGCGAGAGCAGCTTATAAATTGCAGCAAAAAGGCGAGACTGGGGCGAAGACAGTCTATGACATCGCGCCAGGATTGTTATCACCTAAATCACCTGCAGCTATTCGTAAAGAACTGTTGTAAGACCGAAGCAAGTACGTTTGGATATAGTATGAGGAGGAAGAATATTTTATGAAACTAGATGAAACGTTAGAAATGCTAAAAGATTTAACGGATGCACGGGGAATCCCTGGCAATGAGCGCGAAGCGCGTGACGTCATGACGAAACACATCAAACCCTATGCAGATGAAATCGATCATGACGGACTAGGTTCACTGATCGCTAGCAAAGAAGGCGATGCAAACGGACCGAAGATTATGATCGCGGGACACTTGGATGAAGTAGGCTTTATGTTGACGCGAATCGATGACAAAGGCTTCATTTATTTTCAGACAGTAGGTGGCTGGTGGTCACAAGTCATGTTGGCACAACGTGTTTCCATCGTTACACGTTCAGGTGATACGATTACAGGCGTGATTGGTTCAAAGCCGCCACATATTTTGCCTCCCGAAGCTCGTAAGAAACCTGTCGATATTAAAGACATGTTCATTGATGTAGGCGCAGAGTCAAAAGAAGAAGTTCTATCATGGGGCGTTCTTCCAGGCGACATGATTGTGCCGTACTTCAAATTCACGGTCATGAAAAACGAAAATTACTTACTTGCAAAAGCATGGGATAATCGTATCGGCTGCGCCATCGCTATTGAAGTGATGAAGCAGCTAAAAGGTGAAAAGCACCCGAATCGTTTGTATAGTGTAGGTGCTATTCAAGAAGAAGTTGGTTTGCGTGGAGCGAAAACAGCGACGAATAAAATTCAACCGGATATCGGTTTCGCAGTAGACGTAGGAATTGCTGGGGATACACCAGGTATTACAGCAAAAGAATCTGTTGGTACAATGGGTGAAGGTCCGCAGATCTTGTTGTATGACGCTTCGATGGTATCCCATAGAGGATTACGCAATTTCGTAGTCGATACAGCAGAAGAGCTGAATATTCCGTATCAATTTGCGACAATGGCCGGTGGTGGAACGGATGGCGGATCAATCCACTTAAGCGGAACAGGAATCCCTACATTGGCTATCTGCATTCCGACTCGCTACATTCATAGTCATGCGGCCATGCTTCACCGTAAAGATTTTGAGAATACAGTTAAACTGTTAGTTGAAATTGTTAAACGCCTTGATGCAAATACAGTGAAAAACATCACATTTGAATAATTTATACACTCACACAGCGGTGCCCAAAAAGCATCGCTGTTTTTAATGAAATACTATGAAAATTTATAAAGATTCATTTGACTTCATAAATATACAATTGTATACTAGTTTATACATACTTCAAATGGATGGTAGGGGATCAACAAATGGTAAAAACAAATCAAACAACAACAAGCATAGATAAGGATAGCTTAAAAGGACGCGACTTTTTAACACTACTCGATTATTCCAGTGAGGAAATCGCGTATCTCATACAACTGGCATATGACATGAAGCAAGATACATTGGCTGGTAAAACACCGGACATTTTAGCAGGTAAAACATTAGGTATGATTTTTGAGAAGAACTCTACTCGTACACGTATTTCATTCGAAGTAGGCATGATTCAATTGGGTGGACATGGTCTATTCATGAATGCACGAGATTTACAGATTGGACGTGGAGAATCGGTTTCAGATACAGGTAAAGTATTATCCGAGTTTTTAGATGGTGTGATGATTCGTGCAAAATCTCATAAAATGGTCGAGGAATTGGCAGAACATACTTCAGTTCCCGTTATTAACGGATTAACTGATCTATTTCACCCGTGCCAAGCAATGGCGGATTTACTGACTATCAAGGAAGTAAAAGGTGATTTGAAAGGCTTAAAACTTTCCTATATTGGAGACGGCAACAATGTGGCGCATTCATTAGTGATTGCGGGTGCGCATATGGGTATGCATGTTTCTGTGGCGACACCTAAAGGTTATGAATACCACTCAGGTTTACTTGAAAAAGCGAAGGGAATTGCTAAGTCAAATGGTGGAAGCGTGACGTCGACGTACGATCCGATTGAATCCTCCACAGATGCAGATGCAATTTATACGGATGTTTGGACAAGTATGGGGCAGGAAGAAGAAGCGGCGAAGCGTCTAGTCGATTTCAAAGATTTCCAAATCAATGATCAATTGGTCAGTCATGCGAAAAAAGATTATGTATTCTTGCATTGTCTACCAGCACACCGTGAAGAAGAGGTATCGACTTCCGTAATCGATGGTTCTAACTCGTATGTATTCCAGCAAGCAGGAAATCGTCTGCATGCACAAAAAGCGATCCTCGCATCTTTATTATAATAAATCATTCAACTGCTTTCCTGTGAATTCGGAAAGCAGTTTTTTTATGTTTTGCACTCTTTCATTTGATATACTGAATGGAATCGAAATGGGGGAGGAAACTAGTTGATTACGTATTTACTTGTATTTCTTGCGGGTGCAACTCCGGGGTTTGAAGTATTAGTGGCGGTTCCTTTGGGGATTTTACGTGGTATGTCTCCGCCGGCTGCTATTGTGATTGGCTTTGCAGGGAATGCTTTAACTATAGCGCTTGAAATTTTGGTTTTTCAGAAATTAAAAAACTGGTGGGATAGCAAAAAGAAAACCGATGTAAAACCTCCGTCAAAGCGTACAGCTCGTGCAGAGAAAATTTGGCAGCGCTACGGTGTTCCAGGCCTAGCATTGCTAGGTCCAATTCTGATTGGCTCCCATTTGGCAGCGTTCTTGGCACTTGCTCTAGGCTCTTCCAAATCAAAGACTGCTAGTTGGTTGCTAATTAGCCTTGCTATATGGTCAATCGTATTCGGTGCACTAACCGTTCTTGGTGTGGATGCATTCTTTTGGACGCGTCAAAAATTGGTGTGAACTACATTCTACCGATTTTTGTAGACAGAATAGTCAGTCAATGTATATACTATATTTAGAAAGTAACAGTAGTGAATATTCATAGAGTTAGTTGTTTGCGCGTAGAGTACATCCTAGGAATCATTCCATCTGCGCATCGATTTCATTGAAATGATAGTACATGCTTTGGATCGTGTTAGTCGGATCGATAACTTGATTTCTAACGAAAGAGGAGCGGATGAATATGATGCAAACACCATTGATTCTATCAACATTTATCACACGTGCAGAACGTTTTTTTCCAAACAAAATGATTATTTCACGAACTGGTGAACAGAGTATACAGCGTTTTACGTATCGTGAATGGGCAAAGAGAACACGTAAACTGTCAAATGCACTGACACAGTTAGGAATGGAGCATGGAACAAAAGTCGGTACGTTCGCTTGGAACCATCACCGTCATCTAGAAGCGTATTTCGCAGTGCCTTGTACGGGTGCAATCTTGCATATGATTAATATACGACTATCGCCTGAGCATATTATGTATATTATCAATCACGCGGAAGACGAAATTTTGCTAGTGGATGAAGAATTTTTCCCTCATCTTGAAAAAATGGCACCCATGCTGAAGACGGTAAAACATTTTGTAGTCATGGGCGATAGTAAAGATATTCCCGAGACTACGTTAGAAAATGTCCATTCTTACGAAGCGTTAGTGGAAAACGCCTCAGATGAATATGAATACCCGGAAGATTTGGATGAGAATACTCCAGCAGGCTTATGCTATACATCTGCTACTACGGGGCAACCGAAAGGAGTTATTTATACACATCGTGGATTGGTGTTGCATAGCTACGCACTCGGACTGGCGGATTCTATGGCACTGTGTGAACGCGATATTGCAATGTCTGTTGTGCCGATGTTCCATGCTAATGCATGGGGAGTGCCATTTGCCGCAGTTTTCTTTGGGACAACACAAGTTTTACCGGGGCCAGGATTTAATCCGACAGTCTTACTCGACTTGATTGAAAGTGAAAAAGTGACCATTACGGCCGGTGTTCCGACGATTTGGCTAGCTGTATTAAGAGTGCTTGAGCAAAAACCACGTGATATTTCATCGTTACGTGTCATTGTGTGTGGCGGATCTGCGTCTCCTAAAGGCTTAATTAAGACATTTGAAGAAAAATACAAAATACCATTTGTCATCGGCTATGGCATGACGGAAACCTCACCGCTTGTCAGTTTATCTGTGCTAACTTCTTCTATGGATAATTTGACAATAGATGAGAGAATTGATATTCGGTCTTTGCAAGGCTTGGTCATGCCGGGGCTGGATATTCGTGTAGTCAATGAAAACGGAGAAGTACCGTGGGACGGCCAGACGATGGGTGAGTTGATCGTCAGAGGTCCATGGATTGCAAGTGAATATTATAAAGATGAGCGTACCGAAGAAGCGTTTAAAGATGGTTGGCTGTATACGGGAGATATTGCGGTGATGACAGAGGACGGCTATCTGAAGTTGACGGATCGTACGAAGGATCTGATCAAGAGTGGTGGAGAATGGATTTCTTCTGTTGATTTGGAGAATGCATTGATGTCACATAATGATGTGTATGAGGCTGCAGTGATTGCGGTTCCGCATGAGAAGTGGATGGAGCGTCCGCTAGCTTGTGTAGTGTTGAATGAGAATGTGGCGGAGAGTGACGCGAAAGTGCAAGAGTTGAAGGATTCGCTGAAGGGGCAGTTTGCGAGTTGGTGGATTCCGGATGAGGTTTTGTTTGTCAAGGAGATTCCTAAGACGTCTGTCGGGAAGTTTTTGAAGGCTGCTTTGCGTGATCAGTTAAAAGAACACTATACGAAGAAGTAAAAAGACGTAGGTGTGCATCTTTTTACTGCGTTCTAGGACGCGGTTGAGAGGGCTGGCGGTGAGCCAACTAGGTCGCAAGCTCCCTTTAGTTGTCTCACCTGTCGAGCTGATCCTACACGAGTCACCGCCTTACTCTCTAGTACACTAGTGTATTTCTACTAACCAGTATGCCGTGATAAAAAAGTTTAAAAGACCAACCCTTCACGCTCAGTGTGAAGGGTTGGTCTTTGTATAAATAGTCTTTTATTGTGCTTGGGCGAATGCTTGAGATAGTTCATTGGTGATTTCTGTTTTTTCTTTTTCATCGGAACGTTTCCATAGTTGCTCGAAAAACACACCTAATCCCGGCAATAAATGTTCTTCGCCTCGTTGGATGGCATCGTCGATCACACTTCGTACGTCAGTGGAGCTATTGTTTGTCATGTTTGCTGAAATTGCATCGCGTATTTGGAAATTCATATTCTTCAGCCTCCTTTATTCTCATCTTTTCCACAAAAGTCGCTAAATATACGCTGGTTTGATACACTAAAAAGAAAAAAAGGATGTTCAGCCTCTTGAATAAACGAATTGAATCAACTCAAAACTCATTAGTGAAACATTGGAAGAAACTAGTTACGACTAGAAAGGAACGAGATCAGACGAAAGAATTCCTTGTGGAAGGTGTACATCTTGTCGAAGAAGCCATTAAACAGCCAGATGTAGTTCTTCAATTACTTGTACGCGAGGATATTGAAATTCCGGCACATTGGACAGCGCCAATTATTGAACTGACAGCTGCAGTTGCTAAGGAGATTTCCGAAACAGAGCAGACACAAGGTGTTTTTGCCTATTGTAGACAGCCTCAATATGAAGAAACAGATCAACATCAGTGGAAGCGGGTGTTGTTAATTGATGCTGTACAAGATCCAGGAAATATCGGCACAATGATTCGTACTGCAGACGCGGCAGGTTTGGATGCGGTCATTTTAGGTAAAGGATGTGCAGATCCATTCAATCCGAAAACGGTTCGTTCTGCGCAAGGTTCTCATTTCCATATTCCTGTAGTACGCGAAGAGTTGTCCGTTTGGATCGATCGTTTGAAAAACCATCATGTCCCGATTATCGGTACAGGTTTGCAGCAAGCTATATCCCTCGATGAACTGCAAACACACACCTCATTTGCACTACTTGTAGGAAATGAAGGAAGTGGCGTTGATAGCGAATTACTATCTCAGGCCGATCATGTAGTGAAAATTCCGTTATACGGCCAAGCTGAATCACTGAATGTGGCAGTTGCAACAGGTATCTTGTTGTACACGCTTCGTCAGCCATGACATCTCTATTGAAGGCGTAATCGATTTACGGTATACTAGAAGTCGAATCAAAGAAAATAGCAATGACCGGGAAAAGTAAATGGGTAGATGCGTTATCAGGGATTTCACACCTTGACTGAAAGTGTGAAAAACGATGCTCCATTGAAGTTCACCCCGCGAGCTGCGCGCTTGGACCAGACATGTAAAGGCGTGCCGGCATAGGACCGTTATTCCAATTCAAGTGATTTTGCATCGTTTTTTTGATGCAAACTAATCAGGGTGGTACCGCGAAATCGACCTCGTCCCTTTTATAGGGGCGAGTTTTTTGTTTTCCGGAAAGTTTAGCTAAGCAATACTACCGCAATAGAGAGAGGAGCAAGTACACATGAAAGAACAGTTGCATGAACTGAAAGAACAAGTAATACTGAAAATCAAAGAATCCAATACTGTCAAAGAATTGAACGATGTGCGCGTAGCGTATCTAGGTAAAAAAGGACCGATTACTGACCTGTTAAAAGGGATGGGTAAACTGCCTGCTGAAGAACGTCCGAAGATGGGTGCGCTCGTCAACGAAATTCGTGAAAGTGTAACAGAAATTCTTGAGGAACGGAAAGAAACACTTGAACAGCAAGCGATCCAGGAGCAATTGGAAAATGAATCAATTGATGTCACATTACCAGGCCGTCCAGTCAAACTAGGTAATCATCACCCATTAACACGGGTAGTAGAGGAAATTGAAGACTTTTTCATTAGTATGGGCTATGAAATCGCAGAAGGTCCCGAAGTGGAAAAAGATTATTACAACTTTGAAGCGTTGAATTTGCCAAAAGGTCACCCAGCCCGTGATATGCAAGATTCTTTCTATATTACAGAGGACATTTTATTGCGCACACACACTTCTCCTGTTCAAGCTCGTACGATGGAAGCGAAAGATGGGGCTGCAATCAAAATCATTTGTCCAGGTAAAGTATACCGCCGAGACTCAGATGATGCGACGCATTCTCATCAATTCACACAGATTGAAGGACTTGTTGTAGGTGAAAACATCCGCATGAGCGACTTGAAAGGCACGCTTGATTTATTGGCAAAGAAATTATTTGGTGCTGAGCGTGAAATTCGTTTGCGTCCAAGCTTCTTCCCATTCACTGAGCCTTCAGTTGAAATGGATATTTCTTGTTTTAAGTGTGGTGGAACAGGCTGTAACGTTTGTAAGAAAACAGGCTGGATCGAAATTTTAGGAGCGGGAATGGTTCATCCAAACGTTTTAGAAATGGCTGGCTATAACCCGGAAGAAGTTACAGGATTTGCATTCGGCATGGGGCCGGAAAGAATTGCGATGTTAAAATACGGAGTGGAAGATATTCGTCATTTCTATACAAATGACATTCGGTTTATTTCACAATTCCACCGTTCAGAGGCATAAGGAGGAATATTGATGTTAGTATCAACGAATTGGTTAAGTAATTATGTAGATTGGAACGAACTGTCTGTAGAAGAACTGGCAGAAAAAATTACTCGTGCTGGTATTGAAGTAGACGGCATCATAGATCGTTCATTCGGTATGGATAATATCGTCATTGGACACGTGAATAACTGTGTAAAACATCCTGAAGCGGATAAATTACATATATGTCAAGTCGATGTAGGTGGAGAAATTTCGCAAATTATTTGTGGAGCTCCAAATATCGCAGAGGGGCAACATGTCATTGTCGCACGTCCAGGGGCTATCTTGCCTGGCGGAATGAAAATCAAGAAAGCGAAACTTCGTGGTGAAGAATCTAACGGTATGATCTGTTCATTGCAAGAACTCGGTATAGAAGGGAAATTAGTTCCAAAAGCGTATGCTGAAGGAATCTATGTGTTACCAAATGATGTCCGTGCTGGAGATAGCGCATTGACGCATCTTGGTTTGTACGATCGTATTTTAGAATTTGATTTAACGCCAAACCGTTCTGATGCATTGAGTATGCTTGGTGTTGCGTATGAAGTAGGAGCGATTTTATCTAAAGATATTAAACTGCCGGAAATTTCTTATTCAGCGTCTGCAGAAAAAGCTCAAAGCGTTTTGAAACTTTCCGTAGAAGCAACTGAAGACAATCCCATGTACGTAGCAAAAGTAGTGGAGAACGTGAAAGTTGCGGAATCACCTCAGTGGTTGCAAAACACGTTAATGTCAGCGGGTATTCGACCGCATAATAACGTGGTGGATATCACGAACTATGTATTGATGGAATACGGACAGCCTCTTCACGCATTTGACTATGACCGTCTTGAAACGAAAGAGATCGTCGTGCGTCATGCTCGTGAAGGTGAAAAAATGGTGACACTTGATCAAGTGGAGCGTACATTGAATGACCAGCAACTAGTAATAACGAATGGTAAAGAGCCGGTCGCGCTTGCGGGTGTAATGGGCGGTGCGAATTCAGAAGTGCACGAAGGGACCACAACGGTCGTTATCGAATCCGCTTATTTTGCACCAAGTTCTGTTCGACAAACATCCAAAGAAGTGGGCTTGCGCAGTGATGCAAGCACACGTTTTGAAAAAGGCGTTGACCCGAATCGTGTAGCAGAAGCAGCAGAACGAGCGGCACAAATGATGGCGGAACTAGCAGGCGGAGAAGTTCTTGAAGGATCCGTTACCTTTGACGAACTCGACAAAACACCCCAGAAAATCATTCTTTCGCCGGACTACGTGAATAATCGTCTAGGTATGAAGATTGCTATGGATGAAATGAAAACGATTATGGATCGTTTGCAGATCCCGACGGACTTAATCAATGGCCAACTCGTGATGGATATTCCGACACGACGTCAAGATTTAAAAATCAAAGAAGATATGATTGAAGAAATCGCGCGCCTATATGGTTATGATGAAATACCGAAAACATTACCGATCGTGGAAAGTACACCAGGCGGATTGACACCGTATCAGGCGAAGCGTCGCATTGTTCGCAGATACCTTGAAGCGGCAGGTCTATCGCAAGCTTTGACGTATTCATTGGCTTCACCAAAAGATGCGCAAGCTTTCGCGTTGGAGACCGCTCCTGTAACGAAATTGCTTATGCCGATGAGTGAAGAGCGCAGTATTCTTCGCCAAAGCATCATTCCGCACCTTCTTGATGCAACAACATATAACGTAGCTCGTCGAAATGAGTCGATTGCACTTTACGAAACAGGATCTGTTTTTCTTGGTATCGAAGAGGATGGTTTACCGAAAGAAGTGGAACATGTTGCAGCAGCCTTGACTGGCAAATGGGTTCACCATGCATGGCAAGGCGAAACGAAGAAAGTCGACTTCTTCGTTATGAAGGGAATTGTAGAAGGATTGTTTGAGCAGTTAGGTTTGCATGAACGACTGCAGTTTACAAAAGCGACAGTGGATCAAATGCACCCAGGTCGTACAGCGACAGTATGGTTAGACGATCAGTCAGTGGGTATCATCGGTCAAGTACACCCAACAGTTCAAAAACAACGTGACTTGCAGGAAACGTATGTCATGGAAATGAACTTGCAGGCTATTATGCAAACTGCAATAGAAGAGCTGTTGTATGAAGCTGTTCCACGCTATCCTTCCATCTCCCGTGATATTGCCTTAGTTGTCGATCGAGACACAACTGCAGCGAACTTGGAGAAAATAATCCAGCAAGCAGGCGGTAAATTACTGAAGAAGGTTCAGCTGTTTGATTTATATGAAGGGAAGAACGTAGATGAAGGAACAAAATCCGTGGCGTTCTCTCTGACATACTTCGATCCTGAACGTACGTTGACGGATGAAGACGTCGTTAAGGCGCACAGTAAAGTACTGGATGCGTTAACTGTACAAGCAAACGCACAACTTCGATCATAAAAAATAAGCAGGCTACCTATCAGTTTTCTGACAGGTAGCCTACTTTATTTCACCGCAATCATATTATTTTTTATATGCGAGATTCAATGCCTTTTGTGTATTGGCGAAATGTACTTTCGTGATGTTGTGTAAGAATGGTTCTCCTTTTTTACGGATGATTTGACAAGCTATTTGATCCACTTTGGGTCCAGCGCCTTTAGGTAATGTGACACCAGCTTTTGTACTTAATTGATCCATTGCTTCAAGGAATGCGACTCGTGCCAATATAGAGGCAATGGCTACTGAGACGTGGAGGTTTTCAGCTTTTGTTGAGAAAAATACTTTGTCTCGAATAATAGAAGATTCATCTTTTAAATAATTATAGTAAACACGTCGTTCCGCGAACTGATCAATAAGAATATGTTCTGGTAAAACAGGATGCATCTGATCCAGTACTTGCTGAAGTGCTTGGTTATGAAGAATAGCTTTGATCTTACCTTGCGACCATCCTCTACTTTGGATTTCATTATATTTGATAGTATCGAGCGTCAGTACGGAGTAAGTTACAACTCGTTTCAAATCCTCCGCGATGTGTTGCATATACGCATCTGTAAGTTGTTTGGAATCTTTTACGCCTAGTTCTTTTACCAATTCAATTTGGTCACTACCAACAAAACAAGCAGCTACAGTAACCGGACCGAAGAAATCGCCTGTACCTGTCTCATCTGAGCCGAGAACGGATAGCGATGCAAAATTTGCAGGTAATGTATCTCCTTTTGCTCCAGATGGTGTCACTTTCGTTACATTCCCCCAGCGTGCAGCTTCTCTGTCTGCACCTGCACCTTGAAACAACACTTTTCCGGACCGGTAAGCAGTAATGGACGTATCGGCAATCTTAGCTGCAAAAATGACACCTGGTGCATTACGGGTAACTTTATTTGTTTCATAGAAGCGAAGTACTTTCGGTATTTCTTTCTCAGACAGGACAATGACCTGATTACTCATTTATTTATCCACCTCTCGGAATAATCTATTCCTTAGTATACCTGAAATTAGAGTCCCTTATGAAAGATCATGTCTGAATTTCGAACCTCGTGTCAATATGAGACGTAATTGATTCACAAGTAATTGATTTTCATGGTATGATTATGTGAGGGTTTTTAGGGGGAGGGCATAAAATGGCGGACAATAAAAAAGCAAGAGTGACAGTTGAAATCTACGGACAAACATATACGGTTGTTGGTACGGAACCTTCTTCACATGTGCGTTATGTAGCCTCGCTCGTTGACGAAAAAATGCGCGAAATCAGTAAGCATAATCGACATCTCGACAGTAAAAGGATTGCTGTCCTGACGGCGGTAAATAATGTGCATGAATTTCTAAAATTACAAGAAAGAGTAAAAGAATTAGAAGATGAAGTGAAAAAAATGAAGGGTTGAGGTTCAAAACATGATAGATTTACTCATTATTTTACTGCTTATAGGGGGCTTAATAGCGGGCTTTAGACGCGGGTTCATCGTACAGCTCATCCATATGTTAGGATTGATTGTATCGGTAATCGTAGCGTATAAGTTCTACAAGCCCTTTGCAGAAAAATTAATATTATGGATACCCTATCCGGGGGCGACTGCAGCAGATACGCTGAGCTGGACATTCGAAAATTTGGATATGGATATGACGTTTTATCGGTTGATCGCATTTATTTTAATTTTTGTCGGAATGAAGCTGGTTTTGCAATTAGTTGGTTCCATGTTGGACTTCATAAAGCATATTCCGATTCTAGGTTTCGGTGCGCGTCTCGTTGGCGCAGGACTGGGCTTCATTGAATTCTACGTAATCATCTTTTTTGTATTATCTTTACTTGCGATGCTTCCCGTTGAAATCATTCAAAACTCAGTAGGTCATTCATTGCTGGCAAAAGCGATATTCGAACATACGCCAATTATTTCCTCGGCAATAAAAAATTGGTGGTTCGTTTATATAGGTTAACGCTCGTAAATACTGTACTGTACATATGAACCAAAAGCTTCCCGAACGCGTGGAAGCTTTTTTAACAGAGTGGGAGGATACGAACTTGAATAAAAAGACTATAATTCGTACGTTTGAAAAAATTGCATTATATATGGAGTTACTTGGAGAAAACCATTTTAAGGTAGCAGCATTCAGGAAAGCCGCTTCAATTCTGGAATTGGACACGAGAAGTCTCGCTGAGATGGATGATATCCTATCGTTGAAAGGAATCGGTAAAGGAACTGGTGCGGTCATAACTGATTTGATGGAAAAAGGAACATCCGATGTATTAATGGAGCTTGAGGAGAAGGTGCCAAAAGGTTTGATTCCTCTCTTGAATATTCCTGGATTGGGTGGAAAGAAAATAGCCAAACTACGTGAAGCATTGGATATAGATTCGGTCGAATCACTTCAAGCAGCTTGCGAAAGACAAGAGGTAAGCAAAGTTCCGGGATTCGGCAAAAAGACAGAGGAGAACTTATTGCGTGAAATAGAAATACTTGCAAATCGTTCCGGCAAGACCCCAATTTGGCAAGTGGCTAAAATCGTTGATATTGTTCAGGCTGAATTACAGTTGATTGAGGAAATTCAGAAGTATCAAGTGGCTGGGAGTTATCGTAGGCGCGAAGAAGAAAGTTCAGATGTAGACTGGATTCTCGTAACTGACGAACCCCAAATTGTTCGTGAAAAAATATTGACTGCGTTACCGATCGAAAAAGTGATTGCAGCAGGCGATGCTAAACTGTCAATTACGCTTGATACAGTAAGTCCAATCGATGTGGATTTTCGCTTTGTAACTGAAGAGCAATTTGCGACGGCACTTCATCACTTTACCGGCTCTGCCGCGCATAATATACGGATGCGCCAGTTGGCTAAAAAACGTAAAGAGAAAATCAGTGAATACGGCGTGGAAGATGAAGCAGGTCATGTGCAGACGTTTGCTAATGAAAAAGAATTTTTTGCTCATTTTGATTTGCCATTCATTCCGCCAAGCATTCGCAAGGACGGAACGGAGCTTGATCGTGTAAAGGAGATTTCTACACTTGTCACACCTGAACTAATCCGTTCCGATCTTCATATGCACACCACTTGGTCAGATGGTGGACATTCTATAGAAGAGATGGTGGAGGCTTGCCGTGCAAAAGGCTATTCACATCTGGTCATTACCGATCATTCGCATTATTTAAAAGTAGCAAATGGTTTAACACCTGAGCGTTTATTGAAGCAAATTGAGGAAATTCGTGAAGTGAATGCGTTGTATGATGACATTGAGGTATTCTGTGGAACAGAGATGGATATTCTTCCGGACGGGACATTAGATTTTGAAGATGAGATTCTAAAGCAACTGGACTTTGTTATTGCGTCTATTCACTCTAGTTTTAATCAACCGCAGGAGCAGATTATGGAGCGTCTGCATGCTGCATGTAAAAATCCACACGTGCACATGATCGCCCATCCAACAGGTCGTATTATTGGTCAACGTGAGGGATATAATCCGGATATCGAGCAGCTCATCAAGTGGGCGAGTGAATATGGTAAAATTCTTGAAGTGAACGCAAGTCCATATCGTTTAGATTTGCGCACAGAACACGTAATACAAGCAATGGCAGCGGGCGTCAATATTGCAATCAACACAGATGCGCACGCGACAGATCAACTTAATATTATGCCGATTGGCGTGGAATATGCACAAAAAGCTTGGCTTCCTGCTGAGCAGGTAGTTAACACATGGCCGCTTGAAACATTTATTGAGAAAGTGATTCGTAAATGAAAGGGAGTGTAAGACATTGGAAAAACGTGTCTTAAAAACACTTGAATTTGATAAAATTATACAACAAGTAGCGGCACAATGTACGTCCATTGCAGGCCGCGCACATATAGAGCAATTGGTACCTTCAAAAAATCTCGAAGATGTCACTCGGTTACTTGAGGAAACAGATGAAGGGTTGGCACTTTTACGTATCCGAGGGAATGTCCCAATGGGTGGAATCCATGATATTCGATCCCATGCTAAACGCGCACAAATTGGTGGAATGTTAAGCGCAATGGAGCTAGTGGAAATTGCAGATACGATCCGTGCTAGCAGAATTCTTCGTCAGTTTTTAGAAGCTGTTGCGACTGAAGGCGAGATCTCTATTCCTCATTTAATCGCGCGTAAAGAAGCGATGCCGATCTTGACAGCGATTGAACATGAAATCAATGCAGCAATCGATGATAATGGTCGAGTGATGGACAGTGCTTCATCCGCGTTACGTTCGACTCGTCAAGGCTTACGAATCCAAGAAAGTCGCGTACGTGAACGTCTTGAAAGTTATACAAGAGGGAAGAACGCGTCGAAAATGCTGTCTGACGCAATCGTTACGATGCGTAATGATCGTTACTGTATTCCTGTTAAAGCAGAATATCGATCCCATTATGGCGGTGTAATTCACGATATGTCATCATCTGGTCAAACACTATTCATCGAGCCAGATGCAGTCGTTCAGGCAAATAACGAGATTCGTGAACTGAAAATTAAAGAGCGGGAAGAAATCGAAAAGATTTTACTTGCCTTATCGGCCAGTGTGCAAGAAATCGCTCATGAGCTATTCACATTAGTACAGCTATTGGCAGAAGTGGATGTTATTTTAGCGAAAGCTAAGTACGGTACTGCCAATAAATGCACAAAACCAGCAGTTAACGCAGATGGCTATATGCGCCTCTCTAAAGCGCGTCACCCGCTTCTGCCAATTAATGAAGCGGTAGCGAATACGATTGAATTTGGCAACGACATCACAACGATTGTGATCACCGGTCCGAATACAGGTGGTAAGACAGTAACGCTGAAAACAGTGGGACTTTGCACGTTAATGGCACAATCAGGCCTGCCAATACCTGTTCTTGATGGTTCTGAAATTGCCGTCTTTGATTCGATTTATGCGGATATCGGGGATGAGCAATCGATTGAACAGAGTTTGAGTACATTTTCCTCTCATATGGTCAACATCGTGAATATATTAAAGAAGTTCGATGATCGTTCACTATTGTTATTCGATGAATTAGGCTCAGGGACGGATCCTCAAGAAGGTGCTGCTCTTGCTATATCTATTCTCGATGAAGTACATGGTACTGGCGCACGTGTAATGGCGACAACTCATTATCCAGAATTAAAAGCGTATAGTTTTAACCGGGCAGGTGTTGCCAATGCGAGTGTTGAATTCGACATTGATACGTTGAGTCCGACGTATCGTTTACTAATCGGTGTACCGGGACGAAGTAATGCGTTTGAAATTTCCAAACGATTAGGTTTACAAAGTCATGTAATAGATCGTGCAAAGAGTTTCACAGGAGAAAATCGTGGAGAAGTAGATTCGATGATCGCCTCTCTTGAAACGAGCCGCGTACAATCCGAAAAAGATGCTGAACGTACACATGACGTACTTTTGGAAACAGAGAAGTTGAAAAAAGAATTACACGATAAACTCCAAGAATTCGAAGAGCAAAAAGACCGTTTAACAGAAGCAGCCAAAGAAAAAGCGAAAAAAATTGTGGATCAAGCCAAAACGGAGTCCGAAGCGGTTATTTCAGACTTACGTGCTCTACGGTTGAATGCAGGAGCCAGTGTTAAGGAGCATGAGTTAATTGAAGCTCGTAAACGATTGGAAGACGCTAGGCCTGAAGAAAAGAAAAAGAAAGCTATTAAAGCGCAAGCAGGACCTCGTCCGTTACAACAAGGGGACGAAGTAAAAGTACTCGCGTATGGACAAAAAGGGACACTTGTTGAAAAAGTATCAGATAACGAGTGGATTGTTCAAATTGGTATTTTGAAGATGAAATTACCTGAGTCTGGATTGCAATATACGAAACCTGAAAAAGAAAAGAAACATGTCACAGTGTCAGCAGTAAAAGGTCGTTCTGAGCATGTGAAAATGGAGCTCGATTTACGTGGTGAACGATATGAAGATGCTCTTGCACGCACAGAGAAGTATATTGATGATGCATTATTGTCCAACTACCATCAAGTGAATATTATTCATGGTAAAGGCACAGGGGCACTTCGACAAGGTGTTCAACAATACTTAAAAAAACATTCACGCGTGAAATCCTATCGCTTTGGTGAAGCAGGCGAAGGTGGGAGCGGCGTTACTGTAGTAGAATTAAAATAAATGAAACCTTTCAGCTGTTTGAATCGTATGACTAGCAAAAGAACATAAAGAAGGTGTAGCGTTGTGAATCATACGGGATTTTGGAGTCATCCATTAGTTGAGACGGCGGGGTATTTCAGTGTCGTTACACTATGCTTGATTGTATCAATGGTGCTATTTGAAATTGTAACAAAATATAAAAACTGGGAAGAGATTCGTAAAGGAAACTTGTCAGTGGCAATGGCAACAGGCGGAAAGATATTTGGTGTTGCAAATATTTTCCGCTATTCTATCGAGCAACACAATAGTCTGCCGCAGATGATGGGATGGGGATTATTCGGCTTCCTCCTTCTCGTCTTTGCCTATTTGCTGTTCGAATTCCTGACACCGAAGTTTAAGGTAGACGAGGAGATCCAAGCGGACAACCGCTCCGTCGGCTTCATCTCGCTCTGCATTTCGGTCGGACTGTCATTCGTCATCGGCGCCAGTATTTCATAGGAGACCGCATATTATGGAAAGATTAATTAAAATATTATTAGTAGTCTGTGTACTCTTCGTCCTAATCGGAGTATACTGGCTCGTCACCAACACACCCTGACCTCGGTCTTGGTGTGTTTTTTAGTAGTTGAATTGTAGAAGATCAAAACCAAGCGGAGGATAGTTATGTAGTGTTTACGAAAGGATTGAAGCGTTCCCTCCGAAGCGCAAATCCCCTCCCGTATTCCATGTCCAGCCTCTCCATCTTCTGAAAATGTATAATAGCAATCACACTCACATAGACTAAGAGGCATGTATATAGATAAATAAAGCGCTTTCATATTTATCTTGTAAACTAATTAGTTT
Source organism: Sporosarcina sp. P16b (assembly GCF_002743065.1). NCBI lineage: Bacteria > Bacillati > Bacillota > Bacilli > Caryophanales > Caryophanaceae > Sporosarcina > Sporosarcina sp. P16b. Next base: position 264,140 of record NZ_PDYO01000002.1, on the reverse strand, counting down.
ATCGATATACTAATGAACAAGGAATATTCAAACTATTATATCACGATAAAGGAGTTGTAAAGATGACGAAAAAACCTTGGCTTTCTGTATATCCAAAAGAAATTCCGACTACTTTAGCATATGAAAATATTCCATTGCAAGACTATCTAACCAGATCCAGCAAAAAATATTCAAATAACACAGCGATGCATTTTATGGGGAAAGATATCACGTTCAAAGAATTTCATGAGTCCGCTCTAAAATTTGCTACCTATTTGCAAAAATTAGGAGTCGTAAAAGGTGATCGCGTAGCCATTATGTTACCAAACTGTCCGCAGGGCGCTATCGCTTACTATGGAATTCTATATGCAGGAGCCATTGTGGTTCAGACAAATCCACTGTATACAGAGCGCGAATTGCACTATCAACTCTCTGATTCGGGTGCAAAAGTGATTATATCACTTGATATTTTGTTCCCTCGTGTCACGAAAGCTATGAACGGAACTGCGCTTGAAAATATTATTATTACGGGGATCAAAGATTATCTCCCGTTCCCAAAAAATCTAGTCTATCCATTCATTCAGAAAAAAGAACATAAGTTAACGGTGAAAGTAGAGCATCGTGGTATGCATCATGTATATACCGAAATCATGAAAACAACAAAACCCGATCCGATTCATGTAGCGTATGAGAACGGTGATATTGCACTATTGCAGTATACCGGAGGAACTACGGGACCGCCAAAAGGCGTAGAATTGACACATTCCAATTTAATTAGTAATACGGAAATGTGTAGTGCGTGGTTATACAAAACGACTGATGGCGAAGAAACGATTATGGGCATTCTACCGTTTTTCCATGTGTATGGTATGACGACTGTTTTGATTTTCGCTGTAATGAAAGGTCATAAAATGGTGTTGATACCTAAATTTGATTTTAAGACCGCGTTGAAAGATATTGACAAACAAAAACCAACCATATTTCCTGGGGCACCCACGATCTATATTGGTCTGTTGAATCATCCCGATTTGGAAAAATATGATCTATCTTCTATAAAAGCTTGTCTCAGTGGATCTGCTGCATTACCAATTGAAGTGAAAGAAAAGTTCGAAGCGGTAACCGGTGGAAAACTTGTGGAAGGATATGGCTTAACAGAGACGTCTCCAGTCGCTATGGCTAACTTTATTTGGGATGGATTGGAAAAGCGTGGCTCGGTTGGCGTTCCGTGGCCTGATACGGATGGATGTGTGCTTGGTCCCGGCTCATCAGAACCATTACCAGTAGGAGAAATAGGGGAGATTGCGGTAAAAGGGCCACAAGTAATGAAAGGTTATTGGAATAGACCTGAAGACACACAGGAATCATTCCGCGATGGATGGTTTTTGACAGGAGATTTAGGGTATATGGATGAGGATGGATACTTCTATGTGGTCGACCGTAAAAAAGATATGATTATCGCAAGCGGATTCAATGTTTATCCACGCGAGGTTGAAGAAGTCCTATATGAACATCCAGCTATTCAAGAATGTATCGTAGCAGGTGTACCGGATCCATATCGTGGTGAAACAGTTAAAGCGTATATTGTTTTAAAAGAAGGATATTCCATAACGGAAACAGAATTAGATACGTATTGCAGAAAACAGCTTGCTGCATTTAAAGTTCCAAAACATTATGATTTCCGCGAAGATCTACCTAAAACAGCAGTAGGTAAAATACTGCGCAGAACATTAGTGGAAGAAGAACGAAAGAAATTAACGGAAGTTCAGAATTCATTAAAAAGTTCGTAACAAAATGCTTGACTATAAACCAAAAGAATATTAACATGAAAATATGAATGAATAGTCATTCATATTTTCTTTTTGGTGGTGAATCATTAATGAAGCGAACTAAACCTAAATATAAACAAATAGTAGACGCTGCGGTAATTGTTATTGCGGAGAACGGTTACCATCAAGCGCAAGTCTCAAAAATAGCTAAAGAAGCCGGAGTGGCGGATGGGACCATTTATTTGTACTTTAAAAATAAAGAAGACATCCTAATTTCTGTATTCAGAGAAAAAATGGCGATTTTCGTAGAAAATATTAAAGAAATATTAAAAACAGATCTTCCAATTGCAGAAAAACTAGAATTAGTTGTGGAAAATCACTTCAAAGTATTGCAAGAAGATCCTCATTTAGCGATCGTCACACAATTGGAACTCAGACAGTCAAATAAAGAACTGCGATTCCAAATCAATAATGTGTTGAAAGAATATATGGTTTTGTTGGATACTTTGCTTGAAGAAGGGGTAGAGAATGGAGAATTATCTCCCGATCTAGACCTTAGACTAGCAAGGCAGATGCTATTTGGCACTATGGACGAAACGATTACCTCTTGGGTGATGAACGAACAGAAGTTTAATTTAGTCAGCCTAGCACCTAAAGTTAGCAATATGCTATTGCATGGCTACGAACAACAGTAAGCATAGTATTAAAGGAGAGATAGTAGATGACATTGATTAACTTGGAAAAGGATGGACATGTCGCATTAGCAAAAATTGATCATCCGCCAGCTAATGCTTTATCTTCAAAATTGATTGAGGAAGTGGATCAGTTGTTAACTAGCGTAGAGCACGACGACGATGTTCGTGTTGTGGTTCTATATGGTGAAGGCCGATTCTTCTCAGCAGGTGCAGACATTAAAGAATTCACAACAATTGACACTGGATCAGCGTTCTCGCAGCTTTCTAGTAAAGGACAAGAAGTTTTCGAGCGTCTTGAAAATTTCCCTAAACCTGTAATCGCTTCCATTCATGGAGCCGCACTTGGAGGCGGTTTAGAGCTTGCTATGGCTTGCCATATCCGTTTAGTTACGAAGAGTGCAAAACTGGGATTGCCTGAATTGCAATTAGGTCTCATTCCTGGATTTGCAGGAACGCAGCGTTTACCACGTTTGGTCGGTGTAGCCAAAGCAGCAGAAATGATGTTGACGAGTGATCCGATCACAGGAGAAGACGCAGTACAGTGGGGGCTTGCAAATCATGCATATTCAGAAGAAGAACTTTCGGCAGAAACATTGAAGTTTGCGAAGAAGATTTCAGCAAAGAGCCCGATTGCAATGAAACATGCATTACGCATGCTTTCCTTCTCAAAAGACCCGTCGTTCTATGAAGGTGTGGAAGAAGAAGCTAAGTCATTTGGAGTAGTATTCGTCTCTGAAGATGCAAAAGAAGGTATTCAAGCATTTATTGAAAAGCGTCAACCTACATTTACTGGGAAGTAATTATCAAAAAAGGAGGTTCTATTAATGAACATTTATGCATTAGTAAAAAGAACATTTGATACGGAGGAAAAAATTTCAATCTCAAACGGTGCCATTGCTGAAGATGGCGCAGAATTCATCATAAATCCATACGATGAGTACGCAGTGGAAGAAGCTATTAAACTACGTGATGAACACGGTGGGGAAGTAACTGTACTATCAATCGGTAACGAAGATTCCGAGAAACAATTGCGAACTGCATTGGCAATGGGGGCAGATAAAGCAGTACTCATCAATATTGAGAACGACATTGATGATATCGACGAATACACTTCTGCAAGAGTCATTGCGGATTACTTAAAAGATAAAGATGCTGATCTAATTCTGGCGGGTAACGTAGCAATCGATGGCGGTTCAGGACAAGTGGGACCACGTGTTGCAGAATTATTAGGCATTAACTATGTCACGACAATTACTGAATTAACGATAGATGGAACGAACGCAACAGTTGTACGAGACGTAGAAGGGGATTCAGAAACGATTGAAACATCCTTGCCGATTCTCGTAACAGCACAACAAGGTCTAAACGAACCACGCTATCCTTCATTGCCAGGTATTATGAAAGCAAAGAAAAAACCTCTTGAAGATCTAGAGTTCGATGATCTGGACCTAGAGGAAGAGGATGTAGAAGCGAAGACGGAAACAAAAGAAGTCTTTTTACCACCTGCAAAATCAGCGGGGCGTGTACTTGAAGGTGAGCCAGCAGATCAGGCAGCTGAACTTATAAAATTATTGCGTAACGAAGCGAAAGTAATTTAATTCATATAGAGAACCGTACTTAGGAGGGACTATATTATGTCAAAGAAAATGTTAGTTTTAGGTGAAGCACGTGATGGAGAACTACGTAACGTATCATTTGAAGCAATTGCAGCAGCAAAGAATATTTCAGGCGGCGGAGAAGTTGTCGCTGTTCTTATAGGGGATCAAGTTCAGTCGCTTGGCGAAGAAATGATTCATTATGGGGCAGACCGTGTAGTAACGGTTGAACATCCGCATTTGAAGCACTATACACCAGACGGCTTTGGCCAAGCGTTCCTTGCAGTGTACGAAGAAGAATCCCCAGACGGTGTCGTATTTGGACATACAGCCATGGGGAAAGACTTATCACCGAAAATTGCAAGTAAGCTTGGAACTGGATTAATTTCAGATGTTACAAAAATCGAAGGAGAAGGCGACGATGCAGAATTCATCCGCCCGATCTATTCTGGTAAAGCATTTGAACGAGTGGAAATTAAAGAAGGGTTGCAATTTATCACAATCCGGCCGAACAACATCGAGCCATTAGCGCATGATGCTAGCCGCTCAGGTGACGTAACAGCGAAAAGCGTGGAAATCACGAATCTTCGCTCTGTCATCAAAGACGTAGTACGTAAATCAACAGAAGGCGTTGATTTATCTGAAGCGAAAGTAATCGTAGCAGGCGGCCGTGGCGTCAAAGGACCTGAAGGATTTGAGCCTTTAAAAGAATTGGCAAATCTTCTAGGCGGTGCAGTCGGTGCTTCACGTGGAGCATGTGACGCAGACTACTGCGATTATTCACTACAGATTGGTCAAACGGGTAAAGTCGTTACACCGGACTTGTATATTGCAGCTGGAATTTCTGGAGCCATCCAGCACGTAGCAGGTATGTCCAACTCGAAAGTCATTGTGGCAATCAATAAAGATCCAGAAGCGAACATCTTTAAAATCGCGGACTACGGTATCGTAGGTGACATCTTCGAGATTATCCCCATCATGATCGAAGAAATCAAAAAGATTAAAGTAAGCTAATGAATGGGTACAGGCATTTTTTTAGCCCCTTCTATACCTCCATGATATAATACGAATATAGTTAAAGACTAAGGAGGAAATAAGAATGGCAATTATTAATGCAACTGATTCGAACTTTGCTGAAAACGTAAAAGAAGGCGTAGTACTAGTGGACTTTTGGGCACCTTGGTGTGGTCCTTGTAAAATGATCGCTCCTGTACTTGAAGAACTTTCAGGTGAACTAGAAGGAAAAGCGAACATCGTAAAAGTAAACGTGGACGATAACCAAGAAACTGCTAGCCAGTTTGGTATCATGTCGATCCCAACACTTCTTCTCTTTAAAGACGGGGAAGTAGCTGAGAAAGTAGTAGGCTTCCAACCTAAAGAGGCACTTGCACAACTAGTCGAAAAACACGCATAAATACAAGAGACCGGGCCGCAGAGCAGCCCGGTTTTTTAGTAGGTGAAAATAATGAATGAAATCATTGAACATAAACTTTCGATCCTCCCCGAATTGCCGGGTTGTTATTTAATGAAAGATCGTCAAGGGACAGTCATTTATGTAGGGAAAGCAAAAGTATTGAAAAACCGTGTGCGTAGCTATTTCACGGGTTCCCATGATGGCAAGACACAGCGATTGGTCGGAGAAATAGAGGATTTTGAATATATAGTTACCAATTCTGAAATTGAAGCATTAATTTTGGAATTAAACATGATAAAGAAATATGATCCAAAATATAATATCATGCTAAAAGATGACAAAACATATCCTTACTTGAAAATCACGAACGAACGTCATCCGAAATTGATTATTACACGAAAAGTCAATAAAAAATCAGGTAAATATTTTGGACCCTATCCAAACGCTAGCGCAGCCCATGAAACGAAAAAATTACTGGATCGCTTATATCCGTACCGTAAATGTCAAAGTATCCCTACACGCGCGTGTTTGTATTATCATATCGGTCAATGTCTGGCGCCTTGCATTAAAGAGGTACCTGCCGATGCGTATACTGAAATGATTGCAGACATTACACGATTCCTTAATGGCGGCTATAAAGAAGTCAAAAAGGAACTTCAGCAAAAAATGAATAAAGCTGCGGAAGAATTAGAATTTGAACGTGCGAAGGAATATCGTGATCAAATTACCAATATTGAAACCGTTATGGAAAAGCAGAATATGAATGCGAATGATTTTACAGATCGTGATATTTTTGGCTATGCAGTGGATAAAGGTTGGATGTGTGTGCAGGTGTTCTTCGTTAGACAAGGGAAGATGATAGAACGGGATGTCTCCATTTTTCCGGCCTATCGAGATCCAGAAGAGGAATTACTAACATATCTGGGTCGTTTCTATGGAGAAGCTCAACATTTGTTGCCAAAAGAAGTACTTCTGCCGGAAACCGTTGATTTTACATTAGCAGATCAATTACTCGATACGAATGTGTTGATACCACAACGTGGAAAGAAAAAAGAACTTGTCAAACTGGCCGTCAAGAATGCGTCTATTGCATTGAATGCTAAATTCCAAATTATTGAACGCCAAGAAGAACGTACAATTGGTGCTTGTGAAGAACTTGGAGAAGCGATGAACATCAGTACCCCTCTTCGCATCGAAGCTTTCGATAACTCGCATACACATGGCGTGGAACCAGTATCCGCGATGATATCATTTGTAGATGGAAGACCTAATCGAAAAGATTACAGAAAATATAAAACTAAAACTGCTGCAGCGCATGATGATTATGGTGCGATGCGTGAAGTGGTTAGGCGACGCTATGCACGTGTTTTAAAAGATCAGTTGCCTTTACCCGATTTAATTGTCATTGACGGTGGGAAAGGACAGATGGAAATCGCACGTGAAGTGCTAGAAGATGAACTCGGACTTTCCATCCCGATAGCCGGACTGGCAAAAGATGATAAACATAATACAGCGCAGTTGCTGTACGGTCATCCGCCGCAGATTGTCCCGTTGAAAAAAACGAGTGAAGCTTTTTACTTGCTTCAACGCGTTCAAGACGAAGTTCACCGATTTGCTATTACGTTCCATAGACAGAGGCGGGGGGCATCTTCACTGACTTCATCACTTGATGGAATTGAAGGTGTTGGACCCAAACGTAAACAGCAATTACTGAAACATTTTAAAACAGTGAAAGCCATACGCGAGGCAACACCTGAACAATTAAAAGAAGCAGGGATGCCAAAGAAAGTAGCGGAAGAGTTGCTCGCTCATTTCCAACAACCTGAGGAGTCTGAAAAAGCCCCTGACTGAATAAAGTGTACCCTTTGTAAAGGACAATTATAAAAAAGCCTAAGCTGCTAGTTGAAGCTGTCGTCTGTATTCTGCAGGCGGCAGCTTTTTCAAGTTCCACTGCCCGCGATAATGGTTATAGTACGTCATATAACTCTTGATTTCCCGCCTAACTTCTTCCATTGTCTCACAATCTTTTATATTGGTTTCATCCTTGAAGTGACCGAAGAATGATTCCTGTGGAGCATTATCCCAACAGTTCCCTCTGCGTGACATCGATTGTCCTAACCCCATTTTCTTCACTGCTGCCTGATACTTTGGGTTTGTATAATGAAATCCTTGATCTGAATGTATAAAGGCATCTGTCATTAAATGACGATGTTTCTTTAGTTTGCGAAGCGTATTCATTGCGATCTCCAAACCTAACGAAGAAGAAACTTCATAAGCTAAAATTTCATTCGTTTGGGCGTCTTTAATCGTTGACAAGTAAGCACGTTTGCCATTTCCATATGTCAAATAGGTGATGTCGGTCAATAATACCTTTCCAGCCACCCCTTGCTTAAACTCACGTTGTAACGTGTTTTCACATGTGCGGTGCTCTTTCGTCGCCTTTGCCATACGACGTGCTGGGTTGGCTCTGCGGATGGGACAGATGATATCGAATTTCTTCATAATCCGGCGAATGCGTTTTAGGTTATATGTAATGCCGTACTGATTTTCGAGTGTCATTTTAATTTGGCGTGCTCCTTTTTTTCGTCCTCGAAAAAGATAGGCCTTTAAAATGATTTCCTTTACGGCTTCGTCTGCCTGTTCGCGAGCTGCACGTTTCTGTTTAGATTTCTCTTCAAAGTGCTTATAGTAGCCCGAACGCGATACCTCCATCAGTTCGCATAAGTAGCTTACCAAACGTGCTAATTTATACTTTTGGATGGTGAAATTAATTAGTTCATATTTTAGCGCCGTTTGGATTGTGATTTCTTTTTCATCATCTGCCTTTCGAGTAGATCGAGCTTTTTTAACAGTTCATTTTCCGCCTGTAATAAGCGGTTTTTCGCTTCTAGACGTTCAATCTTTTCTTCCGATGTCAAGTCGCGTTCTGATGGACGGCCTGAATTGGTTTTTCGTGTGTCTTGTAAGCCTTCTACCCCGCTTTTTCTATAGGCGGCACGCCAACGCTTTCCTGCAGATTTAATCCGAACAGCTCCTATTAAATCGGCATCTAATCCAGCCTCTTCAAAAATGTCTCGCGGCAGTTTTCCTTTTTCATTTTCCGAAATAAAATGGCGTTTAAACTCATCTGTATAGGTGATGGATTTATCACTAACAGCTTGTACGTTAGGATTGCATTGCAAGCGTGCTTGTTCTTTTAAGGTAAACAATCGTTCAGTCACATTCATCCGCCCCCACATCTTTTTATTCATTATAAACAAAAGTACCCTATAGGATAGACTTTTTTCAAAGTGTCTATCTTATAGGGTACATTTTAATGTGTTGGGGAGGATTTTTTATAGTTTTATAAGTGATTGGAAATTCTGATACGGAGGATGTATGTGTAAACTGAATCAACCGATGATGGGGGAGTGGTTGGTGCCCGTTGATCTGCGCTACAGTCGGACGCGTGTCCTATGGGCGTGCGGTGAACCACGCCGCTCCGCTTTGCTCGTTGGGTGTTTCACCTGTTAAAGCAAAGAAGTGCTCCTTCTCGCTACGCTTGACTCGCAAAAGCCGTTCTCCGTTACGGCTCTCGCTGATCCTCCCGGAGTCGGCTTCCACTCCGATCAATTAAGCGAGTACGAATAAACTAAGTTACACAATCGCACCCGAATATTGAATTACTTTTGAAAGTCATTGTTTATTTGAAACGATTAACTGGACCATACATCCTTTAATTAGGAATACCTTTGGGAGTTAAATACTGAACAGATTTCGCCGCGTATGCACCATAACTACCTTGGTATTCATCATCATTTACAAGTGCTTCAGCAACACTTTGATAGTCTTCGTAACTTACTTCAGTTGCAAAAACATCTTGCTCCTTAGCTTTATCGAAACTTTCTTGTGTTAATTTTGCTCGTGTTAATAAATAAGCTTCATAAGTTGCACCTTCGAATAAATCTACTACTTCAGCATTATTTTCTTTTGCCGTTTCTTTATTGGCTTCTTCAATTGCATCGTTAAATTCACTTTGGCTTAGATCGGCTTTCGCTGCTTCTACATTTTCATTTTCGCTATCCGACAATTTGATATTTACAAGACTATCTTTATTTTCAGAAGTGCACGCTGCTAGAATCAATATTACTCCCATTAAAAACATCAAGCTTATTTTTTTCATTTTAAATTTCCTCTCTATAAGTGTAATGATTTTTGAATCTATTAAAGTCAACATCTATACGGGACTTGTACTTGATAATTACTAACAATCATATAGTTATTTAAGGAAATCGAGATAGAATCATTGCCTAATAATTGCCCCCGAATGTTTAACATGCAGCTTACATTTTACCCTGAACTATCCCTTGCCATATTCGATGAGTTCCTCCAAACGACACCACAAATAGTCCGCTTAATAGTAAACTCCTAATATGAAATACGGGCACTAATCTGTGTAAAAGATCAGTACCCGTTATATTATTCAACGTATTGAATCGTTTCCAAGAATACTTCTCTTAGTGGCTTTAAATCAGTTACAGACTTAATCATGGCATGCAGATACTTTTCACTCTCCAGCGTTTCATACGACCACTCAATTCCTCTACTCATTGCGTAAGCATGTAGAAAAATCCGGATAGTTCTACCATTCCCTTCTCGAAAAGGATGCAACATATTTAATTCTGCTTTGAAGTAAGCTAAACGATCTGCAGCTTCATTTAATGAATTCCAAAGAGGCTCCTCATTTAACTCCATAAATAAGTTACTTGCATAGCTATCCAAGAATTGAACTTGACAGAAACGAGTAGCACCTTTCATGAGTTGAACATTCCTAAAGTTTCCTGCAAAGGGGTAGATATCTTGAAATAGATAATGATGCAGCTCTTGGAACTTTTTCAAAGTAAATGATTCGAATATGAAATCGTTTTGTTCTAGTGCCATTGCACGAAGAGAAAACGCCAATGCTTCTGCTCTTTCGAGTTCTTTATAAGAATTAATCTCCAATAAATTGTGTTTTATTAGGTACTTATCATTTTCTTTATCATTATACTTTCCCATGCCGCAATATATCCTTAATCAAAGTAGGGGTAATTGAAGTCTTTGTATTTATGAGTTCTAAGACTTTTTCCTGCATATCAGAAGAAATTTTTAAATTTTCGAGATGTAGATTATGCATCACTCGTCTAAATTCTTTTGAGTCAAGATCCAATGGCTTCATATAAACCACCCCTTTATCATTATAATCGTACCTTATATTATACAGTTCTAATGGGTTAATTACTAATTAGACGTATGACCAAATCCTTCTTGCGGAATCGCACCCATTTGCTTTAGTTTCCTATTAGTATTTCAAAAGTAAGTAGCAACGGGTCGCCAAAAGCATCTTTACATGTTGATCCGCTTTAAATGACTGCCAGTAGATCCGCTTGAAAGGAATGTATCCAATGCGAGAGAGACAGAATGTGGATTTCTACATAGTGGACTTACCTGATCTTATATACTCTTGATCGACGAGTGGTTTTCCTTCCGCATCGACGAGGACTGTCATGCCTAGGCCGTAGCCTTGTGCTTGTGACATATAAAGTACACCGGTTTCATTGTCGCGGATCACTTGAAATTGCTGCAGTTTGCCTTGTTTTTCGATGATTTCAAAACGTTTCTTATCCATTCTAGACCCTCCTTTGTATTAGTATTACTATACAACGTGTTATTTGATTATTCAAAAGTCCATTGATTTCTATTAAATAGTGCATTAATCTAAAGAGAAATTAATTCAAAAAACTTTGAAACTATTTCTGTAATTCTACGTCTGTACGGCATACTACTAGATTATGGAGAGGATGAAGTCGAATGAAGAATAAAATCATAGCAATACTCGGTGCGATTTTGCTAGCATGTAGTGTACCTGTATCAAGCGCAGCGGCAGGCAATCCGAAGTTTCCGGATGTTCCAGATTCGAAGCATTTCGCGGAAGCAGTTAATGACTTGGCGTCACGTAATATAATTGGAGGCTATCCAGACGGTACATTCCGTCCGAACGACTCTATCACGAGAGGGCAGGCAGCTGCCATTATCGTGAAGATGACGAAGCTTTCTACTACGAATATAAAAGATCCAAAGTTCAAAGACGTGTCGACTGCAAATGGCTACTATAAAGCGATTGCGGTACTGGCGGAAAAAGGAGTCATCAACGGCTATGGAGACGGGCGATTCGGGCCAAACGATTCGATTACACGCGCGCAAATGGCTTCGATCATCATCAAAGCGTTTGAATTACCACTATATCGTGATCCCGATTATGGATTTAAAGACGTTGTGCATAAAAATGGCCACAGAGATGGAATTTATAGTTTGTATCAACTCGGGCTGACAACTGGTACGTCTCCTACGACATTTAGTCCAAACGCCACTATCACAAGAGGTCAAGCAGCGAAATTACTAAAAGCGGCGGAAGATGTGAAGCCTGGAATTCTAACGATGCATGCGAAAGATTTTAAATGGAAGAGATTCAATAATGTCAGCAAAACGAACTCGAATGTATTCGACGTCGTGGCAGACAGTGAAATCCCAAGTCAAGTCAATTTGCAAACGAAGATTCATATTGTTCCAAAGGAAGAAGGAACAGCTACACTGACTTTTTCAGGGGTAGCTTCATCTGATACATCCGATAAAAGTTATAGAAAATACTATGTGCATGTCAAAAAAGTGAATGGTGCATGGGATATTTCATTGGAAGAGACTGAAGATATTTATTCCACACCTGTCGTGCTGTGGAAACATTATGAAAGAAGAGAAAATAACGAAGCATTCATTGATGCTACGTCGATTTCCCTTTCGACAGCAGCGGGAAAACTGGTGAATGATCGCGTAGAGTTTAAGCGATGCGAAAATCAGTTGCAACAATATTGTCATGTCATCCAACTGGATCAGCCGGGCGAATTTATTGCGACGGTTATGTATGCGGATGGCAAGATCGTACGTTATTATGTCTCATCAACTGAAATTAAAGAACAATTTTATTATTACATCCATGTTACGCCGATCAAATCGGAAGAGGTGCTGAGCATTTGGGAAGGCGCTAAACTGGGCAAGCATGTGCTGCCTAAAGGAAGTGAACAGATTGCGACAGTGACAAGAGATCCGGGGACGAATGTGTTCCGTATCACACCGAAGAAACCAGGAGAATTCTATATCGACTTCCCGGAAGCTAAGGGCGTGTCACAGGGTAATCACAGAGTTTACTACGGCATCACAGTGAGAGTCAGTCAACTGGGCGCTTATCTGCATGTAGACGCAACGGTTAGTGAAGAAGACGATATGATTTTTAATTAATTAAATAGGATTGAGCAAAGCAGACATGCATTACGTGTCTGCTTTTTTTGAGTTTTGCAAAAAATATCTCGAGTAGTATGGTCCTATGTACACTAACCTAAAAAAGTGAGACAAATAAAAACACCTTACGTTGAAAATCGGGTATTGAACATTAATACATCAATGTGAAGAAGATGATCACTCTAGCGCTCTGCCGTTGTGGCAGAACGCTTAAATGAGCGGTTTAAGAAGTGGATAGAGCGGATATACGAATACATAGAGCAGTCGTGGGGTGTGATAGAGCAGTAATGCGTCTAGATAGAGCGGATAAGTAGCCCCATAGAGCGCTCCCCGTTATTTAATGAGCGAATAGTGAAAATAGAACCTCTTAGATACACGAAAAAGCGTCCCACTTTTACAGTGAAACGCTTTTCCCTATACAACCATTCTTACAAATACATTTGAACTGCATCAACTAAACTATACCCACCAAGGAAAATCGCAATCAAGATGACGATCGCTCCAATGATATTGAGTGAAGTGGAGTTGCGCTGATCACCAAGTAATTGTTTATTATTCATGATGATAAACAAGTATACCGCAACAATCGGAAGCAAAATACCATTCAACGCTTGTGCCGCAAGCAATACGTCGAGTGGACTGAAGCCAATTGCGGATGTGATAATACCGATGATAATCACACCGGAGAATACCATTTTGAACTTTTTATTCTTCATTCCGCCTTCCCACTTCAGCACACTGCTGATTGCAACTGCTGCACCAAGTGGACTTGCGATAGCGGAGGAGAAGCCTGCTGCGAAAATTCCGATCGCGATAAATACTTTTGCCCATGAACCGAATAAAGGTTCCAATTGGACGGACAGATCCGCAACACTCGTTACTTCCATGCCCATCATCGTAGAGGCAGCTGTGATTAACACGGCAGCAGTGATTAATCCACCGACACAAATCGAAATGATCGTGTCCCATCTTGCTTCCTTCAAGTCACTTACTTGCGTCCAACGTTCTTGCACCATAGAAGAGTGGATGAAGAAGTTGTACGGAACGACTGTGGTTCCGACCAGTGCGATAATAATAATGATTGAACCAGTTGGTACACTTGGGATAAATGCTCCCGCGAACACCGCGCCGAGATCAGGTTTTACGACAATCATAGTCGTAATGAACGTCACGCTCATGACGATGACTAGGAAAATCATTAACTTTTCGATTAATTTATAACTACCTGACAATCCGAGAAACAGAATCGCTATGCCAATGAAAGGGCTTACAATATGTGCTGGAATATTCGTCAATGTAGAGACACCAAGGGATGTTCCCATCAAATCTCCCGAAATATACGCAGCACAGCCAACGCCAATCGATATAATGACGAGCCATATAGAAGCGAATTTCAGTAAAGGCTGTTTAAATTGGTCGTGTATCGCTTCGCCCAATCCCTTTTTTGACACGACACCAAGTCGTGCAGACATTTCCTGAAGAACGATGGTTGCGATAATAGAGAAGACTACTGCCCATAAAATGGCGTAACCAAATCCAGCACCTGCGCGAGTGGCGGTAGTGACAGTACCTGGACCTATGAATGAAGCCGTAATAATGGCTCCTGGTCCCATCGATTTTATCTTTGATAATACCCCTTTTTTCTTAGCTTGCTGTGTAGCGGGTACGTTAGCGACCATCTTCTTTTCCTCCCTTACGTGTCCTCACTGAATAGGCGAGGAAAAGAAAAGTCACTTTTCCTCGAGTGAGTTATAAATGGTTTGTTTGGATACACCTAATAATTCTGCAATTCGATCAGCTGATCCTTGAATTAGAAAGATCCCTTTACTTTCCAACTGCCGCACAAAAGTAATTCGGTCCTTACGCTTCAAGTTTTCCACGTCGATTCCAAGCTCCACTATTGTGCTTTTGGTGATGTTGTCGAACACTTCATCGATATGAGTCGCATACGTTTCATCAAAATGCTGCCCGTCGTAGCTCGTATCCGGTCGAATCATTTCTTCTAGCACATGGTGTAAACGATTGATTTCCGTAATATCTAAATTGATACCAAGGAAACCAATCACTTTGCCATCCATATCTCGAATGAAAACAATGGAAGTCTTGATCATCTTTCCACGCGTCGTATTCGTGATGATGCCATTCAGATCTTTAATATCCTCGTGCTTCTTCTTCAGTTCTCTCAAAATGACTTCCGTAGTAGGGGCACCAACCGATCTGCCCGTGACATCGCCTTTTAAATAAATTAAAGAAGATTCTACTTTCGTCACGTCATGGATCACCACTTCGCAACTCACATTGAACACACTATATATGGCATCAGCCATTCGTATATAAGAATCGAAAATCAATTGGTTTGGATTCATAACTTCTAACACTCCTCAGTTTTATTACTTTTCCTTATTTTCCTATATAAAGTTGGAAAAATCGACTATTTTCAATCGAAAGGTTTAGTAGTCTGAGAAGTAGTAGCTCATTTTCCTTCTTTTTGTTGATTATGAAGAATGTTTCCTGCTAGTGCATATAGGATCAACGTAGAAGCAAAGTGAGCAGAAAATTGATTAGGATCTTGCTGCGGATAAATTTCCACGAAATCCATACCGATTACGCCTAGTTTACAAATTTCATGTACCAATGTGAGTAATTCATAAGAAGTTAAGCCATTTCCGTCTACTGGACCGCCTGGATTGAATGCGAAGTCCAACACATCACTACAAATCGTCAAGTATACACAATCTACATCTTTTGACGCCTGTGCATAGATTTCTTTAGCCATCTCTTTTAAATCTTTATGGCCACGGATTTCATTGACCGTAATAGTCACTGCACCAGCAGCTTTCGCATTGCGTCCGCTTTCGGGTTTATTGCGAGGTCCGTGAATTCCTGTATGGATAATACTTTCATTGCGTACGCCTTCTTGTTCATACAAACGTGCAAATGGGCTACAACGAGCGAACTGGTCACCGTTATGTGATGGAAGGTTGTCATAGTGTGCATCCATATGAATGATTCCAACCTTTTTATCTTGCTCTGCAATCGCTTTCACGATAGGGTACGTAATACCGTGATCGCCGCCAAGACCGATGACGAACTTACCTGATTTCCATAATTCCGAAGTGAAGTTGGTGATGCGCTTCATTGTTTCATCTACATCAGAAGGCACGACGTCGACATCTCCCATATCACCTAGTGTGACGTTTTCGAAAACATCCATGTCGTTGATTTCAGGAAGGTAACCCGAGTAGCGTGCAGAACATAAGCGCATTACTTTTGGACCGAGTTCGCAACCTGTGTAATCTCCCCATGTAACCGCGCCTTCCCAAGGAACACCGTATACAATCGCGTCTACATCCGAAAAATCTTTTGTTGCTGATATATTTTTAGCCCCCAACATACATGGAGTATTGCCGTAGATCATCTCTGTCATATGAATAACCACCTTTAATTTTTTTAAAGAACTTGTACTAATAATAAAACCGATTTGACTAATTGTCAAATAGTTTTAAATAAATTAAATTGCGAGGGGGAATAAGTGTAGTTTTTTGGTGGGGGAGAAGGGTGGTATTGAGCGGTTGGCGGGGGATATTGAGCGGATAGCGTTGGACATAGAGCGGTAGGCGTGGTGGATAGAGCGTTAGACGCTGGACATAGAGCGGTAGGCGTGGCGGATAGGGCGTTAGACGCTGGACATAGAGCGGTAGGCGTGGTGGATAGAGCGTTTAACGTTGGACATAGAGCGGTAGGCGTGGCGGATAGAGCGTTTAACGTTGGACATAGAGCGGTAGGCGTGGCGGATAGAGCGTTAGACGCTGGACATAGAGCGGTAGGCGTGGCGGATAGAGCGGATAGCGTTGGACATAGAGCGGTAGGCGTGGCGGATAGAGCGTTTGACGCTGGACATAGAGCGGTAGGCGTGGCGGATAGGGCGTTTGGCGTTGGACATAGAGCGGTAGGCGTAGCGGATAGAGCGTTTAACGTTGGACATAGAGCGGTAGGCGTGGCGGATAGGGCGTTAGACGCTGGACATAGAGCGTTTAACGCCCGGCATAGAGCAGCTTGCTCAAATTAGTAAGCGACCGCGTCATTAAATACATTCCCTACGCAAAAAAGCGTCCCACTTTACAAGTGGAACGCTTTTTTCTAGTCTTTACGATGCCTCTGCTTCAGGTACCAGACGTTTTTCAGTTTTCATGACAATGAAAATACTCGCTTCATACAAAGCAATCATCGGAATGAGAATGATCAACTGACTTAAGAAATCAGGGGGCGTGATCAATGCGGATACAACTGCGAGTATCACATACGACCACTTTCTCACTTTTTTCATAGTTTCAGATGTCAGAATACCGATAGCGGACAGGAATAGTGCGACGATCGGGAGCTCAAACAGCAAGCCAATCGGCATGGTAGTCATTAATAGGAAACGTGCATATTCCTTTGCTGTGATCATGACATCGAAATTTATTTTACCGAGCTTCACTAAGAAGTTATAGCTCAGCGGATTGACCACGTAGTACCCGAATGCCAGACCACCGACGAACAGGATCAGAATTGCAGGGGAGTAGAGGCTTAGGAAACGTCCTTCTTTCTGCGTCAGACCCGGTTTGACGAACTGCCAGAGGAAATGACAGACGAACGGGACGGATAATCCAAACGCCATCGCGGCGGAAATCGTCGTATAGAATGAAATGACTTCAAGCGGACTCAAAACGATCAGCTTATAGCCCCGTGTAACGTATGGGAACCATAGATTGATGGTGCTGAATACGGCAATGAAGAAAACCAGGAATACGACGACACTTTTGATGAGCTGCTTCCGAAGATCCGTGAGATGTTCGATTAGCGCAGGATCTGTCTCCTTCTTTTCATCTTCAGATGGCTCTGGAGGCGGCATTCTTGGTTCATCCGGTTGTGGTTCTGGTTTTAATTCTTCTGGCACAGCCCGTTCAGTGGAAGAAGTCTCCGCAGAGTGAACGGGTAAAGCGGTTTCTTCATCTTTTGCTTTTTTGTCTGACGGGCTTTGGTTTTTTGAGTTTTGATCACTATACGGATCCATCTTGTCACCTACTTATTTATATCTTTTTTGTCTGTTTCTATTGTCTTTTGTGTAGTACTAGTTGTTTTCTCTTCATCATCGCCCATAATATCTTTTGTAGCTTTTTTGAACTCTGCCAAAGTTTTTCCGACTGCTGAGCCGACTTCAGGCAATTTACGAGGTCCGAAAAGAATCAAAATAATTACAAGGATAATAATGAGCCCTGGCACACCGATAGCTGCTAAATTCATAATCCATCCATCCTTCCTACTAAATTTATACGATAGGCAAGTACACCGACTGTTGCAGTATTGTTGTATCCACTATTATGAGTGAAATTGCTAACACTCACAACAAATAAGTTTTGTACGTTAATGAAGTCTAGACCGCTATAGTCGAAATTATCCCCAGTAACATGATAAATTGTTCTACCAATAGACTTAGAACTATGAACGTATTCATTGTAGTCTTACATATCATCGAAGTTTGTCGAAAGGATAACAATCTTTTCATGCTAACAGACTTCATATGATAGGTCAAATGTCATTTTCACTATGACAAAAGCTTGAAATAAGGCAGAATTAATGAGGATATTAAATTATTTGCAATATTGCGAAATTAAGTATATACGAATCATTTGAAACTTGGTAGAATACTAATAACAAGTAACCTACAGCCGACAAAATAATTCACTGAGGAGGAAAGAGTATGAACAAGATGAGTCGGATTTTCGTTTGGACGATAATGCTCGTTATGCTTTCATTTGTATCATTTGGTTCCACGCAAGCAGCAACAAAAGAATTCAAGGATGTGTCGAAAAATCACCCGAATTATGAAGCGATCCACTATTTACAGGATAAAGGCTTCATAGCCGGTTATACTGACGGCACATTCCGACCGCAAGAGCTGATTTCACGTAAACACGTGGCGAAGTTACTAGATCAAGCGCTGAAGTTACCGCAAGCAAACAGCACCGTCACGTACCATGATGTACCGAAAAGTCACCCGTACTATGACCCAATCATGAAGTTGACCGCAGCTGGCATTTTCAGTGGCGGAACAGATGGCTACTTCAATCCGGACGCACCGATTACACGGATTCAAATGGCGAAAGTTCTCGATATCGCGTTTGATTTGTATATGACGAAACAAAATTCATTTTATGATGTGTATATTGACCACTGGGGCTACACACATGCCAATGCGCTAAAAGCTAGTGGAGTTGCGAACGGTTATCCTGAAGGTGAATTTAAACCGAATGAACCCGTTACGCGCGCGCACTATGCACAATTCTTATACGCAGCTATCAAGGTGAAGGAAGCTCGTCCAGCGACAGATAAAGTGACTAAAGGTAAAGCATGGGATCTCGTCAATCGTAGAACATTTGAACTTGAGAAGACTATGCGTGATGCGCGGATGTATCAATGGATATATTTGGATATAGAGTCTACACTACGTATGAGTGCAACAAAAGCGTTTGTAGACGGGGATCTGAAAGGTTACTACAATCCTAAATGCCTGGACTGCTATACTAACGTCTTGCCATACATTAATAATGAGCCATTGGTACGGTTCGAGTTTACACAGCCCGATTCCAATACACTGAATGTAAACACGGTGGAATTCCAAAATGGCTATTCTGTTGGCGGATTTGTGGCCTATCAATTTAAAAAACAAGATAATAAATGGAAGATGAATTCGTTAAAGTATACGAAGGTTGGTACGAAGAACTTCCAGCTGACAATTAATGAAGCCAAAAAAGTTTTGGAAGCCGAGTTTACATCCTATGGACATAAAAATATGGTGGCTAAATATGTTACCACTACTCAGCAAATTGAATTGGATCCGGTAACAGATGCGAAGTACACATTTGACCAATATACATTTAATCTGGATTCAGATTATGGACGCTTCAAAGTGAAATTCAATTCTTCCGATGGCTTCACATCGTTTGTGAATTGAATAAAGGCACGTGCGATTAAGATTCTGGAGCGGGCATCGCAGAAATAAGTACAGACAAAGCAAAAAACAGCATACCCCCTGTCTAGTTACGACTGGGGGTATGCTGTTTTTAATTGGAGACTGATACACAAGAATATTATAACGTCTTTTCATAATGTTGGATGTATTGTTTGTCTAGCTAAGGCACATTGAATTACTGCAACAATACAAGTGAAGAGGGAAGATTCGAAAAATAAAGAACATGACTGAAGATGAAGAAATACGGCTTACAAAATCGACTTCCGTTTACTAGACGCCGGGATGTGAAGTTCTTCCCGGTACTTGCTGACCGTCCGGCGCGAAATAGTGATCCCTTGTTGTTCCAAGAGCAAATCCACAATCTTTTGATCAGATAACGGCTTCCGTTTATCCTCATGTGTAATCAGTGACTGAATCGATGTTTTGACAGCGGATGGCGACACACTGTCTCCATCCTGTGCGGCCAGTTTGGAAGTGAATAAAGAACGCATTTCGAACGTGCCGGCAGGTGTTTGGATCACTTTATTGGACACCGCACGGCTAACTGTCGACTCGTGCATTTCAATACTGTCCGCCACATCTTTCATCGTCATGGGTTGCAAGGCTTTCCTTCCATGGCGAAAAAATGCGTCCTGTTTTTCGAGAAGATCCGTGACAATGCGAATGATCGTATTGCGTCGCTGTTCGATGCTCGTTAGCAGCCATTGCGCTTGTTTATGGTAATTGCGCAAATAGGAAGACAGATCGGATGTACCTGTAAGTGAAGATACATACTCCCTGCGCAGACCAATTTTCGGGAGATCCCGATCGTTCAAATGAAATGACAATTTCCCGTCTTTTTCCTCTACGATCACATCAGGCATCATAAATTCTGTTTCACTGTTACCAAGCTCTGGACAAGGTCTTGGATGCAGCGTCAGCAGAAATTCATGCAATTCGTTTACCTGAGCCAGCGTAATATTCATACCTTTTGCGATATCAGCCCATTTACGTTCGGCCACATAGGGCAAATACTTCGATATGAACGTTTCCATTAAAGCGGGATACTCATCGCAACTTTTCACTTGTAGCAACAAACATTCCTGCAATGTCCGAGAACCTATGCCAGGCGGACCGATTTGTTGCAGTAATTCAATACCTGTCTCTACATTTTCTATAGACTGCATCTCTGCACAAAGATAGCCATTATCATCCAAGCTATGAATCAACGTCTTAAGTAATTGCTTTGTCTCGACATCTTCGAAATCGATTTCGACTTGGCGAAGCATTTGGTCACGCTTACTGACTTCTTGCTGCTTCACCCATTCTGTTGAATGGGTTTCCTGATTGGAATAATTTGTGGACTGTCGTTCTTGGAATGAATCCGTTCTTTCAGCTTCCTGTATCTCGATCACGGGGTTTTCCAACTCTTTTTCCCGTATATATAGTTCTAGATCATAAGTTGATAACTGCAATAGCTCGATCGCTTGCCGAAGTTCAGTAGTCATGCGCAAGCCGAGTTCTTGTTTTTGCTGGAGAGACATATTCATTGAAATCTCCTCCTCGTATAATGAAAGTGTATGAATACGCTTTCATATCTATGTACTTATCATATCATGCTATTTCGACTTGGACTATTGCTCTACGGAAATTATTTATTGTGAAGAACTTCCCGCAATCCTCTTAACTCTAGCATGTCCTCGACACCTTCCTGGCAATACCCGTACGAACGCCAAGAACACGTCTCACATATTACGACAATATCATCCGGCACGACATGTAGCCGAATCCTTCTTTCGACCTCACGCCAAGGTAGTACATCGCTGACTTTCAATCCAAGCGTATGTAAAATCACCGAATCGCGTTCATAAATCCCATCATCTTCGCAATGATACGGTTGCCCTTTGGGAAACTTAGCGCATAAAGAATCGGGTCCTCTTATAATCTGAATCAACGTATCGGGCCGCTCCCGTAACACGTCGTGTATTTTCGTCATATTTGCCGTGTACTCTTCCGAATAGCCCATTCCCCGATACCCAAGCAAACAAAAGATATGGTGTCCGCGAAATTTAATCATCGAAACCCGCCTTTTCTGAACTGTAAGTTATTTAACTAATTTTATTATTTAGTATACACATAATGGTGTGCGGGAGGGAAGTGCGAGTTTGGTGACATTGACTTTATGGATGTACATTCTATAATTAGCCCAATACGAAAATAATCTGCAGAGAGGGCTAGTGAACTATGAAAGACATAAAAGTAATTATCACAACACTGACACCAGGAAGCCCCTCATTTCAATGATGGGGAGGAATGGTGTCGGTTTTTTCTTTGTTCTACGACAAATAATATAGTAGATTGTTGCTAATCAAATATTGCTTTGGTATTATTGACAGATAAATCAGATAATAATCTAAGGGAGCTGTTTCACATGAATGACTATATACATAAAAAGGACTGGTCTACAAAAACCAATTTCATGTGATTTTTTGTCCGAAGTATCCTCGAAAGGTGCTAACAGGGGACATCGCAATGGATCTTGAACAGATATTCTACGAACTAGCAGAAGAAAAAGAGATTATCATTCATGCTCTGGAAATCATGCCAGAACACGTCCACTTATTCATAGAGTTTGATCCGCGGCTACTGCTACATAAGGTAATTAAAGATTTCAAGGGAGTTAGTAGCCGAAGACTGCGTGGCAAGTACCCATCCCTTAAGTCCAGGCTTCCGTCCCCCTGGACACGTAGCTATTTCAGTTGCACTGTTGGCCATATTTCAGAAGATACAATCAAGCACTATATTGAAAATCAGAAAAATGTCTAACTGGAAGGAGTGTTGATCGATGACGAACGGAACATATGTATTGACTCTTCCGCTACGCACAGAGCCGTGGCAAGAAGATGTTCTTCGGAAGCGGTTGAACATTGCCCGCACCCTCTACAATGCTTGTCTTGGAGAATTACTCCTTCGTAGAAAGAACCGAGGCAGGGATCCTCGCTATCGCTCTTTGCTTACAGAAAAACCATCTGTAGCACGCAATAAGGCGTTTCGGGAACTCGACAAGGAATACGGCCTAAGCGAATATGCTTTACATGCCTATGTGAAACCTATGCAACACCACTTCAAGAAGAATATCGATTCGAACACAGCCCAGAAAATTGCAACGCGAGCTTGGCACTCCTTCTCTAAGCTGCTATTTGGCAAATCGAAACGTGTCCACTTCAAACGAAAAGGGGAGATGCACTCTGTCGAAGGGAAAAGCAATGGCGCTGGCATTCGCCACAAAGAAAGATGCATTCACTGGAATGGGCTTACGCTGCCTATCCATCTTAAAGAACGTGACGTCTACGCTCATCTCGCCTTACAGGATCGCATCAAGTATTGCCGCATCATTCGAAGATCTATCCGAGGGTCAGAACGCTATTTTGTACAGCTCGTCCTCGAAGGTATTCCGCCAGAAAAGAAAGACCAAAAAGGCGAACTGAGGCACGCGAAAGGTGTCGGTCGCGTGGGGATTGATATTGGGCCACAAACGATTGCGATCGTTAGCGAGACAGATGCCAAACTCTTCCTACTCGCTCCAAATGTCATTCATTTGGAGCGGGAGATTCGCCTCTTGCAAAGAAAGCTGGATCGAAGTCGGCGAGCGACAAATCCCGAACGGTATCATCCAAATGGAACGATCAAGGGGGTACGTATACCTTGGCATGAAAGTAACACGTATCAAAAGGTGCGTCGGCAGCTCAATGAGTTACATCGAAAGATGACAGCCATACGAAAGCAGGACCATCAAATCATGGCCAATTGGATTCGTGCGATGGGAGATGATATTCGCGTGGAAACGATGTGTTTCTCGGGCTTACAACGTAGGTCCAGTAAGACAACCCTAAATGAGGTGACGGGTCGCATCTGTTCGAAGAGGCGATTTGGACGGTCGCTTGCTCGACGGGCCCCTGCACTTTTACTCTCGATATTGGACACGAAATTGCAGGCAGACGGCATTCATCTCAAAAAGATTGATACCTGGAGCGTCAAGGCGAGTCAATACAATCATATGGATGACACCTATCAAAAGAAGACCTTGAGCGACCGCTGGAACATATTTGGAAATCGACACATACAGCGAGACCTTTACAGTGCATTCTTGATTCAAAACACGAACGACGATTTAACAAGCATTGATCGAAGTTTATGTAATGCGTCATGGAACCGCTTTTGCGACGACCATGAAACGGAAATGATTCGACTATCCACCAGCATGATTCGCATTGCGAGCATGGGTCTGTAACAATGAGCAAAATTGAACAGGTCTTGAAATGGGCCTACCGAATCGTAACGCAGTCCGTTAGGGCATACGTGATTCCAGAAAGACTCAGGGAACTCGGTTAGTGTCCTGTCCAGTTATTATAGAGTCAGGAAGAAGCCGAATAGTACCTCAGAACCCACCGAATTCATTCGTGTGGAGTTTCAGATTGGTACTCGTCATGTTCAGTTTATCGGACTGTTATTGATTGTAGCAGGCGTCCTCTTCGGCTCGGGTACGTTGGAGATGTTTATACAGAATCGGAGTAAATCGGTACCGCCTGTTGGGTAGATGGTGAAGTGATAAATATAATCCGCTAGTTTAACAACTAAATCCAATTTCAAAAACCCCTTTCCTTACCAAACATTTACACAGCCTTCTTCGTATATTAATAATCTTCTAGTAGAGTAAAAGTTGATTACACATACAGGAGGTTGTTTATTGTTGAAGAAGTTGAGTAAGACTATCGTGCCCGTCGTCATGCTATCCGCTGCTTTAATAGGTGGAGCCATCTGGACGGGGAATTATTCTGCGAGTTCAGCTGACGAAGTGAAAAATGATGACGCACCGGAAATTAAGAACATCATATTCTTGATTGGGGATGGCATGGGAAGTTCCTATACATCGGCTTATCGTTACTTCAAAGATGACCCGAAAACCCCTGAGATCGAGTTAACCGAGTTCGATAAATATCTAGTTGGTCAACAGATGACATATCCTGACGATGACGAGGAGTCGATTACAGATTCAGCGTCCGCAGCAACGGCTATGTCGTCAGGTGTCAAAACATACAATAATGCTATTGCGGTGGACAAAGAGAAAGAGCGCGTGCAAACTGTCCTCGAAGCTGCAAAAGAAGCGGGGAAATCAACAGGCCTTGTCGCCACTTCTGAAATTACACATGCCACTCCAGCCGCATATGGTGCCCATAATGAAAGTAGAAAAAATATGGACGAGATCGCCGATGATTACTACAATGAACGCATCAACGGTGAGCATACAATCGATGTTCTTCTAGGTGGCGGAAAAAAACACTTCGTCAGAGAAGATTTGAGCCATGCGCATTCATTCGAATTGGATGGATATGGATACGTCACGACAAGAGAAGAATTATTGAACAATAAGAATGACAAAATACTGGGATTGTTCGCAGATGGCGGCATGCCAAAGATGATAGACCGTTCGGCAGAAATCCCTTCACTGGAAGAAATGACGGTAGCGGCGATTGAGCGATTGAAGAAAAACGAAGAGGGATTTTTCCTCATGGTGGAAGGAAGCCAAATTGACTGGGCAGGACATGATAATGATATTGTCGGTGCGATGAGTGAAATGGAAGACTTCGAGAAAGCATTCAAGGCAGCTATCGAGTTTGCAAAAAGCGATCCCCACACATTAGTCGTTGCGACGGCGGATCACTCAACTGGAGGATTTTCCATAGGAGCAGATGACATATATGATTGGTCAGCGGATGCGATCAAAGCAGTGAAACGTACACCCGCTTTCATTGCACAAGAAATGGCAAGCGGTAACGATGTAGAAGAAACATTGAAACGCTACATCGATCAAGAAAGTTTGCCAATAGAGAAGAATGAAATCGAAGCCATCCAAGCAGCAGGTACAGAAGCCAGTGATATTGAAACAGCTATCAAACAGATTATCGACAAACGCTCTTATACGGGTTGGACAACTGGTGGACATACAGGTGAAGACGTACCAGTTTATGCGTATGGACCATCCAAAGAGCGTTTTACAGGTTTGTTAGATAATACGGATCATGCGGATATCATCTTTGAAATTATTGCGGGTAAGAAGTAAGTCTTGCGATCAACACTCTAGAGAAATATCTGTGGTTTATCACTACAAAAAAGAAGTTACAGCTCAAAAACGAGCCGTAACTTCTTTTTTTTGTGCGCAAATTTCAGCTTTGTAAAAATAAAAATAAGAAACCAGTATCCTTTTTGAATAATTCGTCTATATGACGTATGAAAGAACAAATAATCAAACAACTGAACAGGAGGCGCAAAGCAATGATTAGAAAAATTCAAGAGGTACGAATCCCATTTTCACCGGAGTTTGCAGCAATAGTTGGCATAAATGAAGCGTTGTTTCTACAGCAATTGCACTACCGATTGCAAATATCTAAAAACTACAACGAAGGCCATAGATGGGTGTATAACACGTATGAAGAGTGGACGCGTGAATTTCCGTGTTGGAAGATGCATGTGGTCAAGAGGCTAGTGAAAAAATTGGAAACGGACCAACTGATCATTACGTCTGCGTACAATAAAATGCCGATGGATCGAACGAAATGGTATCGGATTGATTACGAAAAGCTGTCACAGACGTGCGGTGAATTTGTACCCTTCGAGCAGACGGAAATGGTCGATAGAGTCGAACAAAAACGTCTGTCTGAGGAGAACGTTTTGCACCCAGCAATAACCAAAGAACTTAAACAGACTACAAAGAAAAAAAGATATAGCGAGAAAGATCTCGCCACTATTTCTTCTGTCATTGATTATTTAAACGAAAAAGCGTTCAAGCGATTCAAGCATACTACGAATACGACGATGGACCTTCTCCATGAGCGTATCGAAGAAGGCTACACACTGGATGATTTCAAACTAGTGATCGATACGAAAGTGGCTCAATGGCTCCACCATCCACAATTTCGCTATTACTTGCAACCGTCCACATTATTCAAAGCAGAGAAATTCGAAAATTATTTAAATGAAGCCCCAGCTGAAATGGTTCGATCGATCGGATTGGAAGCCTATACGTCACCAACATTAGATTTTGAAAAGGGAGAGAATGCATATGAGTTACGAATTTGCTGAAAAAAGTATACTAGGTTCGATGTTTGAAGAAAATTACTTAATTCTCGATAGTCACATGCAAGCGAGATTTTTCCAGGGGCATGTCCATCAAACTATTTATACTGTTATGCGGGAATTGGCGCAGGAAGGGAAACCGGTAGACTATATCACGGTTCTGACAAGGAGAGAGCCAAGCGAGCTTGGAGGAGTCAATTACGTATATGGACTCAAACGATTTGCGAATGTCGTACGTTTTGATGAATACGAAGAGATGATCATCGACCAATGGAAAAAGCAAGAAACGGCACGGATATTACAGCAAGCGATTGAGCATGAGTGGAGCGGGGATGACGTAGTGCATGTCCTAGAAGAACTGGATGAACTGAATAACGGCAGAGAGGTGACGATATTATCGGAATATCTAGTCACTCAATTTGAAAGACCGTTCTTGCCAGATCAAACAAAGCCTGGCATATCGACAGGACTAATCGATTTGGATAAAATCCTAAACGGCTTCCAAGACTGTGAGTACATCGTCGTCGCGGGTCGGCCATCTATGGGAAAGACGGACGTGCTCAATCACTTGGCACTGCAAGCCAGCAAAGATGGACATATGCCAATCGTCTTCTCGCTTGAAATGAATCGTAAAACAATGATTGATCGAATGATCGCTTCGACAGGTGAATACAATCGTTTACGAATGCGCGACCCGTATAAATATTTTACCGAACCACAAAAAGATCGATGGACACCCACGCTGAATCACTTGAACGGTGGGGGGATTCACATCAACGACAAAAGCGGTATGACCGTCAGGGAAATAAAAGCAAAAGCTCGGTATATCATCAAAACCAATCCGACGAAACGACCGATTATATTCATCGATTACTTACAAATCATTCGTCCTGAAGGCAATGTACACAATCAAACGGTAGCAATTGGACAGATCAGCAATGAATTAAAAGCGATGGCGAAAGAGTTCGACTGTCCCGTCGTCGTCTTATCACAGCTATCAAGAGCGTCTGAAATGCGGCATGACAAACATCCCGTCATGAGTGACTTGCGTGACTCAGGAAATATTGAACAAGACGCCGATGTGATCGCGCTTCTCCACCGTGAGGACTATTATGAAAGAGACAAAGCGCCAACGAATCTACTAGAAATCGATATTGCCAAACACCGTAATGGACCAACCGGCACGATCAAAACCATTTACAGCAAAGAAACCGGCAAGCTATATAACTTTGATGAAAACTACTATAAAAGGGGAGAAAACAAATGATCACCGTTCAAGACATGTTCGACTACGCACTAGAAATGGACTTATCACACTTAGCCAACAGCATCTACTGGGCCTTACAGAAAGATAAAGTCACATTCCAAGATGACAGTAAAAAACTACAAGCAATCGAATTTGACGAAGTGGAAATTAAGCGATTGATGGAGAAAAACGACTTGAATATCGGCAAAGTGAAACTATTTGTCATGGACGGCCCTGATGAGTGGTACGCTTTTTATCTGGCAGAGCATTCACTGGATGCTTACCGATTACATGAAGAATTATTCCGCGAACGACAACGAAAACTCACACGAGCCGATCGACTGATGATCAACCGCATGACCTTTATGGAAACGGGTGCCGAAGAATGCCTGTATGAGCATAAGAAAGAGATCATTGCGTACCCCGCATATGTGGGCCACGCAAAAGCGGGAGAGCGTGTGCTGTATCAGGTGGAGGTGGGTGCATGACAGTGGAAGAACGCGGAGTGCTGGTTTTGATAATTTGCTTGCGCTCGAATTATTCGATGAGTTATGTAGAAAAGATGGGGGACGACGAGTTGGAAGCATTGTATGAAAGGATTATAGCCAAGTGGTGATGGAAATTTACTAGATTATAGGAAATAGAGAAACATCCAAGACGTAGCTATACTTTCAGAAAACGTCATATAACTCTTCTGCTGAAAAGTTATATGAATATAATTGAATCAAATTACCTATTTATTTAGATTATTATAAATGATACCTTATACATAAGGGTATTCCATAACCCTCCTAGGCCTATTGCCATCAAAGGAGAATGAAAGATGAAAATTGAAGAACTAAAACACACGGATTGGATGAACAAAAACAACATTATGGCGCTCAGTTTTGGACTAACAGCGGGACTTGGACTCCTTGCACAAATCATTCTTCAGTCGTCCATGATTATTATTACATCCGTTGCCATTCCGTTCGTCGTGGCCATCATTTTTTACTTATTTATGAATCAATCAACTTTCATCGCAAGACGGTTTCCTTACATTTTAATTTTTTTGACTTTTTGCATTTCCATGAGTCTCATTTTATTCTCAAATGCTAACCTAGGGACGATTGGCGTGATTTATCTAGTCTTAGTGTTAGGTGCCGTTCATGGGAAAATGCATATTATTGGAATTGCCTATGTATTGAGCTTGATTGCACTGCTCGTGAACAATAGATATTTCATATCACCTGAAATCATTATTGGAAGCGGTTCCAATCTGATTCTACTTCACTTTCTCACTGCACTTTGTTTGTTTTTATTAGTGAGACAGAATGATCGTGTCTTTCATCACGTAGAAGAGCTTCTTGCACTTACGTCGGAGAAAGCCGAAGAAGAACAAATGCTGTTTGAGAAGCTTGACGCAGCCGTGACGAAAATCACGTCTAATCTAGCGTTTATTCAAACGAATGCGGCTAGGTCAACGACTTCCCAGCGCGAAATGTTAGAGGCGGTCAATGAAGTGAGTTCAGGTAGCCAACATCAAGCCGATCATATTTCGGAGATTGCTGAAAACGCGGAACAGACATATGAAGCGATTCAAGAGATTTCGACAGGCCTTGGTGAACTGGGCGACAAAACAAATGATGCAGGTAGTAAAGCGGAGGCGGGAACTGCACAAATGACTCAATTGAAAGAGAGCCTTGATACATTTGCCGTATTCTTTACAGATTTGAATCATACATTTGGTATTCTTTCTAGTAAAATTGACGAGACCAATGCGTTTGCAAGTTCCATTAAACAAATTACAGAGCAAACTAATTTATTGGCATTAAATGCATCGATTGAAGCAGCGCGTGCAGGCGAACACGGCAAAGGCTTTGCGGTAGTCGCAGATGAAATTCGTAAACTGGCTAGATTGACAGATGAGACACTTCAGAAGATCGACACAAATCTTGTGGAGTTAAATAGTACGAATACGATTGCGGTTGGAAAATTAGAAGAAGGGGTAAAGCAGTTGACGATGCAAAACAGTGTGGCGGATGAATCCAGTGCGTCATTTAACGTGTTGCATGAAGTCATGTCTGCATTGCAAAATGGGTTAGCTAAATTCATAAGTGAATTTGATGTCATTACGGGACGAACATTAACGATACGTGAGCGCACGGTAGAATTTGCTGCGGTAGTTGAGCAAAGCACAGCAGCAGTGGAAGAGTTAAATGCCACGCTGACTGAATTGGCAGGGGAGCAAGAAGAAATTGCAAACTATATTCATGAAACGCATGATGAAGCCATTGCAATTCGTGGAACGTAATGTAATAAGTAATGTACCATTTGCAAATGAACATCTCATATAAGGAGACAATTTACAAGATGACTAGTAGTATGGAATCCGTAAGGTGTCTTTGAAGTTTATCAAAGGCACCTACGTCCAATCAAGATTCTGAGATGACAGGAACAATAGAGGTGTATAAATGGGATTATTTTTTACAGTTATTTTACCAATCATTTCAGTATTCGCAGTCGGATTCATTTTACAACGAGTCAAAGACTTACATATCAAATCGATTTCTTCTCTTTCAATTTACATACTAACGCCAGCCCTTGTCTTTACTTCCCTATACCAGGCGGATTTCAATACGAGTTATATGACCATCCTGATTTATATGTTTTCACTTTTTTATGCGATGGTTTTACTAAACAAGGTGATTGCGAAAATCTTTAAGTGGGAGAAGAAAGTAGAAAGTGCCTCCATACTGGCCACAGGTTTCATGAATTCGGGAAACTATGGTTTGCCAGTCGTGTTATTTAGCTTAGGAGAAAAAGCGCTGCCGTATGCCATCTTCATCATGGTGATTCAATCGCTACAAAATAATTTCTTCGGTGTGTATTACGCGTCACGCAGTACGAGCGGAATAGGTCGATCCATAAAAATGGTCTTCAAAATGCCGACAACGTATGCTGCGATTTTCGCTTTCCTCTTCCAGTACTTCAAGATTTCCGTACCCGAATCGATTTTGTCTACGACGTCTATGGTCGGGGATGCCGCGATTCCCGTAATGATGATCTTGCTCGGCATGCAACTAGGATCAGTGATTAGTAAGAGGCCAAATTGGCAAGTTGTCATTTCGGGCGTAGTTTTGAAAATGGTCATTGCGCCTATACTTGCTTTTGTTTTCGTGCTGTTCGTGGGGTTGGATCCTCTAGTAGGGACAGTCCTCATCATCATTTCCGCAATGCCTACAGCGGCCACCACGACGATGTATGCGATTGAATTTGATACCGAGCCGGAACTAGTTTCGATGATCACGTTGATTTCTACGCTACTTAGTATTATTACGTTAAGTATTTTATTGAATGTACTGATTTGAACAAACTAGCCATAAACCATTCGAGAAAATCAAAAAAGAAGTAGGAGCCCTAAATGGCTTCTGCTTCTTTTCGTAGGGAGACTCATTCAATGTTATAAGCCTAGTGCTGATTTTGGTAAACTAACTGTAAAGGTCGTCCCTTTTCCAACCTCCGTTTGAAGTACTAAGTTCCCATTATGATCTCTAATGATTTTTTCGCAGATCAACAATCCCAATCCCGTCCCATCTACTTTTGATGACATGAATGGTTCACCTATTTGACGTAGAATAACATCAGGGATACCTGGACCACTATCAGCAACGTCGATAGTCACATGGTCAACATCGTCTTTCACATCAATCGTAATAGTTCCGGTTTCCATGGCCTCAACCGCATTTTGGATTAAATTAATAAATACTTGTCTTATTTTTAATTCATCACCAAAAATGGTCATTTTGGGATTATCCGATAGTACATGTATAGCAATGGCTTTCATGTCCATATCTGATTCGATCCGAACCTTAACACTTTCGATTAATTCCGTAATATTGATCACTTTTTTATTTACTACATGTGTTTCAGCTAAAGATACGAATTTGGAAGCGATTTGTTCGATTTCCTGTAATTCCTTTTTGATCCCGTCAAGTTGTAGTTGACCTGCTTCACTACGATTGTCGTCAGTTAAATCCAATAATTGTAAACGGCCTTGGACGACAGTAAGGGAAGTGCGAAGTTCATGGGCAATAATGGTAGCCAATTTTCCCGTGATGTGTAATTTATCTCTACGCGTATCATGATTTCGTAGTTCATTTTCAAACTGCAGTTGTTTGGATATTCCTGTGAAACGAAGTGACTCTTTTTTATATAAATGAGAAGGTAAGAAATGCGTATCCGTCATATGGTATTCATGGGTTTGCAAAAGTTCAATTAAGAGTGAACTGGATAAAGATACACTATCATACGCGCACACATTGATATAATTACGTGTGATATTAGCTACTCTAGAGAAAAATTCGTCAAAGTTTTGTTCATGTAATGCGATCGAAGGAACTAACGTTTTTATACTTTGAGGACGCCAAGTCACCAACCCCCACCCGCGAAGCACGTTATCTTCTTTCATATGAGGTTCAAAGAAGTCATGTAAATCCTTTAAAATAGCTTCAGGATTAAAATCTTCATGCGTTTCACATGCTAAGTCGGTATCAACAAAATAAATGTTAGCCATTTGTACTTCCGAATAACCGCTATTTCTAAGGTTTTCTTTAACAGATGCAAAACTCTGTGGCTGATCTACATACAAAATGACGTGATTTTTATCCAATCCTTCAGCTATATATGATGTAGCGTGTTCTATATACTTGTTACTGTCTGTATACGTATATACCACATGACCCACTAGTAACGATTCTATGCCTTTAGTCAGTTGCAAATTATTGCCTTCATCGACTAAGTGTGTGATACGTACCACTCCTTTTTAATAGATTGAAAAGTTAATTGAATTATAGCAGATAATTTATTAAAAGGATTTTAAATAGTTAGTTTCCTGGTATATTTGGTGCATTTTTACTAGTGCTTGTAAAAGAAATGGTGTTTGGAACTCTTTGTTCTGCTCTGTAGCTGGACGTGTGCCGAGCAACAAAATGAGTGAAAAAACTGATACGATTATGTACATAATGGTTTAAATGCTTGATTTAGGGGTATGGTAAACAAATAAAATTCATATACAAGAAAGTAGGGGTCTTATGCTAAACTTATCAAACGCAGCATTGCTCGAAGTTTATGAGCGCGCAGAGGAAGTACGTGTAGATCAAGCATTTATTGAACTGCTTGAAGAAGAAATGAAACGCCGTGGTATATAGATGCCGTGGCGTTTTTTTTGTTTAAGGAAATATCCAGTTTGTTGAATTAGAATGAATCCTACCTGCATTCGGACGTGTCCCAACCAACTAAATTTTAGCTTCTGAACGGATCTGACAATCGCAAGCGGTTCCCATGTACACGAATTGAAGTGAATGCAACACATAGTATGTTAACCTAACACACTTCTAGCGGTTATTTACTCTTTTCCATGACCGCAAAATAATTTTGTTCGCTATCGGCAAAGTTAAATACCCTCCCCGAAGGCATATCGACTATTTCTCCCACCGTAATATCTTCATTTGACAAGGTACTATGTAACGTTTCAAGATCTTCTGAGAAAAACAGCAAAGAAGGAGTGCCAAGATTCAATTCTGGCTGCATCTCAGCAAGCATTTCCTTGTTGTGAAGAACTATACTGGTTTCCGCTTCTTTGGTTGGAGCTATTTCAATCCATCTCATACCTTGACCGTTATCTTCATCTGAAATGACAGTAAATCCAACCTTTTTCGTCCAAAAATCCACAGCCTCATCTTGATTGTGTACATATAACATAATTTGACCGATTTTATTGATCATTGGTTTTGCTCCTTTTCACTTTTGTATTTAGTATATACGAGTTGATACGAATACAGTCAAAATTGCTTGTTTGTTGAATATTATTTATCGCAACATATTTTCGGGTCTGGTATATCTAATAGTACGTTTTTTAAAAGTAAATGACACCCTAATTGTGTAGGGACCTGGTACCTGTACGTACTTATAAGAATGAAACATGGGTCCGTGTTGACGGCGTATAGGACATAGATATAGGTATTAGAGGAATGTCGTAACTTATAAAAAGGATTCACATGCTAATTATGGATAAATTTGAATGAACTTCCCCATGACTTTCCGCGAGGGTTTTTCATCTACTCATCGTTGAGGTCAATCTGCATAGCTATTCAGTTAGACAGGTCTGTCATTCACCAAAAGCCCGTTAATATAACGATGTATATTTCACACATAACGAAAGGGAAGGGCCATAGGGGGATCTGAAGTGTTACAAGGGCTTGTCTGTCTGGATCAACTACTAGAAGTGACGTTATGTTAACTAAAGAAGCATGGAGAATACATATGTCTTTTCAAACAAAAATGATGTACAAATTAACAATTCACCTTCAGCACATAAACATGGTATTTTAATTGCGTTCAAAAAGTTATTAAAAACAACCACCAATCCGATTTTTCCTACGCTAAGGAATCATCGGCTTTATTTTTATTGGATAAGTGGACGTAGTGAATGTGAACTTGCTACCTAACAATAGAAACACCTCCTGTCCGAAAATACTCGCGAAGTTCTGTTAAAACAGCCATTTCATAGTATTTAAATTACTGTGATAAATGCGCCAAACTCTCATTTGTTGATTTGTCAGATAGCCATAAACTTTATAGCCTATAAAGAAGTTTTAATTACAACAAAATTTTAATGGTTAAAAATTTGTTGTAATTGAAATAACAGTCTGATAATATTGATTTTATAGTTATCCGAATAGTTGATTTACCTAGATAACGAGAGGTGGGAGTGGATGGAATTGGAAAAAGAAAATAAATTAGTTTTTGATCACGCGATTCGCACTGCTGATATTTTAGTCGAGATGTTTGGATCGAAGTGCGAAGTTGCTGTACACGATTTTAGTAGTCTGGAAAAATCGCTTATCCACTTGGCTGGATCAGTGACAGGTCGGGATGTTGGTTCACCAATCACGGATTTAGTGTTACAGCAATTGAAAAATGGGCATGGGGAAGATTTTGCGAACTACAAAACAGTATCTGGAAAAGGTTCCGTTATGAAATCATCAACTGTATTTTTGAAAGATTCTCACGATAGGGTAATAGGAGCGTTATGCATCAATTTTGATATCAGTTTGTTAATTCAACTGGGAGGTGAAGTTCAAGAAATTATTAGTTTCAAAGAGGACGTGCAAAGAAATGAAAACTTTTATACCGATGTACATGAAGTGATCCAATCAATGACAAGGCAAGCACTTGAAAAACACTTTAAAGCTCCTGCACTGTTGGATACTGAAGAAAAAATAGAAGTCATTAGGGAATTAGAGTCGAAGGGTACATTCTTAATTAAAGGTGCTACTGAATATATCGCTAGTGTTCTAGGAGTGTCGAAGTTCACTATTTACAACTACCTTCAGAAAGTTCGTATGGAGCAAAGTTTTAATAATAGTTTGGGAGATGATTAATATGTTCAAGAAGATTCATACCGATAATGCTCCAGCAGCAGTAGGTGCCTACTCACAAGCAGTAGAAAGGGATAATATTCTATTCATTTCGGGTCAATTACCTATTAACACAACTACCAATAAAATGAATGAAGATATCGTGGAACAGGCAGAGCAGTGTCTGGAAAATATAGAATCGATTTTGATAGCTGCCGGTTTATCTGCAAAAAATGTTGTGAAAAATACAGTCTACCTTACTTCATTAGATAAAGTAGTAGAAGTAAATGAAGTATACGATAAGTACTTCGGTGATAGTAAACCAGCTAGAGCCATGGTAGGAGTCAAAGAACTTCCCAAAAACGCTTTGGTTGAAATTGAATCGATTGCCATTCGTTAATAAATGACTTATAGCTATATTGGCATTTATAAAGGACTTCGTGAATTGTAAGAATTAGTGGAAGGTATTGAAAAAACAAACCGCTGTGCAATAGCTATAAGTAACGGTGCTCTAATGAAAGAATTAAGTTTTATCGCTTCTTCAGAGGGGACATTTGTCTGTCCCGAAGGTACGTTAGCATTTGCCGCCGCACCTTCGGGAAGATGGTTGGATTAAATAAGATGGACAAGTCGTTGTACTAAATACAGGGGCTGGAATTAAATATCCGAAGACTATTGAAATAGATGTGCCAGTATTTCAAAAGAAAGAAAACATTATAAGAAGTTAATTGGTTAAAAGATGTAGTATTCATTTGAAGAGAAATACTACATCTTGACATAATTAAACTTGAATGAAAGATGTGTAAGCGCTTTCGTTCGGTTCATGATTAGAAGTTTTTTGAGATGGGTACAAAATTTTAGTGCTTAAGTAATGTAAACATATAAGGCTTCCAAGTGAAATTGTTTTAGAATATATCCTTTAAATGATAAGAATACATCTAAATTAAAAAGGGGATTCTCATTATGGAAAAGCAATTTAAGGCAGATGAAAATCTAATTATTAATAAGAAAAAGTTCCAGTTGCCACATTTATTTTGGATAATGATGGGGATATTATTATTGGGCAGTATTGCAACATATATAATCCCAGCAGGTAATTTTGCGACGGATGAGGATGGGACTGTTTTAGGAAATCAGTTTGCGTTCCTTGGACATCAAACTCCTGTAAGTCCCTGGAAGATGATGATGTTAATATTGGATGGATTGAATGAGTCTAGCATCATTATTTACCTTGTTTTAGTATCGGGTGCAACAATTGCTGTACTACTCGCATCTGGTGCAATAGATAATATTTTGAACTGGGCTATTTTTAAATTACAAGATAAAGGGATGGGTATTTTAGTTAGTGTAATGTTTATATTGATGGTTTATATTGGTGCACTTGCAGGTAGTGATTCACTGATTGCATTAGTACCAATTGGTGTCATATTTGCTAGGAAGTTGAAACTGGATCCACTTGTTGCTATCGGTATTACAACTTTTCCGACCTTAATTGGATTCGCAACTGGACCTCAAGGCCATGTTATATCTCAATTGATGATTGGTGTTACACCTTATTCCGGAATCGGATTTCGGTTCATTTCTGTAAACTTATTTATGATTGTTGGCTTAATTTATCTTATGCGTTACATCAAAAAAATTCAAAGTAATGAAAAAACTTCTCTAATGTATAGTAATGGATGGAGAGCACACCAATTAGGTAATCAATATGGAGACGATGTAATAAAAGAAGAAAAACTTAAATTAACAAGTATTTTGGCACTATTGGTTTTTATTGCTCATTTTTTAGTGATCATCGCTTATTCTGTATTTGGAGGAGAACAGCTTTACCACTTCTTTACTGTTGTTGCTATAATAGCTGCTATCGTTATTGGACTATTGACTCGTATGTCCTTTGATGATATTGGTGAAAACTTTTCTAAGGGAATTGCTTCTATAGCTTTTATTGCCTTTATTATCGGTTTAGCTCGTGTTATGTCACTGGTTTTAACGGAAGGAAATATCATAGATACAATTGTTTTTACGTTGACAAAGCCGTTAATGGAGCTTAACCAAAGTTTTGCTACAATTGGAATAAGTCTAGTTGTCGCTATACTTAACCCGCTTATACCATCAGCTACAAGTAAGGCAGCGATTCTTGTTCCAATCATTGAACCAATTGCCAACACGCTGGGTCTACCAAATCAGTTAGCAATTCAAGCTTTCCAGTTTGGTGATGGTTTCACAAATCTAGTGTCTCCAGTGCTTGGTTGGACAATCGGTTCTTGTGTAATGGCAGGTGTACCCTTTACAAAATGGGTACGTTGGGTTTTCCCGGCAGTATTAATCTTCATGCTAATGAGCTTTGTCATTCTATATATACTAACAATTGTCGGCTGGACTGGTGGCGAATAAATAGGATGAAAAGTAAATGATTACAAATGCAAGTTTAATATACACTTTAATCCATTTCATCATACGAGTTTGACTTCACGTCAGTTTGATATGTGGTTTCGTTGTGAACTTCTTAAACACATATCTTGATGTAGCGATTTTTGTCACGATGAAATGGATTCACTTATATGATCTTAAATAAATGAGGGAAGGGCGATAACATGACGACAATGACAGAAATGAATACATTCATAAAAAACAGAGCGAAAGAATTAGAAGCAGAAACCATTCGCATTCGTAAGTATTTGTACGAATATCCAGAACTAAGTTCTGAGGAAGACGAAACAGTTAAATTTTTAAAAGATACAATAAAGGAATTAGGATTGGAAGTTGAAGAAGTACCTGGAAGCACTGGTTTCACCGTTTTATTTGATACAGGAAAACCAGGAAAGACATTAGGAATTAGAGCAGATATTGATGCACTTCCTATAGAAGAAAATCCGCAGAATCTTGCTGGACCAAGAAAGTATTTCTCTAAAAATCCAGGAGTTATGCATGCATGTGGACATGATGGTCATATGGCTATTGTACTTTCCACAATGAAAATACTAACAGAAATGAAGCATGATTTGAGTGGTAAAGTTTACTTTATTTTTGAAGAAGGGGAGGAAATTGGCTCCGGTATTGAGGCGATGGTTCAACACTTAGTTAATAGAGGAATCGATGCCATTTACGGCAACCACTTAACAGCGTTTATGGACAGTGGTTCAGTATGTGTTGATGCAGGTCCGAGAATGGCCGGAGGTAAATTAGTTAATTTCACTGTACATGGGAAAAGTGGTCACGGTTCACGTCCGGATCTATCCATTAATCCAATTTTTGCTGCAGCCAATATTTTAACTGGACTTACAAATGCATGGGCGAATCAAATTGACGTCACAAAAACGGTTACACTCGGATTGACGCAAATCCATGGTGGTGAGATAGATAATATCATTCCAGATAAGGTGAATATTCGGGGTTCCCTCCGATTTTTTGATGTGGAAGAAGGCAGAAAGGCTTTGGATATAGTAAAGAAAATTGCTGAATTTACTGCGCAGGCACATAATTGTACCGTTGAATTTGGAGAAAATTTCGAAATTGGTGGGGATCCGGTTATAAATGATGAAAAACTAGCGAAACTGGCGATTTCTGGTAATAAAGAAATAATGCCAGGTTCTGTCATACATGATGTAATCTGGTATGCGACTGAAACCTTTAGTGAATATAGAACAATAGCACCTACGCTTTTTGCTCTTATAGGTGTTCGTAATGAAGGGTACGGAAGTGGTGCAGAGCATCATAATAATCAATTTGATATAGATGAAAATGCGCTAATTAACGGAGTTTTGGCAACGTCTAAATTTGCAGTAGATTTTCTAACTAAATAATATATGATTCTTGTGAGTAGACGATTAAGATAGGAAGAAAAGGTATAAAAAGTACAATCTATATAAGGAAGTGTTAGAAATGGGATACGATTTTACAACAAGAGTGAACCGAAAAGATAAAGGTGCATTGAAATGGGAGCAAATGTATAAGTTGAATCCAGATGTGAGTGAAGATGTTATCCCATTGTCAGATGCTGATATGGAGTTTAAAAACCCACCTGAAGTGATAGAAGGATTAAGGGAATATCTAGATGAAGCAGTGCTTGGTTATACAGGTCCTTATGAATCCTTTTTAACGGCTGTAGTGGACTGGCAAAAAAGACGACATCAATGGGAAATTGAAAAGGAATGGATTGTTCCCACTCAAGGGATTTTATCCGCTTTCTATACAGCAATTCGTATGTTTTCAAAAAAGGGAGATGGAGTCATCAATTTTCGTCCCGTTTATTATCCGTTTAGTATGGCAATTGAGGATAATGAGCGTACGGAAGTAAATGTACCGTTACTTAAGAATAATGATGATTATACGATTGACTTTGAGGCTTTTGAAAAAGCTGCAGCAGATCCGAACAACAAAATATTGTTATTTTGTAGCCCGCATAACCCTGTGGGTCGAGTTTGGAAAAAGGAAGAGTTAGAAAAATTAGCAGACATTGCTGTGAAACATGAATTATATGTGATTTCAGATGAAATTTGGTATGATTTTATCATGCCAGGTCATCAACATACGGTGCTTGCAACGGTTAATGAAGAGTTAACAGATAAGTTAATTACTTGTACAGCAGCTTCCAAGTCCTTCAACTTGGCGGGGATGATGGCTTCTAGTATCATTATTTCAAATGAAAAAATTCGTGAACAATTCAAACAAGAATTGGCAGTAGAAACTGGGAATATGGTGGGCATTTTAGGATATAAGGCTTATGAATTAGCCTATACAAAATCAGAAGCTTGGCTTGATGAGTTGTTAAAGGTGATTGATACCAACCAACATTTAGTACATGACTACTTTAAGGAATATTTCCCACAAATCAAAGCACCATTGATTGAAGGGACTTATGTGCAATGGCTAGATTTTAATGCTTTAGGTTTGGATCAAGAAGAACTTGAATCATTTTTGCAGAAGGATGCCGCTTTTTTTACGACGTCAGGGTACATCTTTGGCGAAGAAGGCAACGGCTTTGAGCGGATTAACTTAGCATTGCCAACAGACGCATTAGAGGAAGCATTGCATCGTTTAGGTGCGGCATTAAAGAAAAGCAAAAAGTTAGAGCGTTTAAATAGATAAAATTTAAATAAATGATAGAGCAATGGATAAATTAACACTTTAGTTAACCCATTGCTCTATTTTTGATGGAAGAGATGTAGTTGCTACTTATTTGTGTGGATTTTAACATTTCTGTTTTTAAAAGTAAAATGATAGTAGCAACCTATTGTTAAGAGCTCTTTATCATTATAACTACAAGGTACTACACTTAGCTGTAAGATGTTGAAAGGGTATGTTTACAGGAGGAGATATAATTGTTAAAGAGGTTAGTTTTAGGTTTCATTTCATTTATATTAAAATATTCCTATTTAGAAAATTAAACATTTCAAAGACAACTCTTTGCGTAAGTAGTTAAAGGGTTGTAGCCTAGATCCGACTCGCAAAAAAGTTGCGCAATGGCTACAACTTTTTTGTGTGTTAAACAGAACTCTTCCTCTCAAAATACCAATGCAATCGATACTCATAAATCTCCCATACCCAACCAAACAAAACACACCATCTTCAAATAAAATCTTTCCTCTCGAAGATCCACTCCAATTCACTTAGCTCATCCGCATACTTCAAAAGAATCGGATACGTCTAGAACTTCTACTGGATGGTTTTGCGTCTTCGTTTGC
This sequence comes from Sporosarcina sp. P16b, assembly GCF_002743065.1. NCBI lineage: Bacteria > Bacillati > Bacillota > Bacilli > Caryophanales > Caryophanaceae > Sporosarcina > Sporosarcina sp. P16b. Next base: position 222,922 of record NZ_PDYO01000002.1, on the reverse strand, counting down.
TTTTGGTAGTGTTTATTTCCCGATTTCAATGGCTAATTGCTTTGGAAAATAAAATAGGAAATAAAACGATGACCGCTTTTGTTCTTCGTTATTTTCACTAAGTAGTAAAGGCTTATTTCCAGAAGAAATGTTTTGGCGTGATTAATACGGGAAGTTTAAGAAAAGAATGAGTACACAAGAGAGGAGCAATACAAATGTTTGATTACACAGTGGAAACAAGCAAGAGCAAGGATGAAGCGGTGAAGGATTTGGAAGCGAATCTGAAGGACGAAAAATTCGGTGTGCTCTGGAATTTCGATTTGACTGCGAAACTGCAGGAAAAAGGCACTGATTTCGATACACCATATACGATTCTTGAAGTCTGCAACCCGCAGGAAGCAAACCGCGTACTATCCGAAGATCTGCTTGTTGGGTATTTCCTTCCATGCAAAATTGTTATCTTTGAAGAGGAGGATACAACAAAAATAGGCATGCCGAAACCGAGTGCGCTGATAGAAATGGTTAATAACGACTCGCTGAAGGAAATTGCGGTGGATATTGAAAAGAGATTGATTGGCTGTATTGATAAGACAGTTTAAGCTAATTTTTTTACCGTACAGTGTACCTCGGACGGTAAATAAGAGTTTATGGAATGGAGGAATTATTTATGGAAATTAAATCAGTATCCCCAAAGAAAGTGGCGAATCAGGTGTTTCAGAAAGAACCGGTTTATGTGCTGGATGTACGCGGCAAAGACGAGGCGGCTGACTGGCAGATTGAAGGAGATCAAGTCAAATACTTCAACATTCCTTTCAGGGAGCTGAGTGATTCCAATTCAACGAGTCTGGAGGATTTGCCGAAAGACCAGAACGTGTATACAGTGTGTGCAAGAGGGAACAATTCCCAAAAAGCGGCTTCCTATTTGCAAGAACAGGGCTTTGACAATGTCTACTCGATTGAAGGCGGCATGGCAGCCTGGAGTGAACAGCTGGAAGCAGTCAAAATTGGTGAATTGCCCGGAGGCGCTCTTTATCAATTCGTGCGACTTGGCAAAGGATGCTTATCCTATATGATCGAATCCGACGGGGAAGCGGCAATTATTGACGCTAGCCGGATGACAGAAACCTACGAAGAGTTTGCGCGGGAAAAAGGTCTGAAGATAACACATGTCATTGATACGCATTTGCATGCGGACCATATTTCAGGCGGTAAAAAACTGGCGAACTCAGTGGATGCTACCTATTATTTGCCGCCGGATGATGCGGAAGAAGTGGTTTTTAAATTTGAACCAGTCGTTGATGGAATGAAATTTCAAGTCGGCAGCGCAGAGATTGAAGCTGTATACTCTCCTGGGCATACAATCGGCAGTACGACATTCGTAGTCGATAATCAGTACTTGCTCACGGGTGACATTCTGTTTGTAGAATCCATCGGCCGCCCGGATCTTGCCGGTAAAGCGGGCGACTGGGCAGAAGATCTGTACGAAACCCTCTACAGCCGCTACAAAAAATTGGCTGATGACCTGCTTGTGCTTCCGGCTCATTACTCGGACGTCAGTGAGCTCAATGAAGACGGCAGTGTGTCAGCGAAACTGTCTGTTCTTTATCAGAACAATGAGGGACTGCAGATAAAAGATGAAGAAAAGTTTATCAAGCGGGTTACGGAAGGTCTGAAAGATCAGCCGAATGCATATGAAGAAATCCGACAGACAAATATGGGCAAGATTAATCCACCGCCTGAAGAAGCGAAGGAAATGGAGACGGGCCCGAACAACTGCGCAGTATAGAGGGTTTTAAATGATTTAGACAGATAAATCATTTGATGCAAAAGGACTTGCTTGCCCAATACCGATTGCAAACCCACCGTTGTTGGGAGTTGCAGAATTCACTCCAAAACTAAGGAGGCAGTACAATGGTGAACTGGAATGAACGCTTTAAAGACAAGAAATACATCTATGGGACCGAACCGAATGTATTTCTAAAGGATATGCAGGGGAATTTATCTGGGGAGGTCTTGACCATCGCGGAAGGGGAAGGAAGAAACGCCGTCTTCCTGGCCAGACAGGGGCTGCACGTCACGGCATGGGACAATGCCGAATCCGGATTGGATAAGGTGAAAAAGTTGGCAGCAAAACAAGGTGTCCAGGTGAACACGCAACTGATCGATCTGGCAGAAGCACAGTGGCAGCAGAATCAATGGGATGGAGTTGTGAATATTTTTGGCCACTTCCCAGGAGAAGTCCGACTGAAAACCCTTCATGGAGTCAAAGAAGCCGTAAAGCCTGGAGGGTATTTTATAGCGGAAGTCTATTCACAAGACCAAATCCCTTATCAAAGCGGAGGCCCCAAAGAGCTGGATTTTCTCTACCGACCGGAAGACTTTCTGGACGCATTCAGTGATTGGCGAATCATTCATTTTTTTGTTGGAGAGGTCACACGCCATGAAGGCGACCTCCATAAAGGACTTTCCCATGTCATCCAGTTCGTTGGACAAAAACCGTAAATCCCAAGTGATAATCTACTCAATAAAAAGACGTCCGATTTTAGAAAAATTGGACGTCTTTTTATTGGTCTGAAGAGTAGAATCTTTCATATATTTTACTGACTTTCTTTTTAAATGACTCTATACCAATATAACTCGCTTCCTCGTACTCCGCCAGTTCTTCATGCATCCTGTTTTTAATTTCAGCTATGTATTGTGAATCATTCAATAGACGAGTCACGCAAGTTTTTCCATCCGCTTCGATAATCTCTGGGATGAGATCGCGAACGAGTTTATTATAGATGGGCATTTGTATCTCTCCTTTAGTTCTGTAATTTGCTTTATTCTACCATAATCCCTCACAAACTGTGATAACCAAAGAGATTTTGCCATCGGGTTAACGGAAAACCCTATACACTTATCACATTACTCGTGAATTAGATTGCTAAGTGTCCAGAATATATAAAAAATTGATTGACTAGTATTGTCGAATAGTAAATAATAAGTAGTAAGCAACTCGTTTTGTACAATGTTAGCTGTGAGTACTTAGAATCATGATAAAGTATGAATTTCCCTATCTAACGGGGTAAGGAGGTGGAACGGATGTTTTCGACACCAGACTACCAAGACTATACACAATTAATCGGTTCCTTTTCATCGAAAATGATACTCGCATCATTTTTGGTGATAGCGTTCTCTTCCTATACCACACTCGTATTATATGATCGTATGCTAAAGCCAAGTTTCTTTAAGCGGGAAGTATGGCTCTTATTGGCTTCACTGGCATTGTCGTTTGGGATTTGGGCGACCCATTTTCTTGCGATGAATTCACTCTTGTTGCCGATTGAAATGCATGTGCATTATGGGTGGGCATTTGTTTGTATATTGCCCATTTTCTTTGCGACATTACTTGCGTTTCGGCTTGTATGTAGCCCGATGAAAGCTTGTTGGCGTCATGCAGTAGGGGCCGCGTTGATTGCGCAAGGTACGACCGCTATGCACTTTATAGGTATGAAAGCGATGAAGGTGGATGCTGTAATCGTCTACGATTGGAACTTACTTATAGCGGGGAACGTGATTGCTGGATTGCTTGCCTATCTGACATTGCGAGAAATCAGCAATCTAGAACGTATTTCGGCATCAAAAGTGCTGGCGACGTTTTTCCTGACTGTCGGGACACTTTCTATGCATTATCTAGGCATACTCGCTACTACGTATTATGTAGAAGAAGGACAAGCAGTAAGTGAGTCTGTTATGCATATGCAGGTGATGAATGTTTTGATCGGTGTTGGCTCTGGGCTTTTGCTTCTCGGCATGTTATTGATCTCCTATATTGACGGCTATGTCGATTATTGGCTGAAGTATTTTGATGTCTTGACAAAACTGCCGAATCGCCGGAATTGGGAACGTTGTTTGACCGATGAAGTCGCACCGGGAGATGTTGCGATTTGGAATTTCCCTGATCTGCCACGTATCAATCAATTATATGGTTACTCAGAAGGAGATAAGATCCTGCAGCAAATCGGTGAGTTGTTTGCGAAGTGGAAACCTTCCTATGCACAGTTATATCGTGTCAGCGGAAATCGTTATCTATTTTGTGTGGAATCTACGGGACGCACCGCAGATTTTTATAAAAACTTAGTCCTTATGCAGCGTGATATGGATCAATTATTATCTATTAAAAACCAAGAGATGCGCTATGCATGTGGATTAGCTAAGGCTGATCAAAACAAATCTGTGAAGACGTTGTATAAAGAGGCATTGATGGTTGTGGAACAAGCGGCAGCTTCACATGAGTGGGGATTGGTGACGTTCGATCCAGTGACGCACGGAATGTCGTATGAGCAAGATGTCTTGCGCGATATTTCCAAAGCGTTGGATGAAAGACAGATCTATCTCGTCTATCAACCGAAAGTAAAAGGGGCTATCCATGAGTTTGTCGGTGTGGAAGCATTGCTTCGTTGGACGCACCCGAAACTTGGCGCGATTACGCCCGCGACGTTCATTCCAATCCTAGAGCAAGAAGGGCGAATGGGAGAAGTGACGGACTGGGTTATTCGCGAAGTGTGCAGACAGATTCATAACTGGGATTCGCAAAGTATTCATGTACCGCAAGTAGCCATTAACATTCCTGGCGAATACGTGACAGAACCACATTTACTCGATCTGTTATGGAAAGAAACCACTGCGTATCGACTGGATCCAAGTCGTATTGAACTGGAGCTAACGGAAACGAGTACGGCGAAGTCCACTAACCAGGCTATTGCTGCAATGAAACGATTCAGGCGCTATGGATTTTCGATCGCGCTTGATGATTTCGGGACTGGCGTGTCGTCGTTGTCCTTTTTACAGCAGATGCCCATTACGACGCTGAAAATCGATAAGTCCTTTACAGACAGAGTACCCGCGCCAGCGAAGAACAGTGCGGTGCTAAATGCCATCATAGCGATCGGATGCTCGATGGATCTGACAATAGTCGTCGAAGGCGTAGAGAAAGAAGAACAAGTGGAATTTCTGCTTGGTTTGAAGTCTGATTTGACTTTCCAAGGATACTATTTCTCGAAACCCTTGACCGTTCCACAACTCGAAAGCTGGCTGGCAGAGTCAAATACGCGAGGTTTCGTACATCCTTAACTCGAACTCATTACTAGATTTATTTACATACCCATAGATTGATAGTCAATTGGTGTGATATACTAGTTCTATCGCACCAATGAATGGTATATTCGATGAATACATATATTAGCAATTGACCATATAGTCTGAGAGGGTGGAAGAGCGTGTCCAATGATTCAGGAATTTTATTGGAAAGTGGCACAAATGAGCTGGAGATTGTCGGATTTGAGATGCAAGGGAACCGTTATGGCATTAACGTGATCAAAGTGAAGGAAATCATCATGCCATTGAAAATCACGCCGATTCCCCATGCACATTTTGCGGTGGAAGGAATTATTCAGTTGCGTGGCGAAGTATTGCCCGTCGTCAGTATGGAGAAAATTTTAGGAATGGCCCCTTCAAGCCGTCCAGAAGATGCAAAGTATATCGTCGCATCATTCAATAAACAAACGGTCGTTTTCCGCGTACATAACGTGACGCAGATCCACCGCATTTCTTGGAATCAAATTGAGAAACCTTCTGGCATTTATGCAGCAGAAAACTCCCAGGTGATTGGCGTCATCAAGCTCGACGGCGATATGTTGCTGTTGCTTGATTTCGAAAAGATCATTGTGGATATTAATCCGGAAGCAGGTATTAACGTGGAGCAAGTGAAGAAGCTTGGGAAGCGTGAACGATCAAATAAACGCATTTTGATTGCGGAAGATTCCCCGTTATTGCGTAAGTTATTGTATGACACGCTCAATGAAGCAGGCTACGCGAATCTCGACTTCTATGAAAACGGCAAAGATGCGTTTGATTATTTAGAAACGCTAGTGGCGGATGGTGTTGATGTGAAGGAGGAAGTCCAGTTGGTCATCACGGATATCGAGATGCCACAAATGGACGGACACCATTTCACAAAACGAATTCGTGAAACGCCTCAACTTGCGGGACTGCCGATTATCATCTTCTCTTCACTCATCACAGATGACTTGAAGCATAAAGGAGATAGTGTTGGAGCTGACGATCAAGTCAGTAAGCCGGAAATCGCAGAATTGGTATTGAAGATCGATAAGTATATATTGTAAAAAAGACTTTCGTGTACTGTGAACGGGTTCAGAACACGGGGAGAAAACAGTAAATAGCCTACCAATTGGGGACGCGATTCGCATATGAATTAGCGTCCTTATTTTTGTACCTATATCCATGCTTAAAGCGGTTATCAGCAAAAAATAACAACGCAATGGGTAAACCAATAAACAGCAACACGTAAATTTATGTCGCTCTGCTAATGGCACGGCTGACAGGAGTTTCGAACAGGGTATTTAAAATAACTGATACCATTGAAGGGAATAAATGATTTTATGAAAAAATAGAGATATAAGAGGTCGGCTTATTCAACAACGGCCCTGATTGTGAAGTTAAGGATGTGACATGTGATGTTCTTCAGAAAAATGAATGATAGACAAGTATTCAACTCTAAAAAAGGGTTGGCTTTTGGTTTCTTTACGTACATGTTCGTTTCGGCAATCGATTATTTTTATTATTTATTTACATCAACTGGCTTGTTTTCTCCAGTTTTTATTTTTTGGAGTGGATTGTTAGCTTTTTTCATGTTTGAGTTGGTTTTAAATTGTAAAGATAGATTAGCTAGAAAAAATGTAGGCAATTGAGCGTTACAATTCTAGAATCGGGCGCAATTCTTGACGAAGGATTTGCGTCCTTTTCACAATAGGATCATTTTCTAGTAAAGGGAGGTAGTCAATTGTTCAAGCGTACGTTATATTGTTCTACTTGCAATCGAGAAGTTAAACCTGGTGAAGAAATCTATGTGAAAATGAAAGTTCCACAATATGTCGGCATGGTAGAAATAAAAGCGTATTTGAAAAATGAGGGCAAAATTCATTGTACAGATTGTTCTAAACATAATTAAATAATGGTAAGTTAATTCAACAATCGGGCCAGAATGTGGAGCAACTCCTTTAAGGAATATTTGATCTCTTTGCAATATTTTAAAGGGGATTGTGAAATTATGTACTTAAAGTAACGAGGCAGGTTAGTTGAAAAGCGTTGTTTAACTTATTCAAAAATGGAGTACAGTTGACAATAAAGCAGACTAAGCGTGAAACGTATAAGGGTGATTGTCGTCTAATCGAATGAGGAGGTGTTGGTTTTGAAGAAAATCACTCTGTTTATTCTTTCATCTTGTCTCTTATTAGGTTTATTTGCTTGTTCTACTCAGAATAAACAAGCAAAGAATAGCGATGACCAAAACACTGTGGGTAATAATGAGCAAGTTAATGAGGAAAAAAATGAGAATGATGTTAGAAGGATTGTTTGGGAACAATTATCTGCAAAACAAAAAGAATGGATTGATGGTACTTGGATGGATGGAAAGGTCTCTAAAGTTACTTTGAATGAATATATGATAACTGAAATCGATGATAAGTCATATGAAGGGAAAGAAGTATATTTAATCGATTTCCCTACTAAAAGTAAAGGCAGCCCAAACAATGTAATTATCTATGCTGATGTGAATACTTTTGAGTACATTGGTAATGGTCTTCTTGATTAAAAAAAATTGCGAAAACAGCCTTAAATTATGAAATCCTTCTTCAATGAATGGGTGCTTTACTTCAAGAGGGAGAGGGAGTACAGCCTTTTATCTTATTGAACTAAAGAAGCAGGTTAGTTGAGGAGGAAGTGAAACAAAATTTAAGATAAACTATTAGAATTATAAGTAATGAAAAAGAGGTAAATTTGATGATCATTTTAAAGTTTTTTATTATTCTACTTGGAATAGGTGCTTTCATAAGCAGCTTTTTTTACAATAAAGAAGAACATAAGAAATTTGGAGAAAATACTTCCTCCGCTGCTTCAGATTCTATAATCATAACCATTACTTGGCTAATATTTTCTTTTTTGTTGAGTATAGCACCTTGGTGGATAGTGAAATTTCTTTTAATGTTGATAGGCGCCTGCTTAATATATTCTGGGATTTTCCTTATATAAGAGTTTTGTTAATCAAAAATAAGCCTTCAAACGTTGCTTGGTAAATACATTCCTAAATGAGCTAACGGGTGCTTTAGTTAAGTAGAGCAACGTCTTTTAAGACATTGCTCCTTTACATTTAAAAGTACTTCTGATAATACTCTTTCCTTAGCCTTCCGCTTAATTGAGCGTATATCCTCGTGGTTTCACTTTTCTCATGCCCCATAAGACTTTGTATGACTTCAATAGGAGCTCCATTATTCAGCAAATGAGTTGCATAGCTGTGTCTAAGTTGGTGTGGATGAATCTCCTTATTGATTTCAGCACGATTGGAGATCCGTTTGATGATGTATCGCATCTGGGCAACACTCATTTTATGTGGTTGCCTTACTGTCACAAAGATGGCAGGGTTATTGTCATTACGGCTTTCAATATAACGTTTAAGCCAAATGTCGCAACGTGTATTAAAATAAACTTCTCTTTCCTTATCACCTTTTCCTCTAACAATCGCAGATTGATTGGACCAATTAATATCGTTCTTTTCTAACGCAACTATTTCTCCAATTCGACAACCGGTAGAAAACATGAATTCAAAAATCGCTTTTTCCATTGGGGAATGACAGGATTCACGAAGGTGTTCAATCTCTCGTTCGTTTAAATATTTGGGTATTCGCTTACCTACCTTGGGCTCTTTAATCTTGGAAGTAGGATTCTTACTCAAGTAGCCTTCTTCATGAGACCAACGAAAAAATGATTTCATAAAGCGGATGCGATGTGCAAGACTGGCTGGTTTTAAATGTTTGCCCGATTCCGCAAGATATTCCTTCAGTTGATTTGTATCCAGCAATTCCATCTCAACATCCTTAAAATAACCAATTAGTAGCAAAGACTGTAAGTGATAGGCCTTCAAGGTTTGTGGTGAAAAACCCTCTATTCGTTTATCAGCTTCAAACGAAGACCATGCTTTTGACAGTAACAATTCCATTCCTCCTAAAAAAGTAATATCAAAGGGATTATTGCCAACTTAATAGAATTATAGACATAAGGAGTGTTTTTACTAACGGGGCAGGTTAGTTGAGGAAGATACTGTATGATATTGATATACTTACTAATTTGGAAGGTTTGAAATGATTAACGGTGGAGATGGAAGCAAAACCAGTTAGAACCAAATAAAAAATAATAGGTACCCAAGCTAAAAGAACAAATTATTTTATAATCAGGGTAATTAAGTTCATGAACAAGAAAATAAAATTAGACCAAGAAAAAAACGAGAAATTAGTTGAAATAATTAAGGTTCTCAATCAGGGTAAAAAGGATTAAATAATTTTGTGTTTTCTTGAGAACGGGAGCTTACTTCAATTGAGGGATAAGCACCCTTTTCTTATTCAACTAAAAGGGCGAATACTTCAATAAGATATTTGGTGAAATTAGCCATTCAATTCAACTTAATGTTTGGAGGGATTTATAGCCGTGGAAGCAATTGTGTTATATCTTGTAGGATTGTTTGTTCTATTCATAGTTATTCAAGTAGCCGTGACTAAAGGGATTAACAATTCAATTATTGGAGAAATGTTTGAGAAACAATATGGAAAAAGAGATAAAGGAAAAGGAATTAGTGAATTGTTGGAGAAGGAATATGGTCAAACGGAAGATGATGATAAGATTTAAGGTGTAAAGTCACGGGTGCTTTAGTGTATCAACATAATACTCTTCTTGTTGAACTAACGGGGCAGGTTAGTTCAATAAGTGATTGTAAAATCCTGATGTTAATCAAGGCTATATCTGTTGAAGTTTATTTTTTGGAGGGACAGCAAATAGTGGAAATCTCATTTATAAATGTAAGCGAGGACTATGAAGAGGAACTAAATTTCGGTATTAAAACAAAGGAAATGCCTATAAGTATTTTCGAAATAAAGTGTGAGGACATTGAGCAGTACCATTACATTTTTAGAGGTGTAGTATCCATTCTCGCTGATTATTCAACTAGGCTAATTACAATTATATCGGAACCTGTTCCATTGAAAATCCCCTTTGATTATAAACAGACTGTTATAAAGGGGAAAAAGATGATTCAAACTGGCTTCATAGATTCCTCAGCAATTGGTTTTCTTGAAGTTTATTTTTCAGAAAGTGAGTATCGAAATTCTGATGATTTTCTTTGCATAGGTGAAGTCCAGTCATGGGAAGTAAAACCTAGACCCGAATTTACCCCATTATCTTTTATAGATTTAAAAGGCTTATTTGCCTTTTCTGAAGACCTAAACATAATTCAGTGTGTAGTATTTGAAGCAGGCTTTCAAACTGAATTTTTAGCGAAATTGAAAGAAATCAAGTCCTAATTCTTATTCAACTAACGGGTGCTTTAGTTCAATAACGATATTCAACAATCGGGCGCTATTCTTAAAAAAGGATTTGCGACCTTTCCACAATAGGACCATTTTGTAGTAAAGGGGGTAGTAAGGCTTATTAAAGCCTTTCTATGGAAATAGAGTAGCCGAGAGATACAGCAAATTAATAAGGGAGCACCTGTTGATTGCTGTGGAACTTGTCAAAGCTGCAAAAGCTGGCAATCAGAAAGATGTGGAAGCTATAACGAGAAGATGGTACGAAAATTGTGAAGAAATTGCCGAATATCTGAGTAGAATAAACCCTTTTATTTCAAGAGATGAATTCCAAGAAATGTTTTTTTAAGCACGTGGATATTACTACACAGGAAGTAGTACTTATACTCCGAATCAATGTTTAATCAAGTATTGCTGCGTTTAACAAAATTGAGGCGCAAACTTTACAAATGGCGGACACAATAACTGATGCGATTGTGAAGCGATCCCGAAAAAGTTTCAAATTAAAAATTGCTGATTTACGAAAGTGAATCATTCAACTAGTAAAGACAAACACCTAATTGAATTATATTACATATAGTAATTTAATAAGAACTAAAGTTTTGGAGGGATGCAAGATGTGGCAAAATAAACAGGGGTATTACGGTGGTTACCCTTATTATCAACGTAATTGTTTAAACCCTTATTGTCAATGTGGAGCGAATTATAAATTTGACTATAACCCTCAATGTCATGAGGGATGGGGTGACAAACCTATTTATAATCAACAGAAAGACAGTTTAAATAATTCTATGCGTTTAGTTTGGTTACAACACGTATACTGGACGAGAATGACAATAAATAGCATTGCTTTTAATTCACCTGATATAGATGCTGTTACCGCACGTCTACTCCAAAACTCTACAGATAATGGAAGTTTATTGAGACCTTACTATGGAAATAAAATAGCCGACATGTACAGCAAATTAATAAGGGAGCACCTGGTAATTGCCGCGGAACTTGTCAAAGCTGCAAAAGCCGGTGATCAGAGAGCTGTAGCAGCTATAGATCGAAGATGGCACGAAAATGGAGAAGAAATTGCTGAATTTCTAAGTGAAATAAATCCTTTTATTTCAAAAGATAAATTTCAAGCAATGTTTTTCGAGCATCTGGCTCTTACTAAACAGGAAGCAGTACTTATACTCCAAAACAATATTCAATCAAGTATTGATGTGTTTAACAAAATTGAGGCAGAAGCTTTACAAATGGCGGACACACTAACTAATGCGATTGTGAAACAATTTCCCCAATTTTTTTCAGGATAAAAGTTGTTGATTGCACAATCAGGTAATAAATGGAACTAATTATAATTTCAGTGCCTTATTAATTTAGTTTAACAATGGCAAGAATTTATGCACATATGAAATATTAACGCTTGTAAGTTACTATCAGTTAATAAAAGCTCATTAGTTATTCAACAAACGAGCGCTATTCTGTAATAAAGAATAGCGCTTATTTTTCTTTTAAAGGGACATTTGATGATGAAGGAAACCTAAGCAAAGTTGCGTATTTACGTGAATGCTAACATCTCCCAATACACTAAGGAGGCTAGCCGGACCCTTGCAATGAATAATTACATGCCTTTGCATACCCTTTACCATGTTGATCGTGAATAGTTGGCTAGAATTCAGAACCATCAACAGTTTGGTTGAATCTTTTTCTGAAAGGCCGTTTAACAGTAAACTTAGCGGTTAAGATACCAATTAAAATAAGAATTGCCCCTACATATCCTGTAGCTTGTAGTGTTTCCTGTACGAAAATAAAAGCAAATAATGCTGCAAAAACGGGTTCTAATGAAAAGATAAGACCTGTATGCGTTGGTGTAGTATACTTTTGTGCGCATGCTTGGCCAATAAATCCAATGGCACTGCAAAGTATGCTTAAAGCCAGTATAGAAACCCATGACTTGGTTGTGTCAGGAAGATGTGGCTTTTCGAGAAATAATGAAAATAGAAGCCCCCATGCCCCAGTAAAGCCGAGTTGTAAAATCCCGAGTGCGATCGAATCAACGTTTTTCGTCAACTTGTCTGTCACAATGATGAGAATGGCATAAAATAGTGCACCTAAAATGATGAGGAAGTCTCCGGAATTGACCGTCAATTCATTAGTTAACGTCAATAGAGCAATCCCAGTAATGGAGATACCCACACCAAAAATCACTTTGTTTTCAGGTTTTTTTCTAAATAGGATGGCTAGTAACAATGGAACAAATACAACGGATAGACTAAATAAAAATCCTGCATTTGAAATAGATGTGAATTTTAATCCGATCGTAACAACAGTAAATAATACGAACAAGATGGACCCTAGTAGAAATCCATAAAACACTGTTTTGAGATCTATACGTATTAACCGCTTGTAGAATACAGCGCCGGCTAATATAAAGGCTATGCCAAAACGTAGTGCTATCAGGTTAAACTCTTGAATAGAATCAAGACCTATTTTTGTAAACAAATAGGATGAACCCCAAAGCATCGTCACAATCAGCATCATGAAATTTGCCTTTAATTGAGTATCCGATCCTATCCCATGTACTACCCCAGACGACGTATTCCGATTCATTTTGATCACCTATCCCATCACGAATTGATTGTTTATAAGTATAGCTGTAAACTGAAGATTAGAAAAATGAATGTTTGTGAAGAATGACATGAATGATTTTCATGCAAGAGGAGGGGTTAAAGTGTCTTTAGTGAAGTTTGAGATATTCAGTACCGTAGTGGAATTAGGGAGCCTAACAAAGGCGGGTGAAACAATCGGTTTAAGCCAATCGGCTGTGAGTCATGCTATAGCCAGCCTTGAATCAGAATGGGGATTTACCTTACTCAATCGAGACCGTTCAGGTATTCAATTGACCAGTAACGGAGAGCGCATATTAACATACATACGTGAAATACTAAAATGGAACGAAGAGTTGGGTCAAGAAATAGCCAGTATCAATGGGTTGGAAATTGGTACAGTACGTATTGGAACGATTTCTAGCGTGTCTGTACACTGGTTACCTGAAATCTTAAAAAAATTTACTGACGATTACCCTTCGATCGAAATCAAATTGATGGAAGGGGACTATGACGATGTCGAGCATTGGATCGCAACTGGCTTAGTTGATTTTGGGTTTGTGTCCCTACCGACTTCGCAACATTTTGAAGTAATTCCCTTAAGAAAAGATCGATTGCTCTGTATCCTTTCAAACGAGCACCCTCTTGCCGATCAAAATGAAATTAGTTTTGAAATGATTAAAGGGGAGCCTCTCATCAAGTCGAAAAAAGGGAGTGATAACGATTTAATAAGAATTTTAAAAGAACACCATGTTGCAGCTAATATAAAATTTGAACTGACAGATGACCAGGCAATTATTGCAATGGTCGGAAATGGTATGGGAATCAGTATACTTCCTGAAATGGTTTTACATCGGATTCCAACTAATGTTCGAGCCCTTAAACTAGAGGGAGAAAATTATCGAACAATTGGTATTGCGGTTTCATCTTTTAAAACCCTTGCTCCATCTACGAAAAAGTTCATTGAATATCTGAAATCATGGCTAAGTGAGCCTCCAAAGTTCGAGTAGCATTAGCTATATCTTCAAAAATGGGGCGCGCTTATGTAAGATACTGGGGATGCCGGATTGTGGGAAGATGAAAAGAAATGTATCAATAAAATATACTTCTTCAAAAAAAATGAACCTTTGGCTAGACGTAATCATAGGTTCATGTTGTCTGAAGGCGAGTTTTCATCCTGTCTAACATCGTCTCTGATAAATCTCTATGATAAGGAGTTGAATTTTTTTGGAAGAGCAAAGGTATCATAATTTGAAATTAGGTGAAAGAGGAGCCTATCTTAGTATAGTCGCTTATATATGTCTATCCGTTTTAAAATTATTTATAGGGTATCTGAGCGACTCTGAAGCCCTTAAGGCAGATGGTTTAAATAATACAACGGATATTATAGCATCGATTGCTGTCTTGATCGGACTAAAATTATCGAGGAAACCCGCAGATAAAAATCATAAATATGGCCATTGGAAAAGTGAAACAATCGCATCGCTGGTTGCCTCTTTCATTATGATGGCAGTGGGTATACAAGTTTTAATTAGCACAGCCACTTCCTTTTTCCAGGGAGGAAAGGAATCGCCAGATATCATGGCAGGATATGTCGGTATCTTCTCCTTTATAGTCATGTACTTTGTTTATCGATACAATAAAAAATTAGCATTAAAAATAAACAGCCAAGCTGTCATGGCTGCTGCCAAAGACAACATTTCAGACGCCTGGGTCAGTATCGGAACTGCTATAGGCATATTCGGATCACAGTTACATATGCCATGGCTTGATACTTTGACTGCATTAGCAGTAGGATTCCTTATTTGTAAAACAGCATGGGATATTTTCAGAGAGGCTTCTCATGATTTAAGTGATGGTTTTGATGAAAATCAAATTGAAATTTATAAAAAAACCATTCAAACCATAAAAGATGTTCAAAAAATTAAAGAAATTAAAGGTAGGTATTACGGTAATAATGCAGTAGTTGATATTGTAATCCTGGTTCAACCAACCTTAAGTCTCAAACAAGCACATGACATTTCCACCTTAGTTGAAAAAAAACTAAAAGAAAAAAATGATGTATATGATGTTCACGTTCATGTAGAACCAAATACCACGTGTAACGAAGGGGAATAAGAACGGAGTAACGGACCATAGTGGGGGAGAATTAGATTGAACTTCGAAAGTTACCTACAAATGAATATACAGATGTAGTTGAAATGGCCAAGAACATCTTTACCACTTCTATAGAGATACAGCTGGTAAGGGATGATATACTAACATGTACTATTTCACTACGAGCGTACGACGAAATTTAGTATATTGAAAACATATAAATAAAGGGTGGAGTTTCATGCATTTTATGCTAGACCGTTCAATAAAAAAACCGATGTATAGGCAACTTGCGGAACAAATAGAGAATGGGATACTATCTGGGGATTTATCTCAGGACCAGCCATTGCCATCTGAACGTGAGTTAGCAAAAAAGTTAGGGATCAATCGGAGCACAGTTGTGACGGCTTATGATGAGTTAGAGGCGAGTGGATTAATTGTCAGAAAAAAAGGAAGCGGCACGTATATCAATACAGATATATGGGGACTAACTCATAAAAGAGTTCCGAATTGGGGTAGATATGTGGAGGATGGATCATTTCTTCCGAATCTTCCTCTTGTACAGAAACTTCGTAATGAAACGGAGCAAGAAGGAATGATTAACCTATCAAGCGGGGAACTTGCAGCAGATTTACAACCTAACGCCCAATTCGCTAGGATTCTTAAGGATTATGCGTTTGAGGGGAATTTAGGGTACGATCATCCTTTAGGCGATGTGGAATTACGGGAGACCATTTGTCAACATGTAAAAACCTATAAAAATATGGAAGTTGAGCCAAACTCCATACTGATTACATCGGGCGCTCAGCAAGCCATCCACCTAATCGTTCAGTGCCTGTTAAAACCAGGTGATACAGTTGCTATTGAAGATCCATCCTACGCATTCTCTTTACCGATCTTTCAATCGTTTGGTATTAAAACGCTATTACTCCCAGTTGATCAATATGGCTTAAATCCTGATGATATTGTAGCTTTACAGAGAAAACATCGAATTCGTATGCTTTTTTTAAATCCTGATTATCAAAATCCTACTGGCACAAAAATGTCGCTAGAACGTCGAAAGAGAATAGTGGAATTATCCTCAACGTACGGTATTCCCATAATTGAGGATGATCCGTATAATTTGACGTCATTCGATGGAGACATTGGACCCACGTTAAAGTCAATGGATGATAATGAAAATGTTCTATACATTAGTTCCTTATCAAAAGTGGTTGCATCAGGATTACGCATTGGTTGGATTATTGGACCAGAAAAAGTGATTACGCGTTTATCAGACGGCAAACAGCAAATAGACTTCGGTCATAGTGTTTTTCCACAATGGATAGCAAATCAATTTCTAGATTCCCCTCAATTTGATAAACATGTTTCAAATTTAAGGATCCAACTGAAGGAGCGTAGAGATGCGTTAATTTTAGCATTGGACAGTTTAACTAAAAATGAAGTTACATATGTAGTGCCACAAGGCGGAATTCATTTATGGTGTAAAATACACCACGAAATGGATGAATATAAGTTACTTGAAGAATCTATGAAAAATGGCGTTTCATTTGTACCTGGGAGACTAATGGGTTCAAAGAATGGATACGTACGATTTACTTATGGTAAAGGTAACGGAGCTTCCATACAAGAAGGCATTTCAAGGTTCGCCTACGCGCTAAGAAGTTATAGGGGATAATGTTTGAAGAATGTCAATGAATTTTTGGCTGCCACATTTGCTCCCTAGAATTGTGTCGTTGTCGTACTGTAACATCAACCACATAATTCAGGGAACGATGATGAATAATACACCCCGCGGTCAAGGAGCCTATAGGGAAGAATCTACAGAATGTATTAGTGAAATACGAACTTTTTCAGTGGGCGTAGACGGTTCCTGAGACTCGAAAACATATGCCTTTTCACGGGACCTGAACCGTCCACCGATGTTAATAAAATATAAATATAGATACAAGAGTCAATATAACAATAACTGGGAGTGATAAAACATAAATCCACAGCAAATTGGAAAAACTTTTTTTACTATTGTAATCTTTATTCATAGAATTAGCAGTGGATATGGTCAAAATTAGCCCGACCGCTAAAATAATGACCACGAGAATCATTGATGCAATAAGGAACACCTTTACGCCTTCCTCCTTTTTAGAAATACATTTCTTCATTCTATACAGTATAATTCTATAATACAAAGCATTTTTGAGGACCATCCACTTAGGGGTTATTTAAACCAACCACTTTTAATGTAGCGAGTATCTTGTCGTTGAGTGCCAGTCAATCACATGACTATAAATGTAAAAGAGATTAAATAAAAAAGGACATCTGCAATCGCGCGCGATTCTTTAATAAGATTTAGCTTCCGCATATTCAGTAGTAGTATAAATTTTTAGGAAAACATTTGTCTAAGCGTTCTAATGATTTATTTTGCACTTTCTGATATATACATACAATCCCTTGTCTACCTTTATCAATATAGTAAATGTAGGGGGGTGAAATAGTATGTGCAAAAAGAAAAAAACAGGTTGCCGTTGTAAGTGTAAAAAGAAATGTCCACAACAATTAACCCGGTGTGAAGGAAGTCAATGTCAAGAATTCAGAGATTTTTTTGCTTCAGAGGGTTATGATCTGTCCACTAATATAGTTTATAATTATACTCAAGTAAACAGATGTTTTCGTCAAGCAGTTAAATATTGTCAGAGTTTAGGGGCTGGCTTCCGTATCGCTACTCTAAGCGAACTGGAACTACTTGCTCCTCGGTTCACATATATCGATGATGCAGGCAATTTAAAAAAATGTCCTACATTAGTTTGGAGCAGAGATGAAAATGGGCAGCCCATTATTGTCCGCATTGCGCCATGTAACGGCGGCCAAATCAAGATTGTAAGAAAATCAAATCTAAAAAAATGTAAGGTTCAAGTTATTTGTGTCGCTCCTGCGGGAGGGTAACTTTGTATTATAAATACTAGGGACAATGCAACAATCAGGTGCGATTGTTGAATAAAAAATGCTCAGGCTTCTATGCCTAAGCATTTTTTCTTGCTTTTTCTACTATCAATTCGGTTACAAATCATACGCTAAATGGATTGTTAATAGGGTTACGTTTTCGTGTTTTCTCCCTACCTACCGAACCCCGTAGTGTACTACGGAATTCTTTTATGTGTTCCCGCAAAATAACGCGCCACTTCCCATGAAATAGGAAAGCAGCGCGTTGGTTTTACTATGGAATTATGCAGTAAGCAACAAGATTATTTATTGTCGTCAGATACATTCTCTTTGTGTTCTTCTGGAGTATCTTCAGTAGATGTTTTTTTTCTAATATCGTAATACTTTTCCGCACCGATTCCGCCTTCGCCAATCATTTTGGAAATTTCCTTCGATCGCATTTCATTCTTTCTGATAATCTCTTGTCTGTCATCTTTAGTCATTTGCAATTCCTCCTTATACTAAACAATAGTGTTCTTTTTAAGAAAGAGAATGTCACTCTATTCCATTTTATCATATACGTATGAACAATTGCGAATTATTGCATATATCGCTAATTTTTATTGTAGAATAGTACCTAACCGGTATGTAATATTTGGAAGTGGTGGTATATTCATTGGAAGTGTTTATGCAATGCTTATGGAATTAACTTGAAAGGGGACGTATATAAAATGAGGAAATTATTCGTGTTGCTGATAGTTGTGGGTGTGTTGGTAGGGTGTGGCGAGAAGCAATTATCCTATTCTGAAGTGACCATCGATCAAGTGAATGCAGATGTGAAAAGTTTCATTGACGATATAGAAACTTCTGAAGAGCCTGAGGGAAATGGCATCTATATGTTCAATGAAACAGAAGTAAAACGATATTTGTATTTAAATAGAGATTTCCTGGAAAGTGGCAAAGGATTTGGCGATGTGGAGATTAAAACGGATGAGGACTCTATCCAGATATACTTGCAGGAGAATGATGAACCGACAGAAGACGAGTATAAGTTATACAACATTACATTGGATCGGACGTATGAATATATGCAAATCTTTAAAAATGATGAAGAAACACATTTTCAGTTGATTGGATTATGAAACAGAAGAAATCATAGTGGCGGCAAATCTGTCGCCACATGTTACGTACGAGGAGAGATGGTATGAAGTTGGTAGGGTGTATTTTGATGGCGGGGGTTTTAGGAATTTTGGCGTTTACGGGACCTATAGGTTGGTATATGTTAGCTGCCATCACCGTCGGAGTGATTTTCAGGTCGTTTTGGTTGTTGAAGGAAATACATCAACATACCGTCCCAGTCGATGCGTACGATGGCGTGAAGGATGCATACGAGAGATATATTCTTGAACGAGAGGAACGGGAAAAGTCAAAGCAAGATGGTTAGGACTAGAGCTTCAGTTGGGAGGAAGTGAATGACACAGCGTGGTGTATGTGTATCGACAGTTTGTGGGAATGGGTGAGCGCGTGTGAAATGGATTGGCATGATCGTGGCGATACTTGTAGTTATGGTAGCTGCGTGGATCGTTGTGAATAAATCCTATTACCCTTCTCTACCGATAGAAAACCTATCGGCAAGAGAAGTCATCGGACAATTGAAAGATTCTGATCAAAAGATTATGGAAATCACTGCAGACGAAGACTCCGCATGGTATATCACAAGAAGCCGGAACAAAGGTATTTCAGTAGCAGATGAAACGATTAAAGAAATGATTGGCTCCAGAGGGTGGGCTTTTCAAGTAAAAGAGGGTTCAGGCCTTTTCTTTGAAAAAGAAGGTGAAACCTTGCTCGTTACGACGCAAATGTGGACGAAAAAGTATGTTCTGGTTCATGTGTCAAATCAGTTTAAGAAAATGTGAAGTAGATGTTGTTGTGAAGTGGTTGTGCTTTTGATATGAATTTGATGAGCTTGAAAATGATGTGGTTGTTGTACAACTTATACTAGAAACCCACTAATTTAAATATTCATACCGATAGTAAATCTGTGATCTATGGATTGTAGGCGGAAGGTTTAATTTTAGGAGCATGCTTCAGTATTAAAAAACCGAAGAAAAATAAAGGATTTTAGAAAGTGTGTACTTCAACGAACGGGAGCAGTTGTTGAATAAGAATTATGCCTCAATAGGGCCATTTAGTGGAATAAAAAGGGGAGGTAGTGTTTTTAACATGAAGCGGAAAATAATGATTTCTATAAGTTTGTTTTTTGTTTTTTTACTTACGGGATGTATAGGTGAAGATTATGATTTTAACCCTCCTAACGCCTTCATTGAGAGTCAGCTAGATTTTGTTAAAGGAGAATTGGAGACTGCGAATATAAATTGGGATTCCGACAAGAAGTATACGAAAAAAACAGATGACATTGATTCCCTTGCAAAAGAACAAGAGCCATTACATTATTATTCTGGACAAAAGATGGATATAAGATTTGATAACGGGGATATAAGGATTAATAATATAAATATTTATGTAAAACAAGATGGCGAAAAAACGGAACTTCCAGTTGATAATCAAGTTTTTGAGATGCCGAAAGAAGAAGGCAATTATCTTATTGTTGTGAAGCTTGAAGCTGATAGTGGAAACACGGAATATGTAGGAAATCTTGATATTCGGGAAAGAGATGATAACCCTTATCCTCCTAGGGTTTCACTTGATAACAATTCAGATGAGGCAGATAAAGAAGAGTTAGAATCATATAAAGCAGAATGGCGAGAATACACAGTAGAAACAGATGATATGTCTTTTTTAAAAAACGGACTAGAGCCATTAAACCATGATTCTGGCGAGCAAATGGAGATATCATTTGATCATCATAACTTTGAAATTGAGGATCTGCGTGTTTATGCGCACCATAACGACGAAAAAATGAATTTACCAGTTAAAGATAAATTCTTTAATTTGCCGGAAGAAGAAGGAGAATACATTATTGTCGTGAAGCTTCTTACGGATAAAGGTAGCGCCGAATATGCAGGGAATATTATTATCAAATAATACTTCCACAATCGGGCGCGATTGTTGCACAAGTGATCGCGACTAAATCGCAATCGGGCCAACTTGCAGCATACTGACGTAAATATTAGGGGGGGCGTGTGGAAAAAGGTATTAATAGTTTTCGCAATGGCAATGGGGGTATTTATGGTTTCCTTGACAATTAATAGTTTGGGCGACACGGGTAATAGAATAATGAATTTTGGAGGAGGTTTGTTGATGTTCTCGGCATCCATGACAGCCTTTCAAATGAATAGAAAAAGATAGCCGTATTCCATTTTCGGGCGCAATTCTTGAAGAAGGATTTGCGTCCTTTCCACAATAGGGCCATTTTTTTAGAAAAGGGGAGAGTAGTTTGGATAATAAAAAACATCCTAAAAACCTTATTATCGTACGATTGGTAGCGACAACATTCATACTTCTGTCTTTAATATTGCCGTACTTCGGGTTAATGGAGCATAGTACAACTCCAATTGTGATTCTCATAATAATTTTTGTTTTTTACGTTATGGAAAATAAATATGGTGAAAAGACCGCGAGTGAATAGGTTTATACAAGAATAGGGCTCAATTCTTGTATAAGAGACCTGCATCCTATTAAGTAATAGAGCCATTTTGCGAAAAAATTATGCTTGGAGGGGAAGTAATGAAAACAGCATTTCTAATTCTTGGTATGAGTATGACAATAATCTTTGGTGGAGGATTTCTTATTCGTTTAATAAGAGATTCTGACTTTTACATCGCTGAATTCATAGTAGGGATTATAGGCATAATTATGTTAATTTCTGTGTTATTTTTTAAAGGCAAATCGAAATCACCTGACAATAAATAGGGGTGTTTGCTACACGAGTAATCGCCCTAATATCGCAACCGGGCCACTTTCTGAATATAGGGTAATGAAGAAGAGGAGGGGATAATCATGCCACGTTGCACTAACTGTAATTACAAGTGGAATGCCAAAGACATAATCGCTCTTGGATTTTCAAAGAAGGGAAAAGACTGTCTCCATTGTGGTGACAGACAATACATCTCTGCTGAATCGCAGAGGTTATTAACTTTTGGATGGTTAAGTCTACTATTTGTTCCGTTTATTATTTCTAAAATTAAATTAAGTGGAAAAGATGAGCCCCTTTGGTAATTCCATAAATAGACGCGATAACTAAATAAGTATTTTCCACAATCGGGCCAGATTGTCGAGTGAATTGGAAAGATAATCTAGGTGATTAGGGGTGTTATTTTGAAAAAAATGATTTTAACTATACTGCTTTTAATAAACTTATTGTATATAGCTAATTACCTTATTAATTTTGAAAGTTTCACATTAAATATTTTGTGGCTAATCTTTTTTATCGCCAGTATAGGTGTATCCCTTATTTTCCTCTTTAATTCAAAGGAAAGGTCAGATTACAGACCTTTAATCTTAGCGGTTATGGTTTTAGTAATTAGTATTGGTTCGCTAGGGTCATATGGTTTTCTATATTTTATAACACATCTTATGGGATAACTTTTTTCTCGCAATAGGGTGCGATAACTAAATAAAGACTTTCCATAATCAGGCCACTTTGCAGAGAAATGGGGGTGTTTTGATGAAAATGAAATCTCTCTTTTACTGGCGAATATTCATACTTGCCGTTATGCTCTTTCTTTTTTTAACGAAAGTAATAAGTCTAGACACCTATTTAACAATGATGGGTGGAATACTAGTCTTTGTCGTCATCCCTGAGACTATAAAGGCACTAAAGGATAAAGACAGAAAAGAAAATTCATAAACCGGGGCGATCCTTGTATAAGAGATTTGCACCTATTTAGTAACAGGGCCATTTTATTAAACGGGAAAGGCTGAAGTAAATGAGTGACGGAATTAAAATTAACGCTAAGTTTTTGAGCGTGCTGTTTCTACTTGTTGGTTCAACTTTACTTGTACAGGTAAGCCTTAGAAGTTTTACTGACTTGCCGAGAATGGTTCCAGCGGTATTACCTGCGATAACTTGGATTATTCTCATCGTGTGGTTTTACTTCTACAAACGAATAAGGGATTAGAAGGAGGCGAATATCATCAAACATTTAATAGGTGCTTTACTAATGACTAGCCTTTTACTCTTATCTGCTTGCACTGAAGAGAATAATACAAATTACTATTCATCACCAGAAGCTGCTTTGGAAGATCTGATTCAAAGCGAAGGAATTAAAGGAAGTATTGACTCGATAACTACAACAGACGAAATAGAAATATTAGTGATTGAACAAAATAAAAACAGTTATTTTGTAGCTGAATTGCTAGAAGATAAAAAAGGCTACACAGCCAGTAGAATATCAGCAAATGCCACTATGGAATCGGGAGGAAGTTGGGAGTTAAAAACAGATTCCAAACATAGATACACAATCTATTTTGAAAAGAAGCAAGAAGATCAGAACTTTTATCCTTTATCAAATGGGGATTATTATATTTCGCTTGTAGAAGGTCATCAGCTAACAAAGGAAGACTCCATTACCAAGAATTCAATAAAAGATATTAGAACGGTAAAAGAGTAATAAAGTAATAAAGTAATAAAGTCATAGTTAAAGGTTACCCAACAATATCAATATTTATTTATCAGGTGTAGTTGTTGAATACGCATTGTGATGGAATCGAGCCATTTAGTGAGTTTAGAAGGAGGAGAGAAAAATAAATTTAGATTCTATCAATAGCACAATTAACTTAGGAGATATCGCATTTACACTGTTTTCACTTAGTTTTATAGTGATAATTATAGTCTTAATTGTTTTATTGATACGTTCTAATAATAAGCGAAAAAAGCAACTCGATAGAATTGAGAAGAAAATAGATAACCTTAATCAGTAATCAAAACCTTGATGCGATGGTTAGTTAGCCTTTGTTTATGAAGAGCGATAACTGAATAAGGATTTTTCATAATCGGGCCATTCAACGGAGTAATTTTATCAGAAGTATGAGGAGAAGAAATAATGAGATTCAATGCTTTAATTCCAGAGTTATCTGTAACAGACATCGAGAAATCTAAATGGTTTTATATAGAATTGCTCGGCTTCAAATTAGAATATGAACGTGTGGGTGATAAATTTTTATTTGTTTCGTTAGAAGAGGAAACGCAAATAATGTTAGAGGAAATCAATGGTCATTGGGACACTGGGGAGTTGAAACACCCATTTGGCAGGGGAATCAATTTTCAAATAGAAATTCAAGACATACAGCCTGTTATTGATCGTTTAAGAAAACATAACATTCCACTTTTCAGAGAATCCACTGTTAGCAAATATAAAAGTAATGATACTACATTTATGCAAAAAGAATTTCTTGTTCAAGACCCTGATGGATATTTACTTAGGTTCTCGCAAGAAATGGAAGATTAACATAATTATCTTTTCCAGAATTGGGCCAGATTGTTTTATAGGGAGTTATAAAAAACATCTAGGAAAGGCGGCGTCAGCAATATGAACGAAACTCCAAAGTGTCATAAATGTGGTGATGAAGTAAAGCGAGGATATATATTTTCTCCCCGTCGAATTTGCTGGTCAGAATCAGGGGATTCCGTTTTCTCTGATGATGGAAACGAGGTCTTAATAAATGATTCATTCTTTAAAATAGGCAAAGTTCCAGCATATCGATGCGAAAAATGTAAGTTAGTTACTTTTTCATATTTATGATTAGAATTCTATACACATAGTCGCAATTCTTGCACGACGGTTTGCACCCATTTCAGTAATCGGGCCATTTTATGAAAGAAGGTTAAAAGATGGATTGGGACGCTTTGTTTGATGTTTTAAAAAATATATTCATGATTCTATTCATTATGTTTTTTGTAATAGATGTTTTTTCAAAAAAATCTTATAAAGTTCTATACTATATAGCATTAACATTTGGAGTCACTTTCTCGGCTTTCATATGGAATTGGTCAATAGGATTCAAAGTGGGGTTTATTGCTCTCTTTTTAATTGTGGCCGTAAAGACCATTTCGGACGTTAGAAAAAGTGAGATAGATACTAATACAGAGGCGTGAATTTTAGTGGTATCTGTAAAGCAAACGGGGACGATAACTGAATAAGTATTTTCCACAATTAGGCTATTTAATGGAATAGGTATCCAAATGGAGGTGATTCAATTGTATTTTCCAACTAGGAAAGACATTTGGATTTTCTTAATCATTTGGGGTTTTATTCTTTTCATGATTTTAATTTGCATTTTCGGTGGAGAGCCTGTTGGCTGGCAACTAATCACTTATAAAAGTGTACTTGGATATATCATAGGTGCATCCACTCTCACTTTATTACTATGGATTTGGTTTGGAACAGGTTATAAGGTTGAGGGGGAATTGCTGAAATTAACATTTGGTCCGTTTAAAAGGATAATACATATCAACGAGATCAAAAAAATTAACAGAACAAAAAATCCATTTACAGCGCCTGCTCTATCCGTTGACAGGTTGGAAATTCTTTTTGGCAAATATGATGTGATAAATATATCTCCCAAAAATGAAAGTGAACTTATCCATTCATTGTTAGCTGTAAACCCCAATATACAAATAGACAAGATTTCTTTGGAATTCAATGAAAAGTAGAGGTACTATCATTTCCATATTCGTAACGCGATTGCTTAACAGGGGATCGGGTCAAATTATTGAACACTCCTTCAATTGAATAGAAAAGGATAGTTATAGTCAATTATCTTACGAGATTGTTAAAGCTGAAAAAGTGTTGGAATGGTGGGAAATATACATGTCCCAGTTATGGATATAAAACATTAGATGAAAAGCCATCCGGCACTTTCGATATTTGCGGTATTTGTTTTTGGGAAGACGATAACATTCAATTTGATGATCCAGACTATACTGGCGGAGCTAACGAGCCGTCGTTACAAGAAGCACAAAATAATTTTATCGAATTTGGTGTAGCAGAAAACAGAAGTAGATTGGAAACCATTATATAATCAGAGATTATTTCAGAATCAAATGCGATTCTATAGTAAGGAATTGCGTTTGATCTATATAAGGACCATTTACTTACATACAGTATGTTGGAAAAAATTAGGGGGATAATAATATGGAATTTGATTTAATTTGGATTGGATTAGGAATTGCTGCAGCTGGATATTTTATAGGAGATGGGCTCAAAAATTTTAAAAATCCGAATGCTAAAGATAGTATCAGAGAAATCTTTAGCGATGATGATGAACACGAATTGATAAGGGAAAATAATGTTCATTACTTCATGGGGATTTCCAAAGAAGATGCGAAACACTTGATTCAAGAATATCCAAACATACCACGCGTAGTTATAAATAATAAAATATACTACCCTAAAGCAAAACTTCGTCAATGGTTATCTGATTTAGGGGCGTGAACGATCTAGTAATTTGGCCAGATTGTTCGATAGGTAAAGTTTTCAATACAAAGGGGGAGAGGTAAATGATTCTTGGATTGCATCATGCGCAGATCACGATTCCGAAAAATGCAGAAGAGGAAGGTAAGAATTTTTATTGTGATGTATTGGGATTGAAAGAAGTAGAAAAGCCAGATTCACTTACTGGTCGTGGAGGATTCTGGTTGAAAGTCGGAGACAGAGAGGTTCACGTAGGCACAGAAGACGGTTTTAACCGCTTAACAACAAAAGCGCATGTAGCTTATCTGGTAGAGGATGTTTTACATTGGAAAGACGTGTTAGAACAACATTCTATTCAAATCATTGAAGGCGTACCAATTCCAGGTTATGACCGATTTGAATTTAGAGATCATTTTGGGAACAGAGTAGAAAAGATTCAAGAATTATAATTAAAGAGTTCAGCAAATGGGAGCAGTCGTTGAATAAACACCGTACCAGCAGCGGGGAAGCTTTGTATAAGGAATGGAGTGGGAGTTAATGGCAAGCCAGGTTTTTGGGATGATTATTCTCTGGATTATAGGACTCTTCATTCTTTATCTAGTGATCTATAAAGCAGTCAAAGAAGGAATTAACAAGTCTGTAGTGGGACAGTCAATAGAAAGAACAACCGAGCCTGTAGTAAATAAAAAGTCATTTACTGATGATGATTTAGATAATTAAAAGGTTTACATGCAAATGAGTGCAGTTGTGGAAGATGAATTATTCCCGATTAGCGAACAAGAAATTGGAGAAAGATAGGTTTAAAAATGGAGAATACCGATTTAAAAGTATTAGAAATACCAAAGTGGGGGCGCTATTTACGAGGGAAATGGCTTGAAAACTTTGCTGGGCATCTAACACATGATGAACAAAAGGAAATATACATGTATTCATTTTTTTGGCATTTATGTAGTTATGAAAAAACGGTATGTCTTGAAAAAGAGGAGGCAGTAAAGGTATTTGAGAGGCTAAAAAAACATAAATGTACAATTTTTTATCAATTTATACATGATGGATTCTTAGTTCAAAACACAGAAAATCTCAAAGTACATGATTTACCGTATGACGAAGAGGGAGACCTGGATTATAGAGATCTGTACGTAATGGATTGGGAAGGTAAATGAACATTTATTATAACGCATGAAAACAATTGTCTCGGGCCATATTTTATTCAAAACTTCTAAACTCGATTTAGTAATTGTGTGCAGTTCTGTGGAGATATTTGCGCTTGTTCAATAATAGGGCCATTTTGTTTAAGAAGAAAAAGGGTGTGGGTTATTTGCTGATTTTATTACGTTTAGTTTTCGCAGCCCTAGCTGCGTTATTTGCGGGATATGGAATTATCACCCAAGAATTTAGGCTATCTCCGTATATAATATTGTTTTTAGGTTTAGCGCTATTAGTTATGGGGTTAGAAGAGTTTCGAAAAAAGCGAAAAGTGTATGGCTCTTTTTGTATTGTTGTTTTTTTATTTTCGTTATATGTTTCAATTGAGGGGATTATATAGAATTAGCGGGTACAGTCGATTGCGTAAGAAGCAATCTGCGTACGCTCCGCAAACGGGCCAAATCATTTTTAAAAGGATGGTGATAGAATGTCATTAAGCTTTTTCTTTATATTGGTGTTATCAGTTTTTTTAAGTTCAGTTGGTGGCTTTACTTTTTATAAACTAAGTTATAAATATTTGTTACCGAAAACGATAAGTTCTGTATTGGGTGGGATATTAACTTTCCTTCTAAGCTATCTATTTGTAATGATTTTTATCGAAGTCAAATTATTATATGGAACTATATTTGCATTGGCTATATATATTTGGTTCCTCAAAATTCCAGAGAGTCACTTGGAATAAAAACTACTATTAACGGGTGCGTTAATTGAATACAACCGTTCAACAATCGGGCTATTTTGTATTATTGTTCAGTAATACATTCGACATATTCCGAAATGAGGGAGTATTAAATATGTCTAAAAGTATAATGTTGTTAATTGCAGGAATCTTATTTGCTTGGTTAGTAATTAGTATCATTACAAAAAACTTCGACGGGGATTTCTTGCTTATACTACTGTTGGGTGTTTCTATAGGATATGGTGTTGGGAAAAAAGAGCAAAAAGATTAGCTTTCTTTGTAACTCATTGCTATAAATATGTGCAATTCTGTGATAAGAATTTGCTCACGTTTCAGTAAAAGGGCCAACTTGTCGCATAGAATGATTTATAAAAAAGAGATGTGAATTTTGGATAGTAGAGAAAAATAGAATACAACGCTTAAGGAGGGATAAAGTGGATGTGTCGGAATGGGATATACAAGAAGTAAAGCAACTGAAGAAAAAGCAATTGGTACAAATCAGTATTGTGATGTTGGCGATATTTACCCTGTCTGTTCTTTATGTAAAAGCAGAATGGCCACTTTCTGTTTTCTTGACATTAACTTGTGTACTATTATGGTTTTTCGCTGTACACGCACTCTATATCCTCATAACAGAAAAAACAACGGGCACCAAAACAAATAAGCTTGTCCAGGCTTTTGATAGAGATCGTTGGGGAAAGAAGCGATGGAAGAGAAAAAAGATAACTGAGGTTGTTATTCTCAGCATCACAAGCATTATGTTCACGGTATTCGCCGTTACTCTAAACACTAGCTCCGAATCGCTACAATTTTATAACCTCTTGCCATTTATCGCGGCTTGGATTGGTTCTAGCTTGGGTACTATGGCTAGAATCAGTAATTTAGAATAGGTACATACCATTGTCTTATAAATCATCAAACGTTTAATTAACTTGTTAAATTCGATAATAATATAGATCAGTAATTATTAATAGAGTCAATATATGCTACTACTAAATCTGGAGGATACGTATGAATGAGATTTTATTGCAAGGTGCTCAAGTTACGCTGAGACCGATGATAAAAGATGATGTAGAAGCTCTTTACGGTGTCGCGCAAGATGAGCGAATATGGACACATATGACGAATTCGATGAAGACTCGATTCGACATGGAAAAATACATTCAAGCAGCTCTCCGTGCAAAAGAGCTTGGGAGTGAGTATCCATTTGTTATTATTCATAATGAATCAAACAAAATCATCGGTTCAACTAGATTGATGGATATTGCTTTGGCACATAAGCGCTTGGAAATTGGAAACACTTGGCTACACCCTGAGTTTTGGCAAACTTCCATCAACACGGAATGTAAATATTTGCTGTTTACTCATTGCTTTGAAGAATTACAAATGAATCGTGTCCAACTGAAAACCGATCATGAAAATATTCGTTCCCAACGAGCAATTGAACGCATTGGTGCTATAAGAGAAGGCGTTCTTCGCAATCACATGATCCGGATAGACGGAACAATTCGTCACACTGTCATGTTCAGTGTTACCAAGGAACAGTGGGCGAGTGTGAAAGAAAGTATCAAAGCCAAAGGGTGAGTTTTCACAGTGATTAGGGGAGTTAACTTGAAAAAATGATTTTAACTATACTGCTTATAATAAACATACATTATATAGCTAATTTCCTTACTAATTTTGAAAGTTTCACATTAAATATTCTGTGGCTGATCTTTTTTATCGCCAGTATATGTGTATCCCTTATTTTCCTCTTTAATTCAAAGGAAAGGTCAGATTACAGACCTTTAATCTTATCGGTTATGGTTTTAGTAATAAGTATTGGTTCGCTAGGGTCATATGGTTTTCTATATTCTATAACACATCTTATGGCATAACTGTTTTCCCGCAAGAGGTCCAAATTGTGTATCAACAAATTTAATGTGATTGAATAAAAGTAGATAAGTTTAAGGTGATGTCGAGTATAAAAGGGCAACTACACGATTTTTGAAAAATAGAATGAATTGCTGGTATAGAAATGAGGGGAAAACGTGTTATTCTTTTTAATCTTGGTTTTAATAGTATTTGTATTCGACTTTGCAAAAATTAGAAAACAGAATCAAACAGTTATTGAACAAAATGATAAGATGATTTCTCTTTTAGAAGAAATCAAGAATAAACAATAATATTTGTTCAACTAACGGTCCATTTAATGAAATAGGTTTCTAAATAGAGGTGATACGATTGTATTTTCCAACCAAGAAAGACATTTGGTTTTTCTTAATCATTTGGGGTTTTATTCTTTTCATAATTTTAATTTACATTTTCGGTGGAGAACCTGTTGGCTGGCAACTAATCACCTATAAAAGTGTACCTGGATATATCATAGGTGCATCTATTCTAACTTTGTTATTATGGATTTGGTTTGGAACAGGTTATAAGGTTGAGAGGGAATTGCTGAAATTAAAATTTGGTCCGTTTAAAAGTGAAATACATATCAAAGAGATCAAAAAAATCAGCAGAACAAAAAGTCCATTTACAGCGCCCGCCCTATCCGTTGACAGGTTGGAGATTCTTTATGGTAAATATGATGTGATAAATATATCTCCAAAAAATGAAAGTGAATTTATACATTCATTATTAGCTGTAAACCCCAATATACAAATAGACAAGGTTTCTTTGGAATTCAATGAAAATTAGAGATACTATCACTTCCACATTCGGAGTTCGATTGCTTAACAGGAGATCACGTCAAATAACACAAACGGGCCAGATTGTATTACAAGCAAGGGGGGATTATTATGCTATTTAATAAAGACCATTCATGGCGTTGGGCTATCGGAGGTTGGGGAGCGTTTATTGTAGCAACCATTTTGTTTTTAATATCTGATTTTAATATTTTAAATATATATTGGGTACTTGGTATATTAACGGCAGCAATAATTGTAACAATTGGAAATGCTATTCATGTTATTTATACAAAGCGAAAAGCAAAGGAAGGTAAAAAGTAAAGTTCCTTGGTTTAAGTTAAATATAAATGGACTTGTTTGAAGTAATTCAGTATAGTAATTATCGCAATCGAGCGCAATTCCTGAATAGTTTTAAGAGCAGATACTTAGTTGATTGTAGTGTAAGGCGGCGACTCCTGCGGGAATAGCATGAGCCTTGAGACCCCGCAGGAGCGTAGCGACGAGGAGGCTCAAGCTATGCCCGCGGAAAGCGTCCGCCTGAAACGGAAATCAACGAGTTAAAACTACAGTCTCGGTAACGGGCGCGATTGTAGTATAAACAATTGATTCCAGATCACTTAAACGGGCCATTTGAGGGGTGCGAAAATGAAAGAGATAATGGGACTGTACTTTATTTTAATTGCAATTTATTTTGTGAACCTAACAAATATTACATTGTTTAATGCTGAGTGGAACGGTATTGCAATATGGCTTAGCACAGGGTTATTTATAGCTGGCACTGCTTATTATCTAATGAGCAGGAATTCTATTAAGAAAAAATAGCAATTGCAATAACCGGCTTTTCTTGAGTCATGAAGTTTAATACCTCCTGGAAATTGCTTTATGTTTACCTCGTGTGTTGAGAGAATACAAGTCCGTTCAGAGATTGAATTCCACCTTTCAACAGCAGTACGAAATGGTAAAATTCATTTCATCCTTTTCATTTACTATCTTTATTGTCTTTGTTTACTTTTAGAGGCACCTTAAGAATAGATAGGCTACCAGTAACCAATTCATAATTCATCCCATACGATAAGAATGAAAATATATTTAAGGGGGACAAATGTGTACTATTTAGGGAACAGTATGTATCAAGGATATAATCCGGAAGCATTACAAAAGTCATTAGCATTGATATTTGAGGCAGTTCAAGGAGAAAAGGAAGACCGGCTTTTTTATGAATATTTAATATCCGTTGCTCCGACGCAGGAAGATAAAGAAATCATTTCATCCATTCGAGATGATGAGATTAGACATAATTTAATGTTTAAGAAAATGTATAAAGATTTTACTGGTCAAGAAGTACTGGACGTAACGGAAGAGGGTTTTAAGAAACCAGCATCCTATATAGACGGAATTCAGCAGGCTCTTTTTGGCGAGTTAAAAGCAGTAGAAAAGTATAGAGAAATACGAAAAGGTCTACCGGATCGTCAAAATAGAGATGTAGTATTTGAAATATTAACTGATGAAATTAAGCATGCTGCAAAGTATAATTTTCTCTACACGGAAAATCGTACGAATTGTCTTGTGCAAAGTGAATCAACTATCGAAAAAACGCCTGATGATTGGATTAGGTACACAGAGTTTTTAGTCAAAGAGGCACAAGAAGATGTGAAAAGAGGAGTCAATTTAACACATATTTTTCAAGAATTTATCTTGATGGGAGTACTTGTGGGCAAAGGGTATTCACCTAAGCAAGCGTATGAAACTGTGGAATCTTGGGAGCGAACGGGAGAATCTCAATTGTTACAGGAGAGTAAGAAAATGCCATGAAATGTCTTCATGGAAAAATCGCACTAAAATCCTGAAAGTTTAACCCCGATTATCACTTTACTATTTACGATTTTTATCGTTGTATTTTTGATTGTAACGATAAATATTATCTCATTCGGCTATAACTCTTGAGTTGGAGTAATTAAGTAAAAGGGCGCGATAACCGAATAAGCATTTTAAAGTAACGAGGCAGGTTAGTTGAAGATGTTGATCTAAGTTTAAACAATAAATGTAATTTTAAAAAGCTGCCGATTAAGGCAGCTTTTTATTTGCTCGTTCTTTCGTTCATTGTTTGTCTTTTATGCAATGTATGCTTTGTTCCCCATTCATGCATTGCGTGTAAGATTGGTTCCAGGCTCCTACCGTATTCAGTAATCGAATATTCCACTTTAGGAGGAACCTGTGGATAGACAACACGCTGTATAATATCCTCGTTTTCTAACTCACGTAATTGATTAGTCAGCATTTTTTGCGTGATTCCAGGCATTCTTCGTTTTAATTCACCGAACCTTTGAGTACCGTTCTTCAATAAATGCAATAAGATAATGGGTTTCCATTTCCCCACTAGTATGGCTAAGGCATCTTCTACACGACATAATTCTGGTTCTATATTCATGCTAGTTGCTCCTTTAGTATCTTTTTGTATACTATACCACTTTTAAGTGCGTACTTTTAAAAGTGATGATTACTGGTAATATTAACACTGAAAGAAAGGATGATAGTAAATGACGAAAATTGGTATTTTGGTTGGTAGCCTACGGAAAGAATCTTTTTCTAGAAAAATTGCGGCTAATGTTGCATCTCTATTCCCTGAAGGATATGAAACAGAATTTGTCGAAATCGGAAATCTGCCATTTTATAATGAGGATGTAGATGGTGAAAATAATGTTCCAGCAGAATATACTTCATTTCGTAACACAATAAAGGAATTTGACGCTATTTTATTTGTAACGCCTGAATATAACCGTTCTGTACCTGCTGTATTAAGTAATGCACTAGACGTAGGTTCACGTCCTTATGGAGCGAGTGTATGGAATGGTAAACCGGCAGCGATTATCAGCCAATCTCCTGGTAATTTGGGTGGATTTGGTGCAAACCATCACTTACGTCAAATCCTTGTACCCTTAAATATGCCAGTGGTTCAACAACCGGAAGCTTATATTAGTAATGCTGCAGCTTTATTGGATGAAAACGACAAAGTTAAAGATCAAGGAACTGTTCAATTCTTACAATCATTCGTTGATGCATTTGTTCATTTGAATAAGAAAAATCAAGCATAAGGAAACTACTGTTTTGTGCGATTCTTTAATAAGAATCGCTTTTCTTATTGAACTAACGGACCAGTTAACAGATATTGAAAAAGGGGAGAGAGAGATTAATTTAGAGTCCATAATTAGTTTGTTTAATATTGGTGGCATAGTATTCACGCTGTTTTTCCCTCTAGTTGATATTATACGAAACGCCCCACCAGGATCCGCACCATTTATCACTTGGTAGACGTGCTTTTTCTAAAAGGGCACCACGTTATGGAGAAAAGTTGGCAAGCAACATAAAAATCTAAACAATCGATTAGAAGAGAGGAAGTAGTATTACTTCCCTCTTTTTTTACTGTAAATGGATAAATGATTTGGAAGACGGAATAGTTATAGCGTAAAATAGAATGGGAATCCTTGAAAACCCAAATAACGTCTATCGTCATGATCATTGAGCGATAGAGTAAAACATATTAAGGAAGGAGACTCCAATGAAAAACTTCACAAAATACTTTTTGACTTCATTCATACTCATACTTTTCTTAAATGGTTGTAGTTCCACTACCGATCAGCCAAGTGAAGATGTATTCCAATACAAAGGATCGTTTATTGGTGATAACAGTGCAGTCATCCATATAATTGGCCAACTGCGTTATGCCGAAAAGTTTGAGGAAGTGTCGCTTGAAACCAAAACAGAACCATATGGTATGACGATCAAGTATGAAAATATGGATGCAGCGATAAGGGAAAGTGAATATAAAGAGACGACGATTTATAATGCTAGTTATTTATTCGCGCTTATCGATAATGCGGAGTGGGCTAGCTTTGAATTCGGAGACTATGCCTATACAATTCATAAAACGAAATTACAAGACTGGTATGGGAAAGAGTTAAACGACTTTACGAATGAAGAAGAATTGGATGTTTTTATTCAAGAAAAATTACAAGATGACAGTGAAGTACAACAGCTGTTTGCGGAATAAAAAACGGAAAATTCATCATTGCAAGAACAATGTAAGATGCAACAGAAATCCATTATTCTATGGTATACTTGCAGAAAAAATCAGGTATATTTGGAGATGGACAACGATGATACGATTTGAAAATGATTATACGGAAGGCGCGCATACGCGAATTTTGCAACGATTGATTGAAACAAATGAAGAACAAACTCCGGGATACGGGATGGATGAACATTGCGAAAAAGCTAGAGAGTATATTCGTAAAGCGTGTGAAGCGCAAGAGGCGGATGTTCACTTTTTAGTAGGGGGAACTCAAACGAACACGACGATCATCGCATCGATTTTACGTCCTTACCAAGGCGCAGTTGCTGCAGAGAGTGGACATATCGCGACACATGAAACAGGCGCTATTGAATCTACGGGACATAAAGTACTGACTTTACCTAGCGAGGACGGAAAAATTACAGCGGAGCAAGTGAAAGAGCTAGTGGATGCCCATTGGAATGATGCGAGTCCAGAGCACAGTGTACAGCCGGGTCTCGTGTACATTTCGAACCCTACTGAAAATGGAACGACTTATACTAAAGCGGAATTGGAAGCTTTGAATAAAGTGTGTAGGGAATGCGGATTGCCATTAATACTGGACGGTGCCCGACTTGGGTATGGGTTGGCTTCGGTTGATAATGATATTACGTTAGCAGATTATGCACGACTATGTGATGTGTTCTATATTGGCGGAACGAAAATAGGTGCGTTGTTTGGTGAAGCGGTTGTCATTACCAATGATTCATTGAAAAAAGATTTTCGATATTTCATTAAACAACGAGGCGGCTTGCTTGCTAAAGGGAGACTGTTAGGCATCCAGTTTGAAACGTTGTTTGAAGATGGGTTGTACTATGAAGTTTCGAAACATGCGGTGGACATGGCGTTGATCCTTCGACAAGCATTTGTAGAGAACGGGTTTGCATTACGTTATGATTCGACAACTAATCAGCAATTTCCGATATTGCCGGAGTATGTCATGACGGAGTTGAGCAAAAAATATTCATTCACGTTCTGGGAAAAAGTCGATGCTAGCCATAGTGCGGTTCGTTTTTGTACCAGTTGGTCTACTAAGAAAGAACATGTCGACATGCTCGTCCATGATTTACATCTACTATGTATTACATCTTACTAGTAGCTGGTTGGTGTTGAATGGCAGTAGACATTAAAATGGAACCTACTCTAGTTGAGGAGACCTTACCGTTTTGGGTGAGGTCTTTTTTTGTGATGGTATGGCACGTAGAAGTGCATCCAGACTATAGATGTGTAGTGAAGAAGACTAGGGAACAGGGTCGTTTATTTAGAAAATGCGAGGGAATAGATAACCAAACACCTTAACGAAAAGAGGGGGAGCAGATGAAGCGATTTTTGCAGTTGGTCAGCATAGGAATTGCCGGTGGTGCCGTGTTGGCGCTACTCATGCTTGTCGTATGGGCTGTAACAGGAAATGAAGCGTATATTTTGCTGTACAATGTAGATTATTTCCCCATCATTCATGTCTTTTCGCACGTCGCTTGGTTCGGCATCGTCTTTCACTTCGTCTTTTGTATTGCCAGCGTGTTGGGGCTGTTTTACTTATTAAAATTTTTCAAATGGCAATATAACATGTGGCCGTATGTTGTGGTGTATACAGCGGGGAGCGGCGTATTGTATTTCCTTACCTTGCTAACCGATCAGCCGCCAGCAGCGGATGACGGCATGGCGTGGTTGTACTGGACGGTAAGTCATTTGATCTTCAGTGTGCTCGTTGCTAGCCTAGTCATCCGATACGTTGATCGGGTTCGTGTGTAGCGTATCTGGGGTTCAATTGTAGGGGAAATATAATAAGTTGGATGAACTTACGGGAATCCATGGTATATTTAATAAGCCTCATAAGTAGACGCAACCGCTTATTATCCATTTCCTGTTTGCTTTCAAAAGGGAAGCGAATCTTATTTATTTTACAAGCTTGGCGCTTTTCAAGGATAAATACCTTGTGCCGGACGTAAGGTATATAGATAGTGTGTATACGCCTGGTATCCTCACTTGCGTAGCGTCGAAGTCATTTTTTCAAAAAAGGAGACTTTACATGAACCTCATTCAAGGTCTGATCAGCTTTATCTTGCACATTGACGAGCATCTAGTCGATATTATTCAAATATTTGGCGGCTGGTCGTACGTCATCTTATTTTTAATCGTTTTCATTGAAACTGGAATCGTTATTTTTCCGTTTCTACCTGGAGATTCCTTACTTTTCGCAGGCGGTGCATTTGCGGCGCTAGATGCTTTTAATATTTGGTTGCTTGTCGCGGTCTTCTTCGTTGCGGCGGTCATAGGCGATACAGTGAACTACCATATTGGACGTAAAGTGGGCATGTCGATTTCTCCTGGCAGTTGGCTAGGGAAAGTCATAAACCAAGAGAAAATGAAAGCCGCGGAGGCGTTCTTTAATAAACACGGCGGGAAAACCATCCTGATTGCCCGTTTTATGCCGTTTGTCCGGACGTTCGCTCCGTTCGTTGCGGGCGCGAGCCGCATGAATTACCGGTACTTTGCTTTCTATAATGTCGTCGGGGCAGCTTTTTGGGTAGGTCTGTGCACGATGCTAGGGTATTTATTCGGCAATATTCCTATTATTAAAGAGAACTTTTCCACGGTGTTACTTGCGATTATCTTTTTATCTGTCCTGCCTGCGTTGATCGGTATGGTAAAAAGTAAATTTAGCAGTCAACCTGCTAGATGAGAAGAAACAGTTTAAGGTACACTAGTGAAACGTTTGATGGAATAAGGGGTTCAGCAGAAAAGTAATTGGTTGTTTTATCACAATGTGTCAATGAATACCTATGCATGCTTAGTTAGTTGACATCTAAGTCGGTTCAACTTATAGTGAGCCTATACATGTATACGAACACTTCCGTTAAGGGGAGTAGCTATGACAGTAAAAGTCGTCAACACAGGATGGAAGTCCTCGGCTTTACTGGCAACTAACGTTGTTTGCGAGACCTTACCAATTATTTGGTGAGGTCTTTTGTGATTGTAACAGAGACATCTAAGCCACTAATTGGTTTTGATGTCTCTTTTTTGTTTTTTTAAAAATTATAGGAGGTTACACTTTGAGTATATATCAAGAACTTGTCCAGTCGATTGTCGTGAATAAAAAGAATCGTCTGATAGACTTTCATCCGTCTATGCAGCTCGTCGGAACAGGGAGAAGTGCGTTTGTATTTCGAATCAAATTCTCGAACAAGGCGATGAAGGTATTCTTTTCAAACTTCGAGCACATTGCGAAGGAAGAGGCTGAGATTTATCTATCACTCAAGGATATTCAGTACTTTCCACGTATTTATGAGGCAGGCGCGAATTACTTAGTGATGGATTACGTGGAAGGAAATACACTTTTTGATTGCCTAACAAATGGGCGTTTGATTACAGAAGCTCATATAGAAGAAATCGACTATGCCTTATCGCTAGCAACCGACGCAGGTTTGAATCCTTCAGACATTCATTTACGCAATATATTGATCACGCCTGACAATCGAGTGAAGCTGATTGATGTGGCGCGGTACCGACAGAAAAAAGACTGCAAACAGTGGAGTAATTTGAAAAAAGCCCATCGTCAATTTTATCAAAAACGATTCTTTTGGAAGAAAGTCCCGAGTTCGTTTTTGATTGGTGTAGCGTTCTTGTATAAAAAAGGACTCATTCCGTCATATCGATTATGAAAAGAGATTTCAGTGTTTCTATAACATGAGAATGGACTTTTCGCATACATGCACCTACACAGACTTTCATTTGTCGAATAGTATGCTGTAACGAAGAATAGATTGTTAATAAGATATCACTTTTTCACTTCACTATTATTTTCGAAATGTACGTAATAAAAACGCGTGAAAATAAGAGAAGGGGCGTGTGAAATGAGTATCCTTTTATATTTAATAATTGGTGGTGTGATGGGTTGGTTTGCTAGTCTGATCATTGGTAAAAGTGTCCCAGGCGGTGTGGTGGGGAATGTGATTACAGGTATCATCGGTGCGTGGATTGGAGGCAATTTATTTGGCAGTTGGGGACCGCGTTTAGGTGACTTTTATGTCGTCCCTACTATTGTAGGTGCGTTGATTTTTGTCATAGTCGTCAGTTACATGATGAAAGCAGCGCGGAAACATCGGTGAATAGACAGGGATGGGGGCTACCCGAAATGCGGAGGTAGCCCTATTTATTGATTGATAAACAGCATGCAACAGGATGTTTAGTTTTTGTTATGATCTGCAAAAAACGTCATCGCTTCGCTCATAAATTGTGCCAAACCTGCACCGAATTGATCGATATTCGTTGTGAAGCGTTCGTCTGCTATATACATATGCCCCAAACCTTTGAATGCTTCCAATGTGTAGTGATGGCCAGTGTGTGTATTCAAAAACTCATACCATTCTGTAATAGCTGTTTGTGCTTCAGCGGATTCTGGCGGTGTGTTTGTAAGATGTGCTAATTTCCGGTAGATGTCATTCATTTTTTTACCGACTGCTTTGTTTTCGAATGCGGTATTCGATTGTTCAACCGCTTTTGCACCCCATAATTTTCGAGCCTCTTCTTCATAGGGATTGTGATTAAAATTAAATCCTTGAAACTTCTCTTCGTTCGACATGTCCCTCTCTCCTTTTATATACTGTGTAGTTTTATCAATAGTCGCAATCATTTGATCGATCCGTTCGCGTTTCTCAAGCAATAGTTTTCGATGTAGCTGAAGAGCTTGCTGGCGGTCAAATGACGGTTCGCTGAGAATGTTCTTTATTTCTTTAAGAGGAAATTCTAGTTCTCTGAAAAATAGTATTTGCTGCAAAGTCTCAAGGTTCCGTTCGGAGTAATAGCGATAACCCGTGTCTGTTGTCTCCTCGGGTGTCAGCAATCCGATTGCATCGTAATGATGAAGTGTGCGTACGCTAATACCGACTAAATCCGCGACTTCCTTTACCTTCATTTTCATTATCAACACCTCCTTACTATGTAGTATAAAGTGTAACGTAACGTGAGGGTCAATACAGTCAGTAGAGTTTTTTAAATAAGTAGTGCTATTCAATTCGTAGAATAATTAGATAGTTTATGGGATAATGAAGGCAATGAAGAGGGGGGTTCGTTATGGATAATCAATTTCCGATCGGAAAATTACACGTTCCTGAACAGGTGACGTTGGAAGATATTCAAAAGTGGTTACAAGAAATTGAAACATATACTACCCGATTAAGGGGAACTGTAGATTCATTGACTGACGAAGAGCTAACTAAAACGTATCGCGCAGGTGCATGGACAGTTCGTCAATTGGTACATCATATTGCAGACTCGCAGTTGATTATGTATCAGCGATTAAAGCTTGCGTTAACAGACGACCATCCAACAGTACCCGCATTTGATCAAGAGAAATGGGCTGTACTACCTGACAATGAGCTACCAGTTGAGCCTTCCATTAAGATGCTTGAAGGGATCAATGAGCGTATTGTAGCGTTAGGCAATAGTCTGACGGAAGAGCAACTACAACGAACATTTACTCATGAAGTAAACGGCGAGATTGCCGTAGCGACAAAAGTAGCGAAACTGGCTTGGCATGAAGCGCATCATTTAGCGCATATTGAGATCGCTTTGGCGAAATAATGGAAGATACGGTGAACTGGCTTATCGAACTTCGATAAGCCTTTTTCTATTTTGGTTTTTATGTGTTACGTTGCAGACCCTTTTTATGTATGAGCAACAAACGAAAGTAAAGTCGTCATGTTTAATTAGCTTCACGCCAAGTTCATCTGTTCAGAATATAGTTAGCTTTTTTAAGTTGTCTGAATCATGATATAGTTAATACTAGTTTTCAAGAAATAGACTTGTGTATGTGAACAATTATATGTTGGATGATCCGAAGTGATTAAATGGAGGTTTACTGATGTTGAAGGTCGTGGTGATATTTCTGCTGGCCGGCTTGGCGGAAATCGGCGGTGGTTATTTGATTTGGCAATGGTTGCGCGAAGGGAAATCTGCACTGTTCGGATTATTCGGCGGCATTGCCTTAATTTTATATGGCGTAGTGGTCACATTTCAGACCT
The DNA here is from genome assembly GCF_002743065.1 of Sporosarcina sp. P16b. Classification (NCBI taxonomy): domain Bacteria; kingdom Bacillati; phylum Bacillota; class Bacilli; order Caryophanales; family Caryophanaceae; genus Sporosarcina; species Sporosarcina sp. P16b. The sequence goes on along the minus strand of NZ_PDYO01000002.1, from coordinate 181,864 downwards.
TTCCAACCTTTGGCAGAGTCTATGCGGCATATGGAGGCGTGTTCGTCTTTCTATCCGTATTATGGGGATGGGGAATTGATAAAAAAACTCCTGATTTGTATGATTTCATAGGAGCCGGTATTTGCCTAATTGGTGTGTCTGTCATATTATTTGCACCTAGATCGTAATAGCGATTGGCGTAAGAAAAATATTCGCTTCATTCCAAGTGAAGGCCTACAGTCTATAAGGGGAGAGCATGACGCAAAATGAAATGTTCACTATCGGGAAGTTGTGTGCCGCTGCCCAAGGGACCATTGTGACAGGTATACCGGACTCATGAAATGAATAGAAAATATAAAACGCACCCATTAGCCAGCGGGTGCGTTTTGTGTCGTTTTATTCATATACACATGACCGTCTGAAGTGGACGGAATGTGGGTCTGTTGACGTTTGGCCGAATGATACCAGCTCCTGAACAAAAGGATGATCAACACGAGATCCACCGCATCGCCTCCATAATACATAAGCATGGCCCCTGTGCGCGCTTCTTCAATGGGTACACCGGCAGGCGGATAGGCGTATAGGAATTTTGATAGAATTCCGTGTCCCGCAAGAGCCGCAATAAAGACTACAGTGCGGAAGCGGTAACTGTACCGACGAGATACAGGATCGGTGTATAAAAGAGAAATGGTAAATAGATATCCCGCAACGAACACATGCATGTGGATCAAGACATGGAGCCAAAGATGATGGTGCATGGCCGCAAACAAGCCTGTCGTGTATAACAGCCAAAGTCCGCCGATATTTAAAATGGAGGCAGTGACGGGATGTGTATAGAACCCCGCAAGTCGGCTTCTTAGCAAGGAGCTTACCATTCTTGCCTGTCGAACGGGTAATGTCCGGAGCAATAATGTCATGGGAGCGGCGAGCGCCAACAGAAGGGGACCGATCATACCGAGCAAGAGATGTCCCAACATATGCCACGTGAAATAAGCATGTGACAGTTCGGCAAGCGGTCCGACAACAGCACTTGCTGAAGCGAGTACACCCGCAATCCACAACACGATCCGTTTTCGTGGCCATTTACGCAAGCGGCTTTGCCGGTTGGAATGAAAGACAGCGCCCCCGTAGAATACGATGGCGAGCAACGCAAGCATCCCAAATAACCAATCGGTTGCACTGATATAGGAATCATGTGGCATGAGGCATAAGCTTTTCCGCCGAGCGTGCATTCCGTTGCGCGGACTTGATGAGCAACAAACCTGCCGCAATCATCAAAATCGCAGTAACGTTCCAAACGATATCATACGGAACAATGTCCACGTGATATCGGATCTGATGTATGCGCATGACCTTGTGTTGAATGGTCCCGTCATACAATTGGAACGCACCGCCCCCGAGTAACTTGCCACCCCAGAACATCTTATGCCATAACGCATGCCTTCTGCGCAAATCCGCCACTAAATACAACCCTCCCACTGTCGCAAACCAACTAAATGCATGAAACAAACCATCCGATACCAATCCAACCGCCACCGTAGATTTATCATAAAACTTATGCCAATGAAGTAGCTGGTGGAATACTGTCTCATCTAAAAACGCCACGAACCCGAGTCCGAATAATATACCCGCCCATAGATTTCTCTTCTGATAACTTCTTCGGTTCGTCCAGTTTTTCACTTGCAACACAGCCATCTATTACTCACTCCTTTCCTTTTATACGCAGTGTTCCCTAAAAATGCGGCATTTAAAACATGTTGCGTGGCTAGTAGAGCGGATGGGTAGACTCATAGAACGCTCTGTCTCGAAGTATGATCGGATATCCGTAGACATTGAGCGGATACACGGTCGTATAGAGCGTCTTACCGGGGTCTATGATCGGATACGCGTCGCGATAGAGCGGATGGACGAACACATAGAGCGCACTCCGCTGAAGTATGATCGGATACCTGTAAACATTGAGCGTACACACATCCACACCTGAAAGCCTTCATGATAAAAATATAGTAGCCATCCAATATTTTCACTGTAACTTTTCCCGCGTAATCTGCTAGAATACGAATAAAGGGAGTGAGAGCCGTGAAAATTGTTATTGCGCCTGATGCATTTAAGGGAAGCTTGCATGCAGAAGAAGCGGCCGACGCTATATATAGTGGCGTAAAAAAAGTATATCCGCACGCAGAAGTCGTCCGTTTACCGGTTGCGGATGGTGGTGAGGGGACGCTGTCTGTCCTCATGTCATCAACTGGGGGGACGTTGCGAACCGTGTCTGTGCAAGATCCGCTTGGTCGCGCAATGGATGCGCACTTTGGTGTGCTTGGTGACGGCGAGACAGCGGTCATTGAAATGGCACAAGCGTCCGGTTTGCTGTTGCTTGCGGATCATGAACTCGATCCAATGAAAGCATCAACATTTGGTACAGGGCAATTAATTCGTCATGCGCTTGATGCAGGTTACAGGAAAATGATTATTGGACTTGGCGGGAGTGCGACGAATGATGGGGGAACAGGCTTGCTCGAAGCACTAGGCGTTCGATTTTTAGCTGATGGACAGTTAGTGCAGATGAATGGCTCAACGCTGTCAATAATCGATGAAATTGATATCACGCAACTGGATAAACGTGTGCTGGAGACAGACATTCGCATTGCGTCCGACGTGGACAATCCGTTTGTCGGTGAGCAGGGTGCGTCATTCGTTTTCGGTCCGCAAAAAGGGGCGGATGCAGAGATGGTTCTGCGTCTGGATGAAGGGTTACGTCATCTAGCGGACATGACGGAAAGGCAGACGGGCGTGCGATTGCATGAGCTGCGCGGTGCGGGAGCGGCTGGGGGAAGTGCTGGGGCATTACTTGCGTATTGTGGCGCTTATCTTGAAAGTGGAATTGATGTCGTGCTCGAAGCGATGGATTTCGCAAAGCATCTATCTTCAGCAGATTTCATCGTCACAGGGGAAGGGAAGACAGACCGGCAGACGCTTGCAGGCAAGGCATTAATGGGGATTGCCAAGCTTGCGAGAGTAGAGAATGTTCCGGTCATCGTCATTTCAGGAGCGATTGAAGAAGCGGCGCGTCAAGAACTACTTGAGTGGTTCACCGAATTGCATTCATTAGACGATGGAGAGAAATCGTTAGCTGAATTGATGGCACAAGCAGCAAAGTTATTGGAGAACAAAGCGTCAATTGTCCTGCAACATAGACAGTAGAAAATAGTTTTTTCTTATACCATGCATAGCTAGTAGGCGAGTAGGGTATAGAATCACAAGGAGGTGGTCAGATGTTTCAAGACGCGATTGACTGGCTTGTAGGGCCGGTGACTAATTTCATTTGGACATATGTTTTAATTGGACTTTTATTGGCCGCGGGTTTATATTTCACGATTCGCACGAAATTTGTACAAGTGCGCTTATTTGGTGAGATGTTCCGTCTGATTGTAGAGAAGAAGGATAACAATGACGGGGTATCGCCGTTCCAGGCATTCACAATTAGTGCCGCGTCACGCGTAGGAACAGGTAACGTAGCTGGGGTAGCCCTAGCGATCGGAATTGGTGGGCCTGGTGCGGTATTCTGGATGTGGGTGATCGCCGTAATCGGCATGGCGACTGGATTCATCGAAAGTACATTGGCACAAGTATATAAAGTGAAAGATGGTGACACATTCCGCGGAGGGCCGGCGTATTACATGCAAAAAGCGCTAGGCTGGCGGAAACTCGGAATTGTCTTCGCGATTTTACTGACGATGAGTTTCGGATTCATATTTAACGCAGTACAATCCAACACCATCAGTCAGTCATTCACTGAAGTATTCGGCATTCCGAACTGGAGTGTCGGGGTTGGCTTAATGCTAATAACAGGGATTATCGTCTTCGGTGGCGTCAAACGGATTGTAAAAGTAACACAAACCATCGTACCCATCATGGCGACTTTCTATATTTTGGTAGCGTTATATATCGTGATTATGAATATTTCAGAAGTTCCAGGCATTATTGTATTGATATTCGAGCATGCTTTCGGAATTAAAGAAGTCATGGGTGGCGGAATCGGGATGGCCATGATGCAAGGTGTACGTCGCGGTCTCTTCTCCAATGAAGCAGGTATGGGTAGTGTGCCAAACGCGGCTGCTACAGCGAACGTATCGCATCCGGCAAAACAAGGATTGGTACAAAGTCTAGGTGTGTTTTTCGATACCATCATCATCTGTTCTGCGACCGCATTCATCATTTTGCTTGGCGGATTGTATCAAACAGGTGAAACAAACGGTATCATCTTGACACAAAACTCCATGGCTGTACAAGTAGGCGCATGGGCACCGTACTTCATTGCCGGTGCTATCATGTTCTTCGCCTTCAGTTCTATCATCGGTAACTATTATTATGGCGAAACCAATATTGAATTCATTCATGCCAACATCGTATGGAAACGAATCTATCAAGTTCTTGTACTGGTCATGGTATACTTCGGTGCAATCGCAAAAGTACAAGTTGTATGGGATATGGCCGACCTATTCATGGGACTAATGGCCATCATTAACTTAATCGTCATTCTACTACTTGGTAAAATCGCCTTTAAAGTACTGGACGACTTCACTAAACAACGTAAAGCCGGCAGAAACCCTGTCTTCAAGTCAGCCAGCATCCCTGAATTAAAAGGCGCGGAATGTTGGGAAGAGACAGCGGAAAAACCAGAAGATCGTTTGTAATGGGGGTGATTTGTGGATGTAAGGGATATGATTTCTCAATCTTTAACTTATCACCATGTATAAGTTAGGATTATAGCGGAAATCCCTTATTCACACACTCCTAAGTTTAAAGCATTCACACAAACCATTTAGTCAAGAAGTAAAAAGTTTGATATACTATAAAATACTGAATAACAAAAATCGAATCGTAGTTCAGAAGAAGGATTCTGAACTTCGGTTCGATTTTTGTTTTGCATGTTTGAACACAACATGTTAGGGTTATATATGAATCAACACACTATATATAGTGTGTAACAGCAAATAGATGAATTGGTACCCACCACGTTTAAAAGGGAATCCGCCACTAACGGAGCTGCCCCCGCAACTGAGGGCACGGACGACTATCTTATAAAACCACTGCTTCGGCGGGAAGGAAAGATGGAAGAACGATGTGCCAGCCAGTAGACCTGCCAGTCATCTCAGCAAAACATTCTTCGGGGTTGGAGAGTGAAAGCACAAAGCAGTCTTATTTCAGTCTGCCTAAAACTTTCCGCGATCTACTAAGCGTCAATTGACGACTCCCGATTTTATTGGGAGTTTTTTTATTTAGTACATAACCGAATTAATTAACTAAAGGGAGCGGATATCATGGCTATTATTCAAGAAACTAAGGGACTTAATCTAGTGTTGGAAAACTTACAAGAAGAATTCGGCAAGAAACAAATGGAGCCGTTAATCGAAGCGAGTGAGAAATTCCAAGAGCGCCACCCGGCTAGCACGGCAACTGAATGGACGAACGCGATGGTGCTGGAGTCTTTAAGCCGTATTGATGAAGCAAATACGTATTGGACGTTTGTAGCGGCACGAATTTATTTATTCGACGTCTATGCAAAGCAACAAGCATTGCGTGGGGCGGATGCTTATACCGACTTTGCGAAAAATGTAGAACGCTTGGTGGAACAAGGTTTATATACATCCGTTCTGACAGAGAAATACAGCCTAGATGAGCTTCAGGAAATCGGTAAACTACTCGATCCTTCCCGTGATCTATTATTCACATATATCGGTTTGAAAACATTGGTAGACCGATACGTAACCGTAAACTTTAAGAAACAGCCAGTGGAGCTGCCGCAAGAGCGCTGGTTGATCATCGCGATGACACTAATGCAAGACGAAACAGTAGACCGCATTCATAAAGTTGGCGAAGCATACTGGGCGATGAGCAATTTATACATGACGGTCGCGACACCTACATTATCGAATGCAGGCAAGATGCACGGTCAGCTATCCAGTTGCTTTATCGATACAGTGGATGATTCCTTACAAGGGATCTACAACAGCAACACCGATATCGCGAACTTGTCGAAATTCGGTGGCGGTATCGGCGTCTATATGGGGAAAGTTCGTTCTCGTGGTGCATCGATTCGTGGTTTCGAAGGCGCGTCAAGCGGTGTTCTGCCATGGATCAAACAGTTGAACAATACGGCAGTCAGTGTCGATCAACTCGGTCAACGTCAAGGTGCCGTAGCCGTTTATCTCGACGTATGGCATCAAGACATCTTCACATTCCTTGATCTCAAGCTCAATAACGGCGATGACCGTTTACGTGCACATGACATTTTCACAGGCGTTTGCTTGCCAGACTTGTTCATGGAGAAAGTCGAGTCCCGTGAAGACTGGCATTTATTCGATCCACATGAAGTCCGCACGAAAATGGGCTATTCATTGGAAGACTTCTATGATGAAACGAAAGGACAAGGAACATTCCGCGAGAAGTATGAGGAATGCGTCCGTAATGAAGATTTATCACGAGAGACGGTTTCCGCGATTGAAATTATGAAACGTATCTTGCGTAGCCAGCTCGAGACAGGAACGCCTTTCATGTTCTATCGCGACGAAGTAAACCGCATGAATCCGAATAAGCATGAAGGTATGATTTATTCTAGTAATTTGTGTTAACAATAGCACCTTCAGTCAGTAATGGCTGTCGAAAACTCCGTTAAACGGGGGAACTCTTATTTAGTAAGACAATCCCGTGCTAAATCTCAACTTTTGTAGTATCATCAAATAAAGAACATTTGTTCTATAGGGGATGATATTTGTGGAAAAGCCATTTGGTTTTGTTTACGAGACTACAAATACAGTTAATAATATGAAATACATTGGAAAATGTATTTACGGTCGGATAAATAATTGGGAAACATATTTGGGTTCAGGTCTTTATTTGAAAAGGGCTATTAAAAAGTATGGTAAGGAAAAGTTTATCAGGGTAATTCTGGTTGAGGCATACTCAGATATAGAGTTGAATCAACTTGAGGAATATTATATTTCTAAACGAAATGCTGTAGAATCAAAGGAATATTATAATATTAAAATGACATCTATTGGCGGAGATTGTTTTACAACAAACCCAAACAAAGAGCATATCCGCAGTTTAAGAGTGAAACAAATGACAGGCGCTTCAAATCATCAATACGGGAAACCAAAAACCAAAAAGATGATTGAAGCAGTCAAAAAGAAGAACTCAAAAGCAATTATAATAGATGGAATTGAATATTCATCAATAACTGCAGCATCTGTTGCACTTTCCCTTTATTGTACAACAATTTCGTATAGATTAGACTGTGATAACTTTCCTAGCTATAAGAGAATTGTCCCGAAATCACTAAGACCGACCAACAAACATGCTGCTTGTAAATGCCAAGTCCATGACGTGGTATATGAAAGTATTGCAAAGGCGGCATTAGCTCATGGCATTTCTACACATGCTATGAGAAACCGTATGTATTCCCGTAACTTTCCAGACCATCATATTATAGTTGAGTAAATGCCTAACGACTATCGAAAGCATAGCTAGTTGAAATAGCACTAGTGAAGAAGCGAGTAGAGTACCCCTCAAGCGAGGCCCTGATGAAAAACAGGGATAATTCATAAAGGGAAAAGCGGAGCATCCTACCAGGTCGTGCTGGGGATGATGATATAGTCTCCTCTGCATGGTGACATGCAGCAGCAATTAATTGCGGATTAAGCTTTGCGAGCTTAATTGAAGAAGAGGACTGAAATACTGCAAAATATGTCAGCGAGTACACATGAATCCGTAACACTAGAAGACGATATGGTCGTCACACGCACAAAGCCAGGTGATTTCGTTGTATGTAACCTGTCATCGATTAACCTTGGAAGAGCAGTAACGGCAGACGTGCTAGACCGTTTGATCAAAATTCAAGTGCGTATGCTCGACAACGTCATCGATCAGAACCAAATCCCAGTTGTACAAGCGCAACGCACCAATGCACGCTACCGTGGAATTGGACTCGGCACATTCGGCTGGCACCATTTACTCGCGTTGAAAAACATTCAGTGGGAATCGGACGAAGCGGTGGATTTCGCAGACGAGCTATATGAAAATATTGCGTATTTGACAATTAAAGCCTCAATGGAATTATCAAAAGAAAAAGGCGCGTATCCATTATTTGATGGATCGGACTGGCAAACGGGTGAATACTTTGAGCAACGCGAATACGATTCAAATAAATGGCGTGAACTGCGCATGGATGTGGCAATGAACGGTATGCGTAACGGCTATTTAATGGCAGTCGCACCGAACAGTTCGACATCGGTTATCGCAGGCTCAACAGCGTCAATCGACCCAGTATTCAAGCCGTTTTACCATGAAGAGAAGAAAGACTATAAATTACCGGTCATTGCACCGGATTTGAACCACAACACGTATGACATCTACCGTCGTTCAGCTTACATCGTCGATCAGCGTTGGTCGATCAAGCAAAACGCCGCTCGTCAGCAGCATATCGATCAGTCGATTTCATTCAATATTTATGTACCGAACTCGATCCGCGCATCTGTGATTTTGGATTTGCACTTGCAGGCATGGAAATCGGGCATGAAAACCACGTACTATATGCGTTCAACTGCAGCGGAAATTGAGGAGTGTGAGTGGTGTCATTCTTAATCGCCTATGCATCCTGGAGCGGCAACACGCAGGAAGTAGCGGAATTGATTACAGAAAGTCTCCAAAGTGAAGGCGTCGAAGTCGATACTCATCGTATCGGCATCGGTGTCCTCCCTGATATTAAAAAATACGACGCGTTTTGTCTCGGTTCATTCACATGGGAAAAAGGTGCAACACCGGATGAAGTCAAAGATTTCGTGGCGGACATCGGCTATAAACCCGAGCTTGTCTATGTCTTTGGCACGGGGGATACACAGTTTGGCGGTGATGAATTATTTTGCAAAGCCGCAGACAAGCTGGCGAAATTCTATCATTCACCTTTTGAACCATTAAAGATTGAGCAAAGCCCACGCGGCATACAAGAAAAAACCGTTACGAATTGGACGAAAGGAGTGCTCGAACATTGGCGACACTTACAAGAGTAAAAGTATTAAATCCTGCAAACCCGAACAAGGCAACAGCTATTTTCGGTGGGGAAGCAAGCGGCATTCTAAACTGGAACGACCTCGCGCATCCCCATTTCTATACATTACGTCAGCGAATCCGTTCCCTGTTCTGGACAGCGAATGAAGTTGACATGACGCAAGACGTCAAGCAGTTCTCGAGCCTGACGCAAGAAGAACAATCCGCATTCCTAAAAATTATCGGCCTACTGGCTACACTTGATGGTCCACAAACTGTCATCGCAATGAAAATCGCCGACTTCACAACGGATCCTTCCGTCAAGTCGATTCTCGCGACCATTGCAGACCAGGAAAGTGAGCATAATCACAGCTATGGAGCGACACGTTTCCCTATAAGTGCATAAACACGAAATGGGAGGTAATCCATTAAATTTGGATTAAACAATTCAATCATCGAATTTCGGAAAGAAGCAATCATGTTTGCAGAAAACGAAATCCTTAATACTCCTACATGCAATATACGACTACAATCGGGTATTGTATGAAGCTAGGTGAAGTCGGCTGAAGATAAGCTAAGGATTGCTATCACAGAGTCTATGTTTAACGATAGGTCGGAGGGCTATAAAGCGGGCACGGTGAGAATGTCCGATGGGGACTGACGAACTTGCGAATGTACAGGTCTAGATGTGGTTGATTACCGAAAGGTTCTCATGCTCCTGAGAGAGTAGTTAAATACCGAAAAGTAAGGGTCGTAGCGATGAAATTCGGGATAGCTAACAAAGAGGCTATAATTTAACAGGCTTAGAGTAAGCACCTAAACCCGCATGTACAGCTAGATGATTGGAAACGTGGTAAGCAAGGCACACTTAATTAAACGTTTGTAGACGGAGTGGCGATGATATAAAGGCTTTGGCTATTAAACATCTTTAGTCTTGTGAAAGTAGAGGCACAGTACTGATGAAGCTACTGAAAGGTAGTGGAGGGATAGCCTCGAGTCTTGGTATAAACTTTAAATACGTCAAATCTAAATTTGAAAAACTCACAAAATCGAGTAGGAAGATGTGACTTCGTTAAGAGAACTTAATGAGGAGAGGTAATACATCGGTGAGTATGCAAATGCGATATGCAGAATACTATGACATGGTTAAAACCTTTGATGAACTATATCTTGCAAGTCAAGAAAATAGAACGGATGGAATTGACCTTTATAGTATCATCACTAGTTCTAGTAACATACTTCTTGCTTATAGGACTATTAAATCCAACGCAGGTAGTAACACAGCAGGGGTCGATAAGAAGACGATTAAACACTTCAAAGGTTTCACTGACAAGGAAATTGTTGAACACGTTAGAAGACGTTTGGCGAATTATAAACCGCAGACTGTTAGAAGGGTAGAAATACCAAAACTCGATGGAAGTAAAAGACCATTAGGGATACCCACCATATCGGATAGGTAAATTCAACAATGTATAAAGCAAGTAATCGAACCGATAGCAGAAGCTAAATTCTATAAACACTCATATGGCTTCAGACCATTACGCTCTGCAAGACATGCAGTTTCAAGAAGTCAATTCTTAATCAACAAGAACCTACTGAGATATGTAGTGGATATTGATATAAAAGGATTCTTCGACAACGTGAATCACAACAGACTTATCAAACAGGTATATGGAATTGGAATTAAAGATAGCAGAGTAACAGCCATAATATCAAAAATGCTAAAAGCGCCTGTATCGGGAATAGGTACACCGAATAAAGGAACTCCCCAAGGAGGAATCCTATCCCCACTTTTATCAAACATAGTGCTCAATGATTTAGACCAATGGATAAATACGCAATGGGAGGAATTCCCTTCGAATCATACGTATTCAATCAACAGGAATAAATTCATAGCACTGAAAAAGACTAATCTAAAAGAAATGTTTATTGTCAGATACGCTGATGACTTCAAAATCTTCACAAGGGATTATGAGACCGCGGTTAAAATGTTTGCTAGTACTAAAGAATTTCTAAAGAAAAGATTAAGTCTGGATATTTCGGAAGAGAAATCTGGAATAACCAATCTTAAAAAGAAATCGACTGAGTTTCTTGGGTTTAGCATTAAAGCCGAGAAAAAAGGAACTAAATGGGTAGCCCAAACAAACATTGTGGAATCGAAGAAAGAAGATATCATCATAAAGACAAGAGAACATATCAAAAAAATTAGCAAAAGTGCAGATGCGAAAACAGTGTTTAGCTATAATAGTTTCGTTATGGGTATCAAAAACTATTTCCAATATGCCACAAATGTGAATATAGACCTTAGTGAAGTCGAATCCAGAATAAGAAAGTCCAAGCATGCGAGATTAAAAGGGATTGCAAAACAGGGAAATCCAATCAATCCTCCCCAATCTTATGTGAAGTATCATAAGAATAGAAATGATACTTACACTATATCTGGTATACCAATGCATGTGTTTTCGGATATAAGGACAGTAAACAATATGAACTTCTCACAGCATTTAACTCCTTACACGAAGCAAGGCAGAGAAGAGTATGAAAAACTGAAACCAGATATCGGGAATCAAATAGTAATTTTGAGTAGAATGGAAACCTATGACCGAACGTTTGAATATATAGATAACAGACTCTCAAAATACTCGATGCAAAATGGAAAATGTAGTGTCAAAGGTGAGTTTCTATTAGCTAAAGAAATTCACTGCCACCATATAAAGCCTAAAGCTTCGGGTGGCACGGACGAATACAAGAACTTAACAATAGTTTCCACATTGGTACACAGGCTGATCCATGCAACGGACTTAGAGATTATTCGAAGGTATCTAAACCTACTAGAACTGAGTGAGATGCAAATTAGTAAGTTGAATAAATATCGTAAAGAGTGTAATTTAGAGACTATTTAAAGTGAAAAATATATCAAGATGGAACGCCGTGTGCGGTGAAAGTCGCACGCACGGTGTGGAGCGGGGGAAAAGGTGGCGATTACTTCAAAACCTTACCTATCGCTATCGTACGTACTTTCATCAGTCACGAACTTGGACAAGCAAATGGCAGCTTTCGAAATGGGCCGTACAGACGAAGTATTAATGAAGCGAAATGAACGAATTGTAGATGTCTACAATGAATTTGCGGAGAACCCGACAATTGAAACGGTTCTAAAAGCGATGGTGTATACGACATTACTAGAAGGCCTATTTTTCTACAGTGGCTTCGCATTCTTCTATAACTTGGCACGCCACCAAAAAATGGTCGGTACATCCACAATGATTTCATACATCAACCGTGACGAACTACAGCATGGTAAAGCCATCAGCGATATCTTCCGTGCAGCTTTGGCTGAACATCCAGAGTATAACACAGACGAATTCACGGAATGGATCTATGACCAATTCCGCCACTCCGTCGAGCAAGAAGTCATCTGGAGTCGCTATGTATTAGCGGGAATCGATGGCCTTGAGCTAGAAGAGATGGAAGGCTACGTGAAGTATCGCGCGAACAAAATGTTGCGCATGCTTGGCTTAAGCGAAATCTATCCAGAGTTCACCGATAATCCAATGAAGTGGATCCGTGCGTACGTCGATAACTTCGACGATACGAAAACGGACTTCTTCGAACAAACGAGCCGTCAATATGTGAAAACTAGTGATTTGAATGGCTTTGATGATTTGTAATAAATAAAGGAAGGGGAATCCGTGACGGGTTCCTCTTTTTTTATGTGTGGAGGAAGGGGAGAGCACCGTTTTCGTTAATTGAAGTCGTTTATACGTATGGCTGAGCGCTCATACGTCCACGCTATCCGCTCATACGTCCACGCTATCCGCTCATACATTTCCTCAACCGATCAATGAATTCCTGAACGCGCTCTATCCATCCATTTAATCGCTCAATGTATCTCGGCATCTGCTCTATGTTCCTAGTTAACCGCTCAATGTCGATCGAGGCGACTGCTCCATCAATTTTCAGAAGGAAACGCTCACAATATGGTCAAGCGCTCATACTTTCACGCTATCCGATCATAAATTTCTCCGCCCGCTCTATGATCCCCCGAAACCGCTCTATCCCCCCAGTTAACCGCTCAATGAAGACCCACATCCGCTCTATCCCCCTAGTTAACCGCTCTAACCTCCCAAAAAACAAAAAACCAAGCGGATCAAAGTCCGCTTGGTCGTTTCATTACTATAAAATTACTTCTGAGCTTCTACAGTCTTGTGCATAGTCTTGTTTTTCGCAAGATTGACGTGCCAAGATAGCGCCTCTTCCAAAATGTGTGGTGTTTGTCCGCCAACTTGTTCAACTGCTCTATTATAATAATCACGTAGCTCTTCCTTGAAGTCAGGGTGAGCACAGTTCTCGATCAACAATTCCGCTTTCTGTCTTGGAGCCAAGCCGCGAAGATCCGCGTAACCTTGTTCCGTAACAATTACGTCTACGTCGTGTTCCGTGTGGTCCACGTGAGAAGAGAAAGGTACGATGGATGACACGTCTCCGCCTTTTGCGTAAGACTTCGTAACGAAAATCGCGATGCGTGCGTTACGAGCAAAGTCACCTGATCCACCGATTCCGTTCATCATGCGTGTTCCGCTAACATGTGTAGAGTTAACGTTTCCGTAGATGTCTAGCTCAAGCGCTGTGTTGAATGAAATGATACCCAAACGACGGATAACTTCCGGGTGGTTTGAGATTTCTTGAGGACGGAATACAAGTTTATCACGGTATTTACTGATATCGTCTTTAAAGCTGTCCAAACGCTTTTTAGAGAGAGTCAATGAAGTAGCAGAAGCGAATTTCACTACGCCGTCATCGATTAAGTCGAAGATTGCGTCTTGAAGTACTTCAGAATAGACTTCGATATCTTTAAACTCGGAAGTTCTCATACCATCAAGTACTGCGTTCGCAACCGAACCAACACCTGATTGAAGAGGCATGAGCGTTTCATCCATACGGCCCAATTTGATCTCGTCACGGAAGAAGTTTAACAAGTTGTTTGCGATCTCTTGTGTCTCTTCATCCGGAGGAACAATAGGGGAAGGAATATCGCCTTGTTCCGTAAGAACAATTCCGACAACCTTTTCAGGATCTACTTTAATTCCTGGTGTACCGATTTTATCCGTTGCACTGTACACAGGGATTTCTTTACGTTGGTTTTGAGCATCTGGGATGTAGATGTCATGTAAGCCTTCAAACTCCATAGGCGCGTTCACATTCAATTCGATGATGACATGCTTCGCTTCTTGAACGAAAATTGGAGAGTTACCAACAGAACCAGTTGGGATGATATATCCCTCTTCTGTAATAGCAGCTGCTTCAATGATGGCATAGTCAACGGGTCCGATTACGCCTTGGCGAATCCATTCAGCTGTATGGGAAAGGTGCTGATCGATATAGAATGAGTCACCTGAGTTGATTTTGCCACGCATTGCTGGGTTACCTTGGTACGGAACACGTAAATTGATGACGTCTGCATTGGCCATCAATTCATCAACGTTCGGGCCCATTGAAGCGCCAGTGAAAACGTTTACTTTGAAGTCCTCAGTTTTTCCTCGTTCTGCCAATGCCAATGGAACCGCTTTCGCGTCTCCGGACAAAGTAAATCCACTCAGACCTAGAGACATTCCATCCTCGATCCAAGAAGCTGCTTCTTCTGCTGTAACAATTTTATCTTTCAGTGCTTCACAACGAAGTACCTTATTTAATTCGTTTGCCACGGTATCATCCACCTTACCTTTCATTTTGTATATAATTCTATCATTTATATAAATAAAATCAACATAATATTATGAGAACTATACTAAATTTCCCATTAGATAAATAAAAACACTTAAAATTATGAAAATTTTAAAGCGTATTCAGAAGGCGGTATAAAGTGTTTTCCCTTACTTAGAAAGTAAAATAAGGGATTCGTGAAAGGAGAATAGGGAATTCCCTGATAGAAACGAGTAGAGAAAGACGTATAGTTATATAATATAAAGATATTTTATAAGACTTGATAGAAAAGACCTACAATACATTGTAATTAATAGGGAATTCCCTCAGTTTGATTTCAGACTACTTAGTTTATTTTGGGGTAAGAAGATTAGTAGATTGGATTCATTTACTGCTACGTTCTAAAAAGGAGTGGAAATGTTCGATGAAAAAGAGATTCGGATTGAATTATTTTAAACCTGTCGAGAGTTATTCTGGAAGTTGGTCAGTGTTAGAAGAGAAAAATCGTGATTGGGAAAACATGTACCGTCAACGCTGGTCGCATGACAAAGTGGTTCGTACGACGCATGGCGTAAACTGTACAGGCTCCTGTAGCTGGAAAGTCTTCGTCAAGAATGGCATTATCACATGGGAAAATCAGCAAATCGATTATCCTTCCTGTGGCCCTGATATGCCTGAATTCGAACCGCGTGGTTGTCCACGTGGCGCATCGTTTTCTTGGTATGAATACAGTCCATTGCGTGTGAAGTATCCATATATACGCGGTAAGCTATGGCGCATGTGGAACGAAGCGTTGGAGGAAACGAAAGATCCTGTAAAAGCATGGACAGCAATCGTTGAAGACCCTGAGAAATCCAATGAATACAAAAAAGCCCGCGGAAAAGGTGGTCATGTCCGGATTCATTGGCGGGATGCGACGATGCTCATTGCGGCACAACTCATCTATACGGTACAAAAATACGGCCCGGATCGCGTGGCAGGATTCACACCAATTCCTGCGATGTCCATGGTCAGTTATGCATCGGGGGCTCGTTTCATTTCATTGCTTGGTGGCGAAATGCTCAGTTTCTACGACTGGTACGCGGATCTTCCGCCATCCTCTCCACAAATCTGGGGTGAACAGACAGACGTTCCGGAATCGAGTGACTGGTTTAACGCAGGCTACATCATCATGTGGGGCTCGAACGTACCGCTTACCCGGACCCCCGATGCACACTTCATGACGGAAGTCCGCTATAAAGGAACCAAAGTCGTTTCCGTCGCACCGGACTATGCGGAAAGTGTAACGCATGCGGATGACTGGATCGCAGCAAATCCGGGAACGGACGCAGCAGTTGCTCAAGCGATGACCCACGTCATTTTGGATGAATTCTATCAAAAACGTAAAGAACCAACATTTATAAACTATGCCAAACAATACACCGATATGCCGTTCTTGATTTTACTAGATCCGCATGAAGATTCGTATAAAGCCGGGCGTTTCTTGCGAGCAAGCGATCTTGGACAGCAGACGGCACACGCGAAGTGGAAACCTGTGTTATTTGATGAAGCAAAAGAAGAAATCATTGTTCCAAACGGCACGATGGGGCAGCGCTGGGAAGAAGACGTCAAGTGGAATTTGCAACTGGAAAATGCAGATGGTACACGTATTGAACCCGCATTATCCATCGAAAAGCAAGCCGAGCAATGGCAAGAAATTCATTTCCCATACTTCGATAACCGAGGAAATGGCACATTCAAGCGTCCGATTCCTGCGATGAAAGTACAATTCGCGGACGGCACGGAGCGTTTAGTTGCGACAACGTACGACGTCATGTTGAGTCAGTACGGTGTGAATCGAATTGACAGTGAGCTAGAGGCGACAGGTTATAACGATGTTACTTCTATCTATACACCAGCTTGGCAAGAAGCGATCACCAACGTTAAACCGGAACTCGTTACGCAAATCGCAATGGAGTTTGCACAAAACGCTATCGACACAGGTGGACGTTCGATGATTATTATGGGAGCGGGAATCAATCACTGGTTCAACAGTGATACGATCTACCGCGCGATTCTCAACCTTGTCACGTTGACGGCTTCACAAGGAGTGAATGGTGGAGGTTGGGCGCATTACGTAGGACAAGAGAAATGTCGTCCAATCGAGGGCTGGAGCACGATTGCCTTTGCGAAAGACTGGCAAGGTCCGCCACGTCTGCAAAACGCCACATCATTTTTCTACTTTGCAACCGATCAATGGAAGTACGAAGAAGCGGGTACGGATACGCTCATGTCACCACTTGGTGGGGAAGCGAGATACCAGCATCCAGCAGACTATAATGTTCTCGCAGCGCGTCTCGGCTGGTTGCCATCTTATCCTCAATTCAATAAAAATAGTTTACTGCTCACGGAAGAAGCAGCGAAACTAGGCAAGACGGATACGAAAGAAGTTGTTTCGCATGTCGTAGATCAGCTGAAATCTGGCGAACTACAATTCGCAGCAGAAGATCCCGGTGCACCGGAAAACTTCCCGCGTTCATTATTTGTCTGGCGTTCGAACTTGATTTCAAGTTCTGCAAAAGGGCAGGAATACTTCATGAGACACTTACTCGGTGCTTCAGACGGTTTGCTTGCGACGCCGAATGAAGATATGAAACCGAAAGAAATGGTTTGGCGCGATGACGTGGAAGGAAAGCTCGATTTATTAGTAGCACTCGATTTCCGCATGACCGCGACACCGCTATATGCAGATATCGTTCTACCCGCTGCCACTTGGTATGAGAAAGTGGATCTGTCTTCAACTGACATGCACCCGTTCGTCCATCCATTCAATCCGGCAGTTAACCCCTTATGGGAATCTAAATCGGACTGGGATATTTATCGTGAAATCGCAAAAACGTTCTCTACACTCGCGGAAACACATTTGCCGGGCGTCTATAAAGACGTAGTCACGTCTCCATTAGCACATGACTCGGTTCAGGAAATTGCTCAGCCGATGGGCGAAGTGCATGACTGGAGTAAAGGTGAAATTGAAGCAATCCCGGGCAAAACGATGCCGGGTATGACGATTGTAGAGCGCGACTTTACGAAGGTTTACGATAAATATATTACGCTCGGGCCGCTATTGTCGACAGGGAAAACCGGCGCGCACGGTGTTAGTTTCTCAGTAGCGGATGAATATGAACTGATGAAAGGTATCAACGGTATTTATGAAGACGACACCGTGAAAGACGGCTTGCCTAAATTGTACACAGCGAAACACGCAGCAGAAGCGATGTTGACACTATCTTCCGCAACGAACGGCCGTGTATCGCAAAAAGCATTTGAAGCCGCGGAGCATGATACGGGCATGGAACTAAAAGACATCTCCGCAGACCGCGCAGCAGAGCGATTCACATTCGCAAGTATTACCGCCCAACCACGTGAAGTCATTCCAACACCGGTCTTCAGTGGTTCGAATAAATTGGGTCGACGCTACTCGCCATTTACGACGAATATCGAACGTCTCGTGCCATTCCGTACATTAACGGGCAGACAGCATTTCTACGTCGACCACGAATTATTCCTTGGATTCGGCGAAGCGTTGCCAGTCTATAAACCGACGCTTCCACCATTCGTCTTTGCGGACCGTGATGCAGACATTAAAGGCGGACAAGATGCACTCGTCTTGCGTTATTTAACACCGCACGGTAAGTGGAATATCCACTCGACATACCAAGACAACCAGCACATGCTCACTTTGTTCCGCGGTGGTCCGACCGTGTGGTTATCGAATCTCGATGCAGAAGAGCACGGAATCGACGACAATGCTTGGCTCGAAGTATATAACCGAAACGGTGTCGTCAATGCACGTGCCGTTGTCAGTCACAGAATGCCTAAAGGTACGATGTTTATGTACCATGCACAAGATAAGCATATTCAGATGCCAGGCTCGGAAATCACCGAGCAACGCGGAGGAAGCCATAATGCACCGACGCGAATTCACATGAAGCCGACTCAAATGGTAGGCGGCTACGCACAGCTCAGTTATGGATTCAATTACTACGGACCGATCGGTAATCAACGTGATGTCTACGTCGCAGTCCGTAAGATGAAGGAGGTCAACTGGCTTGAAAATTAAAGCGCAAGTTGCAATGGTCATGAACTTAGACAAGTGTATTGGGTGTCATACATGTAGTGTGACGTGTAAAACGACATGGACGAACCGTGAAGGTGCCGAGTATATGTGGTTCAATAACGTAGAAACGAAACCCGGGATCGGCTACCCGAAACGTTGGGAAGATCAGGAACTCTATAAGGGTGGCTGGCAGTTGCGAAAGGGCAAACTAGAACTGAAATCGGGTTCCAAGCTGTCGAAAATCGCACTTGGCAAAATCTTCTATAATCCCGATATGCCAGAAATGAAAGATTATTATGAGCCATGGACATACGACTATGAAAAACTGACGTCCGCGCCCGATCGAGAGCATACACCGGTTGCACGTGCGAAGTCTGTCATTACGGGCGAATACATGGATCCAGAGTGGGGCCCGAACTGGGAAGATCAGTTAGCTGGTGCACATATTACAGGACCTACTGACCCGAATATCGAGAAAATTGAAGAAGAAATTAAATTCAACTTTGAACAAGCGTTCATGATGTACTTGCCGCGACTATGCGAACACTGCTTGAACCCGAGCTGTGTAGCCTCTTGTCCGTCAGGTGCCATGTACAAGCGTGACGAGGACGGAATCGTTCTTGTCGATCAGGAAGCGTGCCGCGGATGGCGTTACTGCATGACCGGTTGTCCGTACAAGAAAGTCTACTTTAACTGGAAAACGAATAAAGCGGAGAAATGTACATTCTGTTTCCCGCGCGTAGAATCCGGTTTGCCGACGGTTTGTTCTGAGACGTGTACAGGCCGAATTCGCTACCTAGGTGTCTTGCTTTATGACGCAGACCGCGTGCAAGAAGCCGCATCTACACCGGATCCAAAAGACTTGTACCAAGCGCAGTGTGATTTGTTCTTAGATCCACATGATCCAGAAATCATCGAGCAAGCAATCAAAGATGGCATTTCGGAGGACTGGATTGATGCGGCGCAAAACTCACCCGTGTATAAGTTAGCGATCGAGTACAAGCTAGCATTCCCATTGCACCCGGAATATCGGACATTGCCAATGGTCTGGTACGTACCACCGCTTAGCCCGATCATGAACTACTTTGAAGGGAAAGACTCCATCAAAAACCCGGACATGATTTTCCCGGCGATTGAAGAAATGCGAATTCCGCTTCAGTATTTAGCCAATATGCTAACGGCTGGAGATGTGGATATCGTTAAGGGAGGCTTGCAACGTATGGCCATGATGCGTTCGTATATGCGTGCAGTTTCTTCTGGCAAGGACTTCGACGAATCCAAACTAGAGCGTGTCGGATTGACAGCTAAACAGACAAAGCAGATGTATCGTTTGCTAGCTATTGCTAAATACGAAGATCGTTTCGTGATCCCGACATCACATAAAGAAAGCCAGATGAACGTCTACCGCTCACAAGGTTCAGCAGGTTATGACGGAATGGGCACATACGGCGAACAAGCACCAGCTCAAAATCCGTATTCTTCATTTTCTGTAATGGGCTCGGACGGAGGTTGTGACGGTTGCGGACCTGTAACACCGGGAGCAGCGCCAGTGAAAACGGGCAAGGAAATCTATGAAGAAAACTTCTATGGGGGGATCTGGCGTGATTAATCTGGACCTCTTATATGACAAGAAGCATATCTTCGGCTTTTTCTCCCATCAACTGAACTATCCGGAAAAGCTAACATTCCATCCAGATATGTGGAATGAGTACGTAACGGAAGATGCTGCGGGTTACGCTGACCTGCAGCTGTACTGGGAAGCGATGCAAACGTATAGTTTGAATGAAATACAAGAACTGTACACGTACACATTCGATTTCCAGAAAGACGCCACGCTGTTCATGACCTATGTGAAATTTGCAGACTCGAAAGAGCGCGGTCAGACGCTGGCACAATTAAAAGTGTTATACGAAATGTTCGGGCTCGAAATGCCGGATGAAGAACTATCCGACTTGCTTCCGTTAATGTGTGAATTTATTTATGCAGCTGAATGGAAGGGAGACCCGCGGGCACAACAAAGCTTTTCCATGTTGCTCGCGGTCATCGAGGATGGTTCCTATTTTTTAATGAAAGCACTTGAAAAGTATGAAAGTCCATGGCTTCATTTGATCCGTGCACTGCGTGAAACATGTAAATCATGTATTCAACGGGAGGTTTCCGCTAATGACTAGTCAATTTCTTTGGGTCATTTTTCCTTACATCTGTATTGCCGTATTTATTGTAGGACATATTTTCCGCTATAAGAATGATCAATTCGGCTGGACCGCGAAGTCGAGTGAGTTTATTGAAAAGAAGCAATTAATGATCGGCAGTCTGCTGTTCCACATCGGTATCTTCCCCGTCATTTTAGGTCATGTGGCGGGACTTGGGATTCCGAAAGAGTGGACACGGGCAATGGGTATCAGCGACCATATGTACCATATCGGTGCAGTGTGGGGTGGCGGATTCTTTGGTGTAGTGACATTAGCGGGAATGATTATTTTGACGTCCCGTCGTTTCACAAAGAGAAATGTTCGCAAGTTATCTTCTAGGTCGGATTTACTCGTCAATACCTTTTTGCTATTTATCGTTTTCATTGGGGTATATAGCTCATTGATTACAAACACGATGACGCCAGGATTCGATTACCGTGATACGATTTCGGTCTGGTTCAGATCCTTGCTCATATTCCAGCCGGAAGCTGCATATATGGCAGCTGTTCCCATAGCGTTCAAGCTTCATATTTTAACTGGCTTCCTTATTTTCGCGATGTGGCCATTCACACGACTCGTTCACGTCTGGAGTGTGCCATTGAATTATGTAGGTAGAAGTTATATTCTATATAGAAAACATCAGCCGACCAAACAATCACCCCGGTAAGCGAATGATGAATAATAGGAGATTAAGTCTATGACAGGACAAGTAAATAGTAATTTCCAACTGGCGATTGACGAACTGAAAGAAACGCTTCATGCGGATTTCATCGGCTTGGCGTTTGTGGATTTGAAGAAATATCATCACGATCTTAGGTGGCGATATGTAACGGGGAATATCAGTGTACGCTATCGTAGAATTGTCCTTCAATCGGGAAAAGGTGTGGCAGGAATTGTGTTCAAGACAGGGAAGTCGATGAAGATCGAGAATGTTGAAGCAAGTATAGTGGATGGCGATCTCTATAACTATCCGATTGTCGTATTTGAAAAGCTGAAAAGTTTTGGCGCAATTCCTCTATTCCGTGATGATCATGTGCAAGGCGTACTTTTGATTGGCTATCGTAAAGTGGACCGGTTAACGGCTGATAAGTTTGAGCAATTCAAGCATGCGGTAGGACCCCAATTCGGACCGTTTCACATGAAGGAGCGATTGAAAGATGACTTTATTGAACAATGACCAGTTAACGACTATGCTGCACAAACTATACGATCGTACGACAGAAGCGATGTTTTTTTTCGGCGAGAATGGCAAAATTCTATCCATGAATGAAGCAGCGAAACAAATAATGGAACCTGCTCTCTATGACAAGATGCTGCAAGGCGAGGCGGATGCAATTTGTCTTACATGCCGTGGCTTTACAAGTGAAGACGAACAGATGACATGTGTCTCGTGTTTCATGGAGAAACCACAACAAACAGTCTCTTCATTCCAACTCTTTTTGGAGACAAAAGATCTTGGCGTGCAACCATACAGCGCAACCTATCAGGTGTTAGATGAAGAGCAACACGTATCCATGTTGATGTTGCGTAATTTAACGAGACAAACCCAGACATCCGAAGTTCTCCATCAAAGGTTACGGATGCAACAAGTCATTTTAGCGCAGGAAAATGAACGCAAACGAATTTCACGCGAGCTACATGATAGCGTGGCGCAGGAAATGCTCAGTTCGCTCGTCGATTTGCGCGTCTTGAAATATATGGGCATGAACGACAAAGCGCTTGAGAAGTTGAGACAAACGGAAGGTTCACTTATGCGTTTACTTGATGAGATCCGCCATCTATCTGTTGAATTGCGACCAGCAGTACTCGATGATTTCGGATTGGAAGCGGCTTTCCGGACGCACATCAAGAATTTGGAGAAGAATTATGGACTGTATGTTCATTTCGAATCGGATGTGAAAGAAAGACGGTATGATGGTGCGATTGAAACAGTTGCGTATCGCATCGGCCAGGAAGCGATTCTCAACTCCATGAAATATGCCCAAGTAGAAGATGTTTTTTTAACTTTGGATGAAGTGGACGGACAGCTACAAATAAAAGTATGCGACGAAGGTGTCGGCTTTGATGTCAATGACTTTACCCCACAAGGCACGGGCCTCGGTCTATATGGGATGAGAGAACGGGTGGAATTAGTAGGTGGCAGTTTAACGATCGTCTCTAGTCAGCTAGAAGGCACGACAGTCCAAGCAAATATTCCGCTGAAGAAGGAGAGGGCAACGAGTGAAAATCATAATAGCTGATGATCATGCAGTCGTCCGCACAGGATTTATGCATATCTTGAATTTTCAAGACGATATGGAAGTTGTAGCAACAGCGGCAGATGGATTGGAAGCATATGAACTAGTTGCGAAGCACAGACCGGATATTATTTTACTGGATCTTAGCATGCCTCCTGGCCAAAGTGGCTTGATTGCGACAGGCAAAATCCATGAAGACTTTCCAGAAACGAAGATCATTATTTTAACGATGTACGATGACGAGGAGTATATGTTCCACGTACTGAAAAACGGTGCAGCGGGCTATATTTTGAAAAATGCTCCTGACGAAGAGTTGCTACACGCCATTCGTGAAGTGTATGACGGCGGGACGTATGTTCATCCGTCTATGGCTACTTCGCTCGTGAGGGAGTTTGTGAAAAAAGGAACGAATGAGACAGATGAAGATGATCCGTTCAAGATATTATCTAAAAGGGAAATTGAAATTCTGCCGCTTGTTGCAAAAGGTTATGGCAATAAGGAAATAGCGGAAATGCTGTATATTTCCGTCAAGACTGTAGAAGCGCATAAAGCGAAAATGATGGACAAGCTGCAATTGAAGAGCCGTCCGGAACTCGTCGAATACGCGCTACGCAAAAAGTTTCTAAGTTTTTAATGAAGAGGTGAAGGATGATGAGCAATACAGGACCGACCCATACGCTACCTGCCCTACGCGTGATCGAAAATGAACATCGTTACTTAACGTCTTTGATGGAGCAGTGGCATGCGATCGTGCTGGGTTTTGAGAATGAACGGTTCACGCGTGACGAAGGTCTCGAAGCGCTCAAAAGAATGCGCGAGCTAGTCGTCGAGTTCATCGATCCGCTAAAAAACCATACAGAAAAAGAAGAAGCATTCCTGTTTCCGATGCTTGCGAAATATGTAGGAAATGATCAAGGACCGGTTCAAGCAGTGCAAGAAGAACACGATGAAATCGATGCGTATATCGGACATTTCCTCCATCACACAAGAGGGGATCTATCGGAATTTACACTCGCGATGATGCAAGACGTCGTACAAGACGCAGGTGAAGCGTTTGAAGTCATTATGATTCACTTTGTAAAAGAAGAAAACGTCATCTTTCCGATGGTTCTATCGGTCTTACGTGCAAAAGAACAAGATGAATTATTCGAACAATTGTATACGTCCATTTTACCAGAGTAACGAACTATAGTAGTTTAAAAGAAAAAATGTTGGATAGAATTTCAACTAATTTCAGATGGGATGGATTCCTATGACACAAAAGATTCAGTTACCTCTACAGACGGCAAATTTAGTTGTCGGCTTCATGGTATGGGTCCTGATCTCTTCGTTATTACCATTTATTAGCGAAGATATCAGCATTCCACCAGAGCGTGTAGCCATCATCACAGCAATCCCTGTAGTACTCGGTTCGATTTTGCGAATTCCACTTGGTTACTACGCCAATGTCTATGGCGCACGTATGATGTTTTTCATCAGTTTCATTGTATTGCTATTTCCTGTCTACTACATAAGTGAAACATCAACCGTGACAGGACTTTTAATTGGCGGAACGTTGCTCGGGATTGGGGGCGCGATTTTCTCTGTTGGTGTTACGTCGCTACCGAAGTATTATCCTAAGGAAAAGCACGGACTGGTCAATGGTATTTACGGGATGGGGAACATCGGGACAGCGATCACGACGTTTTCAGCTCCGGTCCTTGCGATGAAGTTTGGCTGGTCATTGACTGTCAAAATGTATTTGCTTTTATTGCTTGCATTCATCGCATTGAACTTTTTCTTCGGTGACCGTAAGGAAGTAAAAGTGAAAGCACCGATTATCGAGCAAATTAAAGGTGTCTACAAGAATGAGAAACTCTGGTTCTTCTCGTTGTTTTATTTCATCACATTCGGTTCGTTCGTTGCGTTTACTGTGTTTTTACCAAGTTTCCTCGTCAATTACTTTGGACTCGATAAGGTCGACGCGGGACTTCGTACAGCAGGCTTCATCGTCGTCGCGACATTATTACGTCCGGTCGGTGGTTGGTTAGGCGATAAGTTCCAGCCGCTATTCATTTTAATGGGTTGTTTCGCAGGTTTGACGATTGCGTCCATCGTACTGGCATTTTCACCAGATATCGTACTGTACACAGTCGGCAGTATTATGATTGCGGCGGCTGCCGGTCTCGGAAATGGTGTCATCTTTAAACTCGTACCGATGTATTTCAGTAAGCAAGCAGGTACCGTGAACGGGATTGTATCGATGATGGGTGGTCTTGGTGGATTTTTCCCTCCATTATTACTCGCAACGATTTTCTCGATGACAGGTTCCTACTCCATTGGTTTCATGGCATTTTCACAAGTGTCGTTAGCCAGCCTTGTATTGGCTATTTGGCTTTACTACATGGATCGTACGAGCTTATCTAAAGAAGTATTTGATTCGACTGGCCAAGGTATTCTCGTGACCAATTCAAAAGGTCTCATTGTTTCGGTCAATCCGGCATTTACGAAACTAACAGGTTATAGTGAAGAGGAAGTACTCGGTCTAAGTCCGAACATCTTAAGTTCAGGCAGGCATGATCGTGAATACTACAATGATATGTGGCACACTCTTAATGAACAGGGTGTCTGGCAAGGCGAAATTTGGAATAAGAAAAAGAGTGGCGAAGAGTACTTGGAGTTCCTATCCATCAGTTCGGTGAAAGATGGAACAGGCGACGTCGTTCGCTACGTAGGTTCATTCAGTGATATTAGTCCGGAGACACATGCAGGCAATCGGTCTTAATCGGTTGCCTCGCTTGTTGTTTCATGAAAGGAAGTAGATGAAGTGGAGAATCGATATTCACGGCAAACATTATTTCAACCTATTGGGTTGTCGGGACAGCGGCGGCTATCGGATGCACATGCAGTGATTATAGGCTGTGGTGCGCTCGGTTCGTCGATTTCCGAGACGCTCGTGCGCGCGGGAATCGGTAAAATAACGCTTGCAGACCGCGATTACGTGGAGGCATCTAATTTGCAGAGGCAACAATTATTCGTCGAAGCGGATGCGAAAAATAGTGTGCCGAAAGTCGTAGCAGCAGCACGTCGTTTACATGCCATTCGTGAAGATGTTGAAATGATCACAGTGCTCGATCATATCGACGGACCGTTGCTCGAAGAAATTGCGGTCGGCGCGGATATTCTACTGGATGCAACCGATAATTTCGAGACGCGTTTGCTGATCAATGACGTCGCGTGGAAACTACATATCCCATGGGTATACGGCGCGGTCGTTAGCAGTTCAGGTAGCGTCTTTCCTTTCATTCCAAGCAAAACACCGTGTTTCCGCTGTCTACTGCCGGTCATGCCAGCGGTCAATGAAACATGTGATACAGTAGGGGTAATTGCGCCTGCAGTACAGATTTCGGCTGCACATCAAAGCGCGGAAGCGATGAAATGGCTGACAGGAAATGAAGAGGCCATGCGCACGAAACTTCTGCATTTTGATGTGTGGAATAATACATCCGTTGAAGCGGGAATCAGCCGGATGAAGAATCCGCAATGCGAAACATGTGGTGAACATCCAACGTATCCTGCGTTGCATCAAGCGGCGGGCACGCAATACGCTGTGCTTTGCGGACGTGATACAGTACAAATCATACCCGACGCAGGACGTAAGTTGACGGTAGCGGACGGTGTGAAAGTCGCCCAACAACTAGAATCGAAATACCGGGAGACGCCGTTTTTCGTGGAATTTCAGGCGGAAAGCTATCGCTGTATTTTGTTCGGTAATGGCAGGTTGTTGATTCATGGTTTAAAAGATATGCGAGAAGGACGGAAAATCTATCATTCATTATTCGGCTAGGAGGGGTAGCAAATGGAAGAGACTCATTTACCACAGAAAGCGCGTGATCAATCGGTTGCAGTTGCTGTACTGACAATCAGTGATACGCGGACAAAAACGGATGACAAAAGCGGCAAGGTGATATGCGATAAGCTACTCGAAGCGGGACATATTGTGAAGGCATACGAGATTTGTCCCGACGAAGCGTCACGTATCGAAGCGCAATTGTCTATTTGGTTGTCCGATTCGTCGATTCAGGCAATGATTTTCACGGGCGGAACGGGGATTGGCGCGCGGGATATTACAGTGGAAACCGTGTCACCCTATTTCACAAAACCGTTAGACGGATTTGGTGAACTGTTTCGCTTTTTGAGCTATACCGAAGACGTGGGATCAAAAGCGTTGCTCAGTCGCGCAACGGCAGGTGGAATCGGATTGCAGGCGGTATTTTTATTGCCGGGCTCTTCGAAGGCCGTGAAGCTAGCGATGGATAAGTTGATCGTGCCGGAGTTGCCGCATATTGTGCATGAGCTTGGAAAGCATTTGGGATAGTGGATGAGGGGTGTGGGGGATAGGGGCGGTTAGCTTGGGGTTATGAGCGGTTGCGTGGGTTGATAGAGCGGATAGCTTGGGGTTATGAGCGGTTTCGTGGGGTGATAGAGCGGATGGCTTGGGGTTATGAGCGGTTTCGTGAGGTGATAGAGCGGCTAGCGTGGGGGTATGATCGGCTTCGCGAGGTGATAGAGCGGATAGCATGGAAGTATGATCGGCTTCGCGGGGTGATAGAGCGGATGGCATGGAAGTATGATCGGTTGCGCGGGGTGATAGAGCGGATGGCATGGAAGTATGATCGGCTTCGCGGGTCGATAGAGCGGATAACATGGAAGTATGAGCGTACCATCCAAATCCAATCAAAAAAAACGCGCGACATTTAGTCCGCACGTTGATAATCACCATTTTTCCCGCCTGATTTATGCTGAAGCATGGTGGGTCCGATGACCATGTCCTTGCCGGCAGCTTTACACATATCGTAAATCGTCAATGCGGCGGCGGAAGCGGCAGTCAGGGCTTCCATTTCGACTCCGGTTACGCCTTTCGTTTTGACTTCGGCTTCGATTAACACATGATAATGGGAAGATTCTTCATCGATATCCCAATCAAATCGGACATCTACGCCCGTTAAAGGAAGTGGATGGCACATTGGAATAATGTTAGACGTATTTTTCGCGGCCATGATGGCGGCGACTTGTGCAACTGCGAAGACGTCTCCTTTTTTATTTGTGCCATGAGTGATTTGCTCGTGAATGGATTTGTTTACCGTAATTGATGATGTAGCGATCGCAGTACGTAGTGTCGTTTCTTTGTCGGACACGTCGACCATTTTGGCGCGGCCTTGTTCATTGAAGTGTGTAAGTTCGGACATGATGATCATCCTTTCGTTTCATTTCATTGTACTAGTTAGTATAACAAAAGAAAGTAGGAGATGTACGTGGTGGAAATTCGAAAACCGATTCAAGTGGCGGAAGCAGTAGAGCGTGTGATGAAAAATGTACATAAGTTGGGGACGGAAGTTCTTCCGTTAGAAGATACATATGGTCGTGTGCTAGCAGAGCCTATCGTTGCGAAGCATGACGTGCCGCCTTTTGATCGTTCGCCGTATGATGGTTTTGCGATTCGGGCGGAAGATTCGACGGGTGCTTCAGGTGATGATAGAAAAGCCTTTCGTGTGATTGGAGAAATTGGTGCAGGGCATGTTGCGGATCGTCCGATTGGACCAGGTGAATCGTTTCGCATCATGACAGGTGCATTAATTCCGGAACATGCGGATGCAGTCGTTATGCTGGAGCAAACGGTGGAAAATGATAGCGGGTTTACGTTACGTAAGTCGTTTGAAGCGGGCGAAAATATTTCGCGTCAAGGTGAAGATGCGAAACAAGGTGAGACATTGATCGAGGCAGGAACGATTATTCATCCAGGGACTATTGCGTTACTTGCGACATTTGGCTATGCACAAGTGCGTGTTGCGAAACGACCGATTGCTGGGGTATTGTCGACTGGAACGGAATTGCTACATGTCACTGATGAACTGGAACCAGGGAAGATCCGCAATTCTAATGGTCCGATGATTCGTGCACAGTTGACGCGAATGGGGATTGAGTATACATCGTATGGCATGATGGAAGACAATTTGGATGTATGTACCGAAATCGTGGAGAATGCACTTCAGGAAACAGACTTGCTTATTACGACGGGCGGTGTGTCGGTCGGAGATTACGATTATTTACCTATGATCTATGAGCGTCTAGGTGCGGAAGTATTGTTCAATAAAGTGGCGATGCGTCCTGGCAGTGTGACGACAGTAGCGGTGTTAGGAGATAAATTATTATTCGGTCTATCAGGTAATCCGTCTGCTTGCTTCACAGGATTTGAATTGTTCGCGCGGCCTGCCATTTACTCGATGATGGGTTGCACAGCACCTTATATGCCGCGTATTCAAGCGGTTCTTGGTGAAGATTTCAAGAAAGCGAATCCGTTCACACGTTTCGTTCGCGCCAGCTGGTCGATGACAAACGAAGGAATCATAGCGACGCCTGCAGGTTTCAATAAATCCAGTGCAGTGTCTTCTATTGCACGGGGTAACTGCATCATCGTCTTGCCGAGCGGAACTCGCGGCTATGAAAAAGGCATGGTAGTGGACGCATTATTGTTAGGAACGGAACAAGGTGTGGAGCATTGGGAACTATGAAGACGCTACACGTCGTGGGCTTCAAGAACAGTGGAAAAACGACGCTTGTTTCGCATTGGATTACCGTGCTGAAGCATCTTGGTTACGAAGTCGCGGTGCTCAAACATCATGGGCATGGGGGAGCGCCTGAACTGCCGCCAGCACATACGGATACGGTGCAATTCTTAGGGTTTGGAGCAGTCTCAACCCTTGTCGCTGGGGGGGATATGATACAATTGATACAAAATAAAGAATATTCATTTGAACAGCTAAAGACATTGGCAGCGTTAAGTGAACCAGACGTTTTATTGATAGAAGGCTATAAAAAAGAAGCCGGTGAGAAAGTGGTGCTCATCCGAAACGAAGAAGAACGGGAAGAGCTGGAGTCGTTGACTGGAATCATTCGAACGGTGAAAACAGCCGAGCTTTTTGAAGATATTACGCGACTCGATGGCTGGTTGCAAGAATGGGTGGAGGCGGGACAATGAAACGATATGAAATCATAGATCAGCCGATTGATGTGCAGAAATACAGCGATCTTGTTTTGCATCCAGCTGCGGGTGCGGTGACGGTATTCACGGGACATGTACGCGAATGGACGCATGGTGTTCGCACATTGTATCTTGCGTATGAAGCCTATGTACCGATGGCGGAAAAAAAGCTCGCTGAAATCGGTGCGGAGATGGAAGCAAAGTGGCCTGGAGTTCAAGTCGCTATGGCGCATCGGATTGGCGAGTTGAAAATATCAGACATTGCCATAGTTATCGCGGTATCGTCTCCTCATAGAAAAGCAGCGTATGAGGCGAATGAATATGCAATTGAGCGCATTAAAGAAGTCGTACCGATTTGGAAGAAGGAAATCTGGGAAGACGGCGAAGAATGGATCGGTGCACAGAAGAAATATCCAGAGAAAGGGAGCGAATCATGATGATTACAGTTCATTACTTTGCAAGACTACGCGAGTTGACGGGTAAAGGTGAAGAGTCTTTGGATCGCGCGCCCTTGACGGTCGAAGAATTGCTGAACTGGGCAGAAGAGACATATCCAGGTTTCGGTAAAGAGACTATCCATGTGGCGGTGAATGAAGAGTATGCCTTAAAGGATGATGTCATTCAGGCGGGAGATGTCTGCGCGTTTATTCCACCAGTGAGTGGCGGATGAAGACAGTCGGTGTGTTGCTAGCGGGCGGACAATCGCAGCGTTATGGCTCGCCAAAAGCATTTGCACTGCATGAAGGTCACTCGTTTTATCATTATTCGTTAGAGGCATTGCGACCGATTTGCGAGGAGATCGTTGTCGTGGCGCGTCCAGAATATAGGGAACAGTTTCCGGATTGCGTGCATGTGACGACGGACCTGGAGGCAGTTTCTGGAATGGGTCCTCTTGCCGGAATTTTATCCGCTATGGAATTAGTGCAAGCTGACCGCTATGTCGTGTTGCCGTGTGATATGCCGTTTATGGAAGCGGGGATCATGAAAAGATTGCTAGCGTTGCATCATGGAGATATTTCGTCTGTAACGGTAGAAGGCAAGCGACACCCACTCGTTTCGGTCTGGAGTGCTAACGTCAAACCGACAATAAAACAAGCGTTACGCGATGGCAATCGTCGCGTGATGCATGTGCAAGCACAACATGAAGGTCGTTGGATTGAAGGCGATTTATTAACCGATACACCCGAAATTTCTTTTAAAAATGTCAACAAGCCATGTGAACTGGGAAGGGGATGAAGAAGATGAATGCCATTGTAGATCAACTCGGTCGTCCGATTCGGGATTTGCGAATTTCTGTCACGGATCGCTGCAATTTCCGCTGTACGTACTGCATGCCGAAAGAAGTTTTTGGTGATGACTTTTTATTTCTAGCTAAAAATGAATTGCTGTCGTTTGAAGAATTGGAGCGCTTGGCACGGATTTTTGCTCAGTTAGGTGTGAAGAAGCTACGCTTGACAGGCGGTGAACCGCTGATGCGCCGGAATTTACCCGAGTTGATACAGAAGCTTCACGACATCGAAGGGATCGAAGACATCGGACTGACAACCAATGCAGTGTTGCTCGGTCAATACGCACAACCGCTGTACGACGCTGGATTGCGCCGTCTGAATATCAGTTTAGATGCACTGGATCCAGAATTATTCGGACAGATCAACGGCCGTGGCATTTCACCTGAACTTGTTCTCAAAAACATCGAAAAGGCACAGGACATCGGTTTCACTATCAAAGTGAATATGGTCGTACAAAAAGGAGTCAATGAGAGCGAAATCCTCCCGATGGCTACGTATTTCAAAGAACGTGGCATCACATTGCGCTATATCGAGTTCATGGATGTCGGCAATGACAATGGCTGGAGCTTCAAAAAAGTCGTAACAAAAAAAGAGATCTACGACATGCTAGCCGCTGAGTTCGACATGGAGCCTGCGGAAGAAGACTATTACGGTGAAGTAGCAAAACGTTATCGCTATATAGGAACGGATGCACAAGTCGGCTTCATCACATCCGTTTCGGAGTCATTTTGTTCAACGTGTACGCGCTCTCGTCTATCGTCTGAAGGGAAATTATATACGTGTCTTTTCGCATCAGAAGGCTTTGACCTACGAAAATTAATTCGTTCGGATCAAACTGATGTAGAACTATATGAAGCGATTGCTACCGTGTGGAGAGGCAGAAAAGACCGCTATTCCGATGAACGGACGGAGCAGACGATAAAGAACCGGAAGAAAATCAATATGAACTATATCGGTGGCTAAAGGAGTGTTGTCCATGAAACCAACAGTATATATTTGTCGAGAGATGCCAGAAGAACTGATTGCCCCAGTACGCGAACACTATGAAGTACGCATGTGGGAGTCGACGAGTGAAGCCGTTCCTCGTGACGTATTGTTAAGAGAAGTAGCTGACGTGGATGCACTATGGACTGTCATTTCCGATCAAATCGACGAAGAAGTGCTTAACGCAGCCCCTTCATTACAATTAATTGTCAATATGGCAGTGGGCTATAATCACATCGATGTCCAAGCGGCGGCAGCACGGAATATTATCGTAACGAATACACCGGATGTGCTAACAGAAACAACGGCAGACTTGGCGTTCGCTTTATTGATGGCTACGGGCCGTGATTTGATTGGTGCAGAGAACGCGTTGCGCGAAGGGCGCTGGACGTCTTGGGAGCCCCTTGGTTTCACTGGAACTGATGTGTACGGGGCTACGCTTGGTATCATCGGCATGGGCCGAATTGGTGAAGCGGTGTTGAGACGGGCGAAAGGGTTCGATATGGACGTGCTGTATCACAACCGTAACCGCAAGTCAGAAATGGAAGATATGTATGGCTGTCGTTATGCCGAGCTTTCCGAATTACTAGCGTCGTCCGATTACGTGTTGATTTTGGTGCCGTATAGTGAGGAGACGAAAGGTATGATCGGGGAGAAGCAGTTGTCCGAGATGAAAGAGACAGGCATTCTGATCAATGTTGCGCGTGGCGGTATTGTGGATGAAGACGCGCTGTTTGAAGCGCTACGCACGAAGAAAATTCATGCAGCAGGGTTAGACGTGTTCGAGACGGAGCCTGTTCCGCTAGACCATCCGTTGCTGACGTTGCCGAATGTGACGGTGCTTCCGCATATTGGTAGTGCGACGGTGAAGACGCGCAAGGCGATGATGAAGCTAAACGTGGAAGCATTGCTTGCATTTGCG
Organism: Sporosarcina sp. P16b; assembly: GCF_002743065.1. Taxonomy (NCBI): domain Bacteria; kingdom Bacillati; phylum Bacillota; class Bacilli; order Caryophanales; family Caryophanaceae; genus Sporosarcina; species Sporosarcina sp. P16b. Next base: position 148,396 of record NZ_PDYO01000002.1, on the reverse strand, counting down.
CAAGGGGAAGAGCCGAATCATCAAGTTCGTGGTTGACTCAGGCGAGACATTAGTGACGTGAGGGCGACGTTGATCTGCGTTCCAGGCGGACGCGTTCCGCGGGCACGGCTTCAATCTCCTCGTCCGCTTCGCTTCCTGCGGGGCTTTCAGCTCGCGCTGTTCCCGCTGGAGTCGCCGCCTGGAACGCAGATCAACTAGTTTATTCTACTATCTATAGTGACGTGTAATAATTCGTCTCCACTTCCTAAAGAAGGTGACTGCAGCGGCAGGCGTAGCCAAACGACTGCTAACATAACACATCTTACTCCCCAAAATTACTCATATTAATACTCAACAATAAATAAAAAGAGACTAGCCAAGTCATTTTCGCTGACTTGGCTAGTCTCTATTTCATTGAGATTGATTGATGAACCCCCAAATATTCGCGGATAATTCGATTGCTTGCAGTTGTTGTTCCGAACCTTCGAACGCTTGACGGAACGAGCGCACAACGGATTCTAGTAAGTAGATCCTTGGTTGTTCAGCGGACAGCTCATCCAGTAAAAACTGGCTATATAACGTCCTTTGACTTCCGTCCTTTGGTAAGTTGGCAACGAACTTTTGCAAACTCTCAATCAACACTTCGCGTGTCATCGGAGAAAAATCTGCCGCCGTTAACATATCTTCCAGCAAGCTCTGTGATAGGAAATGAGCGTCTCGTTTTACAATATCGGGTACGATCACTTCCATTCGTTGCATAACAAAATCCACTAGTTTCATCGTATCGATTGGCTCGGTAGTTGAACTTTTCCAGATATTAAGCGCATATTGGATGAAGCCAAAAAGTAACGATGCGCAATCATAGGAGTATGGTTTTACTTCCTCACCGTAGACGTTGACCAGTCGTTTCGCAAGCCATGCGAGTTCCCGAAAATGCATCTGCTTCACAAATTGACGCAGCTCATCGTCAGGCGAATGAACGATAGTTTCAAACAACGGTAGCAAGTTTTGTTGTCGATTCATCGTCAAACGAATTTCAATTTGTGCAGCGAGCAGGCCAGGGTCTGCAAGGTCTTTGCCAATCGCTAGCTCATTTCTTCGTAAGTAACTTATACAATACGCGTCTTGCAATATCGCCATGAGACATTCATTTTTAGAAGGGAAGTAATTATAGAACGTTCCCTTTGAAATTTGTGCTACATCCAAAATGTCTTGGATGGATGTTGCATGAAAGCCTTTGTCGATGAATAGTTGTTTTGCGATAAGCAATACGTGCTTTTTGCGGTCATTCATAGATAATCACCTGTGCATTTGAATTTTTATACTCTGTGTATACTATCTATACTATTCCTAAAACGTTATTACATCAAGCTCTCTGGGTATTTGAAATTTTTTAGTTGTAATAAATGTACTGCCGGTATAAAATATACTTCTGACATAGTTTTTACATGTTATAGGAGGATAAAATGGTAGAATCAATAGAAATTAAAAAAATGCAGGAGAAACCGCCTTATGGCATCATTGCCATATTATTCATAGGTGCGTTCGTTGCGATTTTGAACAATACGTTACTGAATATCGCATTGCCAGTCATTATGAAAGAGTTTTCGATTTCCCCTTCGGCCGTTCAGTGGCTGACGACAGGTTATATGCTCGTCAACGGGATTATGATTCCTGCCAGTGCGTTTTTCATTCAGAAATTTACAAATAGAAGAATCTTCATTACCGCCATGGTGCTTTTCTCGTTAGGGACGTTGATCGCAATCATCGCACCGACATTCTCTTTACTAGTGGTTGCACGTATGATCCAAGCATCCGGTTCCGCACTGATGATGCCGTTATTGATGAATGTAATGTTGACGGCTTTCCCAATTGAAAAACGGGGAGCGGCATTGGGGATGTTCGGTCTTGTGATGTTCACGGCACCGGCAATTGGGCCGACATTGTCTGGCTGGATAGTCGAGCATTATTCGTGGCGGACACTGTTTGAGCTCGTGCTACCGATTTCATTGCTCACGCTAGTTCTTGCAATTTTCAAACTCAAAAATATTACACCGAATCGTGATGTACGCATCAATTTCTCTTCATTAGTATTATCGACTATCGGCTTTGGTGGTTTGCTGTATGGTTTCAGTTCTGCAGGTGAACAGGGATGGGGTTCTCCGATCGTCTATGGCACGATCGCGCTTGGTACGGTATCGCTCGTACTGTTCATCCTAAAACAATTACGCATGACAGAGCCCATGCTCGATTTTCGTATTTACAAGCACTCGATGTTTGCTCTCTCTTCTGTCGTATCGATGGTGCTGTCTGTGGCGATGTTTTCCGGAATGATTTTGACACCGTTGTATGTGCAAAACGTGCGCGGAATTTCACCGCTAGATGCCGGACTGTTGATGTTACCCGGTGCAGTATTAATGGGAATCATGTCGCCCATCACAGGTCGTTTATTCGATAAATACGGTCCGCGTGTCCTCGTTTACACGGGACTTAGTATTTCGGTATTCATGACGTATTTATTGAGCCAATTGCACATGGATACAGGTTATTATTATTTGATGGGTGTCTATACGCTTCGGATGTTCGGGTTATCGATGGTCATGATGCCGGTTATGACAAACGGAATGAACTCGTTGCCGATGATCTCGAATCCGCATGGTACGGCGATGAATAACACATTGCAGCAAGTGTCTGGCGCGATTGGTTCGGCCTTGTTATTGACGCTCATGACCAAGCGATTGGATGTGTCTGCAACTACCCAAGTGCAAGATTTGGTCGCATCTGGAGTCGATGTCTCCGCTATGAAAGAAGAGATTGGACGGATGGCGATGCTCGACGGCGTCAATCACGCGTTCTTCATCTCTACGGTAATTACACTCATTGCATTGATCTTATCGTTATTCATAAAACGGGTCATACCACCGACTTCGCCTACTACTGGCGAAGTGAAAGAACAGTCTGAAAACTAAAACAAGGAGTTTCGTATGCTGCTATGCATGCGGAGCTTCTTTTTAGTATGGTATAGTAAAAAGAAAAGGTTGTGTTCGATGTGATAGGGAATAAAGAAAAATGCCCATGCGGAAATGGGGATATCGTAGAGAACTGCTGCGGCAAAACAGAGATGCCGGGCACAAATACGGTCCAAGAAGAATTAAGGAAAGTATTAAACAGTTATTATGAAACATCTTTGTCTCCTGCTGAGATTCAATCATTAGAAGGATTATTGAAAGACTGGGCTGAACGCCTTGGTGAGTGGATGGAAGAAGAAGAACTCGTGACGAATGTCAGCGATTACTATTTCTTCATCGTCCGTAAAGATCTATGGAGACGCCACCTTGTAAAAGCGCTCAACCGCACGCAAAATAGGGCAGTACGTGCTATTTTGAAGAGTTGGCAGAATGCTTTCATTACATTTGCAGAAGTGACGAAGGCTGATAAAGATGTCTATCATATGAAAGAAATTCTAGGAGAAGGCGAGTATTTATTGGCAAGAGAAGCAGGTGAGCCTGAAGATGTTCGCGCAGTCATTGCTATCGTCTTGGAAGAGATGCGCAATGAAGAGCGCTGGGTCATGCCGATTTCTGCTATTGCAGTGAATGGTCATATGAGTGATGAACTATTGACGCGTGTGCAGAAACTAGCGGAAACGAGCGAAGAGAAAAACAGCTTCGATTTCTTCAAGAAGCATCTCGTCGACATTTACGAAGTGGTTTGTAAACTGGACGTTCAGACGTTATCTGATGTAGTCGAGCAGAACTTTACACCGCTGCAACGTCAAGTAGTAGAAATCCTGGATGCTCAACTCGAAAAGGAAGAGCTTTATCCGGGTGCGTATGAAATGTTATTGTCCTTGATGGCATACTACTTTACCGATCAAGATCCGAAGTTCCGTAAGCCTGAAGTACTCGCTGCGGCAGCGTTCCAATTGGCAGTCGATACGAATATGATGCCGAATACGTACACGCAAGCGGAAGTGGGTAAACTGTTTGGGGTTTCCGTCTCTTCATTCCGAAAGCATACGGATATTCTGCTAGAAAAGATTGAGGAACTTGAAAAGATGATGGCGGAAGGGAAGCAGGATGCCGCGTATCATATCGGTACCCATCCACTACCGTCTGAGCAAATGAACTGGCAAGTGCATATGTTGACGCAAAAGCATAACTTTGATTCGTTTGAAGAAGCGCAAGCGTATATTCAAGAAGCGATTCAGCAACCATTCGAGCCGGAAAATCAACAACAAGAAGCACAGATGCTGTGTTATATGGCGTACAATGCTGAAACGATCGAACAGCGACACGACTTCGCAGTAGGTGCATATGGCGCTGATCCGACGAATGTCGATGCGTTGTTACTTCAGACGGAGTTGACAGAATCGAAGGACGAGCAGGAGAAGTTCTTTAAACAAGCGATATTCTCTGGTGAAAAGCAGTTTGACCATCGCGCGGAAGATGTGTGGAAGTTCGCACCGAATCGTCCGTATTTGCGTAGCTTGATGCAGTACGGTGTGTGGCTCTATGAGCAAGATCGTTTTGTTGAAGCGAGCGAGATCTTCTTGCGTCTACTGTCGCTCGACCTCTTTGACCATCAAAGTGCAAGGTACTTGGCGATTTCTTCATTGATTCATTCAGGAGAAATAGATCAAGCAACACAGGTGTTAGAAGCATGTGTAGATGTTTCTAAAGAAGACGCTGCGTATTGGTATTTATCTTGGTTGGTAGAGATGGAACGCGCGCAGGGTGAGTCTTCGGAGCGTGCATTGGAGTTGTTTGCTAAGGCGGAACAGTTGAATCCGCATGTTAGCAAGTTAATGGAGATGGCTGTGGAGAAGATGCATTATCCGAAAAGCGTTGCACTTACACCGGGTAGTCATGAGGAAGCACACTATATTTGGTATTTATTGTAATGAATGCAAGCCGTCATGGCGAGTTGGAATTTCCGACTTGCTGTGGCGGTTTTTTTTGCGTCATGAGGCTGGCCATAGTGTTGGGGAGGGGGGCTCAAGGTCAATGCTCCAAGCTTCCCGCTCATACTGTCAGCTTAAGCGCTCATATATCCATGGCATACGCTCATACATCTTTATACGCGCTCTATAAACCTCCTAGTGTGCTCTATCTATCCATTTAACCGCTCTATTACATAAGGTAAGCGCTCTATGCCTGTTATCCATGCCTGCCTATCAAGTTAATTTATTCGGAATATGTCTAGCTTTAAAGGAATAGGATGATATATTGTCGAACAATTCTAATAGAGGCGACGAACGAAAACTATATGGAGCAGAAAGGGGTAATTTTAATGAAGCTAACTAACTACATTGATGGCATGTGGCAAGAGGAAGCCGCTAGTTATACTGCCGTACTCAATCCAGCGAACGGGGAAGAACTGGCGCAAGTACCTTTGTCAACGGATGAAGAGGTTCGGCAAGCGGTTGCCGCAGCGAAGATGGCGCAGAAGAAATGGGCTTTGGTGCCGGCACCGAAACGTGCGGATTATCTCTATGAAATTGGCCGTATTATGAAAGACAAAAAGGAACATCTAGCGCAAGTATTGACGAAGGAAATGGGGAAAGTCATAGAAGAGGCACGCGGTGAAGTGCAAGAGGGAATCGACATGGCGTTCTACATGGCTGGAGAAGGTCGACGGTTGTTCGGTGAAACGGTTCCGTCTGAATTGCAGGATAAATTTGCGATGAGTGTTCGAGCACCGATTGGCGTTGTCGGTCTAATCACACCGTGGAATTTCCCGATTGCCATTGCTACGTGGAAGTCGTTTCCGGCAATTGTGGCGGGCAATACATTTATTTGGAAACCGGCAACAGAAACACCGTTGATGGCATATGAAATGGCGTGGATTTTTGAACAAGCTGGCTTGCCGCATGGCGTGGCGAATATCGTCTTCGGTTCAGGTGCAGATGTTGGTACTGCGCTGATTGAACATCCCGATGTACGTGTTATTTCATTTACCGGCTCGACGGAAACAGGGCGCCACGTTGCGGAATTAGGTGGTCGTCATTTGAAGAAAGTATCTTTAGAAATGGGCGGCAAAAATGCAGTCATCGTGCTAGAAGATGCAGATATTGAACTAGCGGTAGAAGGTATTTTGTGGAGCGCATTTGGAACGGCAGGACAGCGCTGTACAGCTTGTAGCCGAGTCATTGTTCATGAAGATGTGAAAGAAGAGTTGCAGAAACGTTTGATCGAGAGCATGAAAGACCTAACGATGGGTGACGGGCTGGATGAAACGGTGAAAGTCGGCCCTGTGATCAATGAAAAGGCACTGGAGAAAATCCAAGGCTATATCGAGATCGGCAAAAGTGAAGGTGCAAACCTGGTGGCGGGTGGAAATGTGTTGAATGAAGGCAAATTCGCGAATGGACATTATGTTGAGCCGACATTGTTTGCGGATGTCGCATGGGATAGCCGACTCGCGCAGGAAGAAATTTTCGGCCCGGTCGTTTCATTGATTACGGTCAGCAGTCTTGAGGAAGCGATTGAAGTGAATAACAGCGTCGCATATGGCTTGTCCAGTTCGATTTTCTCGCAAGACGTCAATAAAGTATTCCGCGCGCAACGCGACCTAGATACAGGTATCGTCTATATCAACGCAGGCACAACTGGGGCGGAAATTCATTTACCGTTTGGTGGAACGAAAGGGACAGGGAACGGCCATCGTGACTCCGGTGTTGCCGCACTGGGTGTCTTTACGGAATGGAAGAGCATTTACATCGATTACAGCGGCAAGTTGCAGCGCGCGCAAATCGATACGGAATGAACTTACGGGAAGAAGGGATGAGCAGATGAAAGTAGTGGTATTAGGTGCAGGCTTAATGGGAAAAGAAGTCGTTCGTGATTTAGTGAAGCAGGACGAAGTGAAGAGAGTGTATCTCGCGGACCGTGCGATTCGGCAAGCAGAAGATTTTGCCGAAGAACTAATGAATGAAAAACTCGATATTTTATTGCTCGATGCTACGAATGAAGAGCAACTTAGCGACGTCATTGGATTGGGTGATATTGTCGTCAACGCATTGTTTTATACATTCAATGAAGCCGTCGCTCGCTGTGCAGTAGAACGGGGCGTACACGTTGTGGATCTAGGCGGACATATCGGTGGCGCGACGGAAAAAGTGCTCGCGCTGAATGAACAAGCTATCGCAAAAGGCGTAACGCTGATTCCGGACCTCGGGGTGGCACCGGGCATGATTAATATTCTGGCTGGTTACGGTGCTTCGTTGCTAGACGAAACCCAGTCGATCAAACTTTACGTAGGTGGAGTTCCGGTCAAACCCGAGCCACCACTGAATTATCATGTCGTCTTTTCATTGGAAGGATTATTCGATCATTACACCGATACATCACGCGTTAGGCGAAATGGCGAAGTGAAGGAATTGCCTTCATTATCGGAAATTGAAACATTGGAATTTGATGGCTACGGCGAAATGGAAGCCTTCCATACATCAGGCGGTACGTCGACGCTGCTTGAGTCATTCCCTGCTATCGAGACGCTAGAATACAAGACGATCCGTTATCCGGGTCATGCTGAAAAGGTTCAAGTATTAGTGGATCTCGGTTTACTATCTAGGGAATCCATGATTCGAGTAGACGGTAGACCGTTACGTGTACGCGACGTTATGCTCGCTCATTTGACGCCGCAACTACGCCTAGGGGATAAATCGGATGCCGTCTTGCTTCGCGTTATAGTGAGCGGTACGAAAGACGGACAGCCGCATACAATTTTGTGTAATATGATTACCGAAAAAGATCAGAACACCAACGAAACGGCTATGGCACTTGCGACGGCCAACACCATTTCAGTTGTAGCGCAAATGATTGGCGATGGCGTCATTACGAAAAGAGGCGCGTACCCACCGGAAAAGATCGTGCCTGGTGAATTGTATATCGAAGAAATGAAGAAGCGCGGAGTTGTTATTGACGTACAACGGGCCTGATACAGTATATACTGGTAGGAAAGCGTGGATTTAGATCTCAATAGACCATCTCCTCGTATTTCTAAGGAGTGAAGTGGAATGCAACAACAAACTTTGAATTCATCACAGATGGGATTACAGCGTCTCGCAACAAATCGACGGACAGTAAATAGGTTATTCAAATTCATGTCAGTAGACTTCGGATTTCTCGACCATATTCCGTTTCCGATTATGCGCAAAGCACTCAAGAAAAACATCTTGCGTGCAGTCTACTTGACGGACGGCATCAACGTTTACGGCTATGCTATCTATCAAGAAATCCCGAAATATGGAGGTATTCACGTACTCTATTTGGCAATAGCGCCGGAATTCCGTTCGTATGGATTAGGCAGCGTGCTGCTTCGCCGTCTGGATGCGTTATCGCCATCGGGAATACTACTCGAAGTGGAAGATCCGGACTTTTCCAAAAACGAAGAAGAATTATCAATCCGAACACGACGTATTGCATTTTACGAACGGAATGGACTGACACTTGATAAAACGTTGAAGCTGACGAATTTCAAGCACCCGTTATTACTGATGACGACTTCGCAACTGCCCGCGTTGAATGAACGTCAGTTTAGGAAGTTTTATCGACAGTTGTATAACCGCGTATACCGTATACCAGTCGGGCAGATTGCGGTGAACGCACGTATCGAAAAAGCCTAGTTTCATTGTAAAGGAGGACACGAGGATGGACTTTACATTTACAGATGAACAGAACATGTTGCGACAGACAGCCAGACAGTTTGTGGATGCCGAAATCATGCCGCATATTGCAAAATGGGATGCCCAAGGAAGTTTTGACGTGGGAATTTGGAAACGGCTCGCGGATCTAGGATTCATGGGAGTTTGTATACCGGAAAAATACGGTGGCAGCGGTATGGATTATAATGCTTTAGCGATTCTATGCGAGGAACTCGAACGTGGAGACACGGCATTTCGTACTGCAGTTTCGGTACATATCGGTTTAAATTGCATGACACTGATGCAGTGGGGAACGAATGACCAGAAACAACGGTACTTGGTGCCACAAGCCAAAGGTGAGAAAATCGGTGCGTTCGGATTGACGGAACCTGGCGCTGGCTCGGATGTTTCTGCCATTCAAACAACAGCGGTTCGTGACGGAAATGACTATGTATTGAACGGTCAGAAAACTTGGATTTCACTTTGTGATGCGGCAGACAATTTTCTCGTTTTCGCCTACACGGATAAATCGAAGAAACACCACGGCATCAGCGCATTCATTGTGGAGCGTACAATGCCTGGATTTTCATCGAAGGCAATTAAAGGGAAGTACGGTATTCGGGCAGGTAACACGGGCGAGCTATTTTTTGAAGACGTTCGCGTACCCGCTGCGAATCTACTGGGCGAAGAAGGCGAAGGGTTTAAAATTGCGATGGCGGCGCTAGATAATGGTCGTTTCACGGTGGCAGCAGGCGCAGTAGGCTTATTGTATGCCTGTCTTGAATCAAGCGTAGAGTACGCCAAAACGCGTGAAACATTCGGTAAGAAAATAGGTGAACACCAATTAGTTCAGCAAATGCTTGCAAAGATGGAAGCAGGTTATCAGATGAGCCGTCTTCTTGTTTATCGTGCGGGTGAATTAAAAAATAGCGGTGTTCGAAACACGCGTGAAACGTCACTCGCGAAGTGGCAAGCTTGTGATTTTGCCAACCAAGCGGCAGATGATGCAGTGCAGATCCATGGAGCGTACGGCTATTCGGATGAGTATCCGGTTGCGCGGTATTTACGCAACTCAAAGGCGCCCGTCATTTATGAAGGCACGCGAGAAATTCATACGATTATGCAGGCGGAGTATGTGCTTGGGGAGCGTAGTGATAAGAAGTTGAATCGCATGTTGCCTAAGTGGCCGTTTGAAGAATAACAGCGATGCGGTAAGCCAATTAATGTGGCTTACCGCATCGTTTTTTGCGTGGGGTTTCTAGTTGTAAGGCCATAGCGCGATTACATTTCAACCGCCATTTATTCCAAGTTAAGAACCGACAAAGTCCCCTCCATCCACGTGTATCGTCTGTCCTGTCATATAACTCGAGTCTTTAGAAGCTAAGAAAACATAAGCGGGTGCGTTCTCAGCTGGCTGTCCGCGGCGCTTCATCGGTGTATCGGCTCCATGTTCAGCCACAGTTTTCGCGTCGAACGTAGCAGGGATCAATGGCGTCCAGATCGGTCCTGGTGCTACTGCATTTACACGAATCCCTTTATCCGATACATTTAAGGCTAATGATCGTGTAAAGCTTGTGATGGCTCCTTTTGTCGCGGAGTAATCAAGTAATCCAGGCGATCCGTTATAGGCTGTAATCGAAGAAGTGTTGATTATACAGTCGCCTTTTTTCATATGTTTAATGGCGGCTTTTGACATAAAGAACAAACCAAAGAAGTTCGTTTCAAACGTTTCTTTCAACTGCTCTTCAGTAATGTCTTCGATGGACTGCTGGGGAAATTGTTTTCCGGCATTGTTGACCAGTATATTTATCTCACCAAAATCTTTAATAACTTGTCCAATTAGCTGTTTACAGTTTTTGTCGCTACTAATATCCGTTTGATATTTCTTCGCTTTGCCACCATATTTCTCAATTAATTCAATCGTTTTATCCGCATCTTCATCTTCCTGATCAGCCAAATAGGCGATGGCTACGTTCGCTCCTTCTTTCGCATAGGCAACCGCGACGGCACGACCAATTCCGCTATCGCCGCCTGTGATCAGTGCGGTTTTGCCTTTAAGTTTATCTGCACCCTTAAAAGTTGGATCATCATAAATTGGGGCGGGATGCATCTCTGCCTCGACACCGGGCTGTGTAGATTGTGTCTGTCCCGTAATATTCTCGTCGATTTTTTCGTATGAATCTTGACTCATGTGACATCCTCCTCAGCATGTAGTTATGAAAAGTATTCCCTGATTGCCGGAGAACAAACATCCAGATGTTCAATAGAAAATTAATCCAAGTGGCCTTTTCACGTGTTATAATGAAGTCATTACGTACTATATAACAGCTAAGGAGCGTGTCTTCATGAACTTTCAACCTTCCAAAAAAATGTCCATTTTCTCACCAGCGATCTTTGGTGACTTAAAAGCAGCTGCTGAGTTAAAAAAAGCAACAGGTGCGCAAGTCGTCGATTTAAGCCTCGGCAGCCCGGATCTTCCGCCTGACGAGCGTGTACGCCAAGCGTTGTCTGAGCAAAGTGCATTAGCATCTTCTTACGGTTACACACTCGGAGGGACGAAACGATTCCATGAAGCCGTCGCGGATTACTACAAGCGGCGGACAGGTGTCATCATCGATCCCCAGACAGAAATCTTGCAAACGATGGGTTCGCAGGAAGGCCTCGTTCATTTACCTTTTGCGTTCTGTGACGAAGGAGATTACGTTCTGACAACGAATCCTGCCTACGTCGCCTATGACGCAGGAATTAAACTAGCAGGCGCTGTGCCTTATTACATGCCATTGCTTGCGGAGAACGACTTCTTGCCTAATCTAAACGAAGTCCCGGAAGAAGTGTTGAAAAAAACGAAACTACTTATCCTGAACTTGCCAGGAAACCCAGTACCCGCAATGCCGAATGAAGCCTTCTTCAAAGAAGTCGTAGCGTTTGCGAAAAAATACGACATCATCGTACTACATGATGCAGCTTACTCGGAATACTATTTCTCAGGCGACCGTCCGGCAAGTTTCCTAACGACACCGGGCGCAATGGAAGTTGGCATGGAAATCAACTCGCTGTCGAAAAGCTTTAGCTTGGCAGGTGCGCGGATCGCTTACTTTGTTGGGAATGCAGAAATGATCAAAGTGCTACGCGAACTAAAATCCAATCTCGACTATGGAACATTCGGACCGATCCAAGAAGCCGCTATTGTGGCGCTTGATAATGGTGAAGAGATCACGGATCGCCTACGCGCAGAGTTCTCTAAACGCCATCACGCGTTAATGGACGGACTTGCATCACTGGGCTGGGAAACGACGCCATCTGAAGGCGGTATGTTCGTTTGGGCAAAATATCCGTACGACCTAGACGACATAGAATTCGTCTTCGAAGTGATCAAACAAGCGGGTGTCGTCATGGTACCTGGCAGCATCTTCGGCACCGCAGGGAAAGGGTACGTCCGCCTTGCACTCGTGCAAAAAGTGGAATTGATTGAACAAGCGATTGAACAACTTAAAGAATTATCGATTGTGAGCGTGTAAATAACAGCGAGGAAGAGAGATTTTCTGCTCTTCCTTTTTTAAATGATAAAATGGGTCGAATTTAATTCGATAATAGATGCCTACTGCATACAGTAAACTATTACTGTACACTATCCATAGAAATGAAATATAGAGAGGAGGGATACGATGAACAAACAAGAAAAAGACCAGGGCCGCAAGAAGGAAATCGGGATTCAACCCCGTAGAAAAAAGCAAAGCCTGGTAATCTGGGGTGTTGTCGCAACAGCCACCGTGATGTTTCTGCTACTCGTGCTACCGTTATTACAAAAGTCGAACACTGAAACCGAAAAGGTTGTGCCAGCTGTAGGGCTTTATGAAGATCTAGAAAATGTACAGCTTAAGGTGTTACAAGAAAAAGCGTTGGAAGATGGAAAAATTGAATACCTAATTGAGATAAATAATGACACCAATAGAGTCATTCACCAGCCTACATTAACCTTCAGCTTCGAGGTAAAACAGGAGAAAGGTTGGGATGAGAACCCCTTCAAGTACTCGACTGATCTTGGATTGGAAATCGAACCGGGGCAAAAAATGAAATTACCGCTACCGGTTGATATCAGTCTCTTCAACGAGGAGAAGATCGATACCGATCATATCATGCTTGAACTCAAGGGATATCTGGACGAACTGAAGCTTGAAAATCTATTTCATATGGGACAATCAATCAGTAACGTAGAAGGCGATGGAAAATGGAAAAAGTTGTGACCAAGCTAAAATCACTCTATAAAAAGAGTGTTTTTAGCTTTTTTTAATAGGATGTAACGAAATCAATAGTTTGCAGTCTACTCTTATACATACTACACAAGAGGAGATGAACACGATGAATACAGGAAGATGGCTCATTGTATGGGGGATAGCTGGGACGATTGGAATCGTTGTACTGATCAGTTTCCTATTCTGGCCGAAAGTTGGTATCACATCCACGAAGTCCGTGCTCGCGGGTCAGTCGCTGAATGTCTACTTTACGAATCCGGTTAGGGAAAACTTGGATGCTTCGAAGTTCCATGTTATGAAAGGTAATAAGAAAACACCTGCCAAGCTTTCGTACGGAAATAAAAACGCGTCATTGCAAGTAGGTGGGCTACAGCCAGGGGACTATACATTGCATATCCCATCTAAAAGTTTTGGAATGTGGAGACGTGCTGAAGACCAAGTTCTTTCATTTACCGTCATCGAATCTGTCCAGCCCGTCACTTCCATGAAGGAAATAGAGAACTTCTTTGAACGGGTGGAACCTCAGGGGCGTAGTGAAATCATGGAAGAGTCTTCTTCGGAAGATAAAGCTTCTACTAGTGGCGGCGCTGATCATTCACAGACCAATCAGCAAGTAGCGGGAGTAGATGAAGCAGATACTGTCAAAACGGATGGTGATTTCCTCTATGATGTCTTAAATGGCGAAGGTCTTATGATCACGGATATCCGTAATTCAAACGAGATGGTCCGTGCCAGCAAGGTAGCCTTTTCGGATGAGTTTTATGCAAACCAACTGTATATAGATCAAGATAAAGTCGTATTAATTGGTGGCCGAAATCTAGACGCGCCGACATCCAATATGGATTCGAAAATGACGGGAGACCGCATGATGCCGACACAACAAATGTCCGTTATTCGTGTGTATGACGTCACAGACCGTACGAATCCGAAACTTATTCGTGAAACGGGTGCAGAAGGGTACGTCATCGGAACACGCAAAATTGACCAATTCGTTTACATGGTCACGAATAATCAGCCGTTCCTATGATATGATCATCCGACTCTGGTAGAAGATCAGCTAATACCAAAAGTTTATGATTCCGCAGCGGCTCAAAAGGTACAGCCGCTAGCACTCGATAAAATCTCGATTTTGCCAGGCGCCATGGAACCTTCCTACTCCGTCATCACGACACTCGACATCGAGTCGGGAGAAGAGGGAGGAGTGAATACGAAAGCTTATCTGGGCAGTGGTGAACAGCTCTATATGTCTCCAAATCATCTGTATCTGACGTCCACAAACTACCAAAACAATCAGCAAAGCACCAGCGAAGTATTCAAATTCAGCCTGGACAAAACACAAGTGCATTTCCTACAAACTGCCCAACTTAAAGGAACGATTTTAAATCAGTTTTCAATGGATGAGCACAATGGCTACTTCCGTACGGTCACAACAGAAGGGAATCTTTGGGATGAACGTAATAAAGCGAAGAACCATTTATTCATTCTCGATGAAAATATGAAACAAGTCGGTTCAGTCGAGAATCTGGCGGTCAATGAACGAATTTATTCTGCACGATTCCTCGGAGACAAAGCGTATATGGTAACGTTCCGCGAAACGGACCCGCTATTCGTCATGGACGTTGCGGACCCGAATAACCCGAAAGTGCTTGGCGAGCTGAAGATTCCTGGCTTTAGCAACTACTTGCATCCGCTTGACGAAGGCCATTTGATCGGCTTCGGTTATGAAACAATTGCAAAGAAAAATCCGCAAGGCGGCGCACCTATTATTCAAACAGGCGGCATGAAAATTTCAGTGTTCGACGTAACCGATTTTGCCAATCCAAAAGAAACCGCTTCTGAAGTGATTGGCGGGCAAGGCACCTATTCCTCTGTCCAGCATGATCATCACGCCTTGTTCATCCATCCAACACGCCACTTATTCGGCTTTCCAATTTCAGTGTATGAGCAATCCAAGCGTGAAAATATCCTAGATCTTCAAAGCTCTGGCGCAATGATTTACGAAATCACAGCGGAACGCGGCATCGTCCAAACAGCCGATTTGACCAAACGCATGACGCATGAATACATGGACTGGGAAAAAGAAATTCAACGGCTGTTGTATAGCGACAATGCCCTCTACACGATGTCCGTAAATGAAGTAAATAGCTACACATTAGACCACTTCACGCCTCTGGATACGTTGGAAAGAGCTGGCCATACAACGAATAGTGTGCAACCTCTAGAATCGATAGGAAAATAAGGCTTGAGCGCCCACTACAACTACGTGGGCGCTTTATGTTTTCAAGTTCCGCTCAATGAACCCGTTCAAGTGCTCTATCACGTTCGAGATCCGCTCAATCAACCCGTTCAAGCGCTCTATCGCGTTCGAATTTCGCTCAACGAACCTGTCCGAGCGCTCTATCACGTTCGAATCCCGCTCAATCAGCCCAGCCTATCGCTCAATCACGCCCGCGCAATCCAGCCATACACCCCCACCATCCAATCAAAAAAGGTTGTCTTTTCAACTCCCGTACAGTAAGCTGTAATCAAACGCACTGAGACGTACCACAACTGAATGAGATAGAAAAAATGGAGCCCTTTCTTTATGAAAGGAGCTCCATCTAATTTGATTGCGATAATTTATTTGATTTCGATTTGCTCAGCGGGCGTCGGCATTCCGATGAAATGACCTTGCACTGCATCAATACCCATTTCTTTCAGCAACTCAAATTGCTGTTCATTGCTGACGCCTTCTGCGATTGTATACAAGTTTAGTTTTTTTGAAAGTTGGATCAATCCTTCGATCAATTTCTGTGTCTTCGGATTGCTCAACAATGTTTCGGTAAAGACGCGGTCAATTTTGACGCTGGTGATTGGCAAATGCTGCAAGTATCGCAACGATGCATATCCGGAACCGAAATCATCGAGAGTGAATTGCAAACCAAGGTTTTGCAGTTCGGACATTTGCGTCAGTACGGATTGTTCTTCCTCCGCTTTGAGCGCGAATTTTTCCGTGAACTCGAGATGAACCTTATTTGCGGGGCAACCTGTTTCATTTAAGATGGAGATCAATCGGTCTTTCCATTGTGGGTTCAAAGATTCACGAATGGAAGAGTTGATGGAAATCCTCATATCATTACCTGCCCGATGCCATTTCGTTACGAACGTCATTGCTTCTTCTGCGACGTATGCACCGATTTCTTCAATCAAACCGTTTTCTTCTGCAATCGGAATCAATTCGTCAGGACTGATGACACCCAGATCTTCATCTTCCCAACGAACAAGCGCTTCGTAGCAAGTAATTTTCTCGCTCGCCACATCAAATTGCGGCAGATAGGCTACATGCAATGAATTGCGATCCAGTGCCGTCAGCATCTTTCGGTCAATTTCCAAACGGCGGTTCAGAATTTTATGAGACTGAGCAGATAAAGAAGCAATCCGTCCGCCACCTTGACTCACGACATCGGCTGCCGCAGTCATCGCGACTTTGTATAGTTGTGTGTATGTTTGTTGATCCTCAGGGAAACGTACAATCCCGCCACTAATCGAAAGTGTTTGCGCATTGTGGCTGAGGTAGATCGGCTGTTGTTTTAAGAATTCATAGAAACCTTGAATATACCAATCGCCGAAAGCTGTCAGCACGACGAAGCTATTCGTATCGACACGCGCAATGGGACTATCCTGGAAGTAGCGCTTTAATCGGTTGGTGAATTCTTGAATCAGCTGCGTCTCAGACTCTTGAGATTGCAGCTCTTTCATAGTGTAGTAATGATCGATCGTCAAATAAACGAATGAAAAATGCATGGCTTTTGCGATAGATTCATTCACTACTTGTTCTAGCTTGTGACGACTCATCAGTCCGGTTTCTACATCAATGAATGCAATTTCTCCTAAGCGTTCCTGCAAGCGAACGTCTTCCGTAATATCAAGTTCTAAAAAGAACGCAGACTGTAGTTCTCCGGCGTTGGATAGGGTAGGTACGGCAAGTGTATTCACAAAGAACGGTTCACCTATGCGGGTCATTTTTTCTATTTTACCCGCCCATGTTTTCCCGGACAGCAAACAATCCCAAATGGAGTTCGCTATTTCCTGACTGTGGGGTTGATCCGAAAACATTTGCCAAAACGATTTACCTAAGATCCGTTTCGGGGTCCAACCACTAACCGTTAGGTAATTTTGATTGGCATAGGTGATTAGACCTTCGCCATCAGTATGTGTCACTAATTGGTATTTATTTAGACTATCGACCAATGCTTGGTGTTCGCTAATCTCTGGTAACGGAATTGCATGCATAGGGGTACTCCTTTCCACTTCTACTATATGACTATTATAAATGAAGTTTCAGTGTTGTCTACATCTGACATGTGAATTTTATACTATATAAGTAAAAAACAACAATTTAGAAAGGGGTGATGGACCATGTTGCGATTAAAAGGAATTGTGATGATCATTGTAGGTTCAATGTTATGGGGCGCTACTGGACCTATGATGGAGTGGATTTTGGACTATAGTGAGATGTCGGTTTCTATGATGTTAATCCTACGTTTGACCATTGCAGGTGCTGTAGTACTAGCGTTATTAAAAGCAAAAGGCATACAAGTTGGTCGTCCTATGAGACAGAAGTTGTGGTTGCGCAAAATGGTGATGTTTGGCATTATCGGAATGCTTGGGGTCCAGTTCGGATTCGTCCAAACCATTGCATATAGTGACGCGGTAGTTGCGACATTATTCCAGTTCGTTGCGCCGGTCTATATTATCATTCTACTATCCATCCTACAGAAGTCCTTTCCACCAGGTAGTCAAGTAGTCGGTATGGTCGTGGCGTTATTCGGCTTGTTCTTGCTTTTGACCAATGGTTCATTCTCAAGCATTTCATTAGATACAACAGCGATTGTCTGGGGAGTAATTGTGGGATTTGCCTTTACTTTTTACACATTATATCCCGTAGTTCTTATGGCGGAGTGGGGTGTGTTACTTGTTGTCGGCTGGGGAATGTTCATTGGCGGCATTACTTTATTCATCCTTAACTTGCCGATGTTCTTCATGAACCTTGGGGATTTGCTCGACGGTCCGTCAATGGGTATGTTGCTACTTGTCATCATAATGGGAACACTGGCATTCATCATGTTTTTGCAAAGCATGACGTATATTTCACCCGTTGAAACGAGCGTCCTTTCCAGTTTCGAACCGCTCACCGCGATGATGATCTCTGTGTTATGGCTCGGTCAGACGATGGGGGTCTGGCAACTAAGTGGTGCGGCCATCATGCTTGCGGGAGTTATCTGGTTATCGATCGGGGGGAATCGCAAGGAGAAAAACGCTCCGTTCCCAGAATCCATCCAAGAGTACGATCATAGCGAGGTGTAGCTTTACGCCTGTACACGCCATATTCCTATATGACATAATGAAGGCAATGACGGCACGTAAAGGGTGAATCAGATGAAAACGGTTTTCCGCTATGCACTACCTTATAAATGGCCAATGTTCATCGCCATTTTACTCATGTTACTTGAACTATCAGTCGAATTAATCCAGCCATTGCTGATCGGTAGAATTATAGATGAAGGAATTATGAAAGAGGATTTGAACACGGTTTTGATCTGGGGGAGTGTCATGATGGGACTTGCCTTCGTGGCGTTCTTTTCGGGCGTCGTCAATTCCTATTTCGCTGCACATGCTGCACAAAGTTTTGGTTATGATCTTAGGCAAGCATTATTTCAGCGTGTCCAAACGTTTTCACTTGCAGCATTTTTGCGCTTTCCGACGTCGAGTCTCATTACACGTTTGACAAGTGACGTGACACTCGTCCAAAACGCCCTTTTCATGGGACTACGAATTATGGCACGTGCGCCATTGATGGTGATCGGTAGTCTAATCATGGCATTCGTCGTCAGTCCGAAACTTGCGGTGTTTCTACTGATTGGTGCACCGTTCCTAGCGGTATTCCTCGTGGTCATGGCGCGCAAAGGAGTCCGTTTATTTGGATTAGTCCAGCGCCGTTTAGACGGTGTCAATCATCTCGTACAAGAAAACTTGCAAGCGGTTCGTCTCATTAAAGCCTATTTACGAGGTGCTTTTGAAACGAACCGTTTTTCCAAAGCGGCAAGTGCACTAAAAAAAGATAGTGTACATGCGATGCGCTTAATGGAATTAATACTGCCAGTGTTATTGTTTATAATGAATGTCAGCTTCATGGCGGTACTTTGGTTCGGTGCAGATGAAGTCCGCAATTCAGATATGCCTGTCGGGGATATCGTGGCGATCGTCAACTACACGATGCGCATGACAAGTGCCTTCTCAATGTTTTCTTTTTTAATTGTCATCTTCTCTCGCGCAAAAGCGTCTTCCGATCGAATGGAAGAACTGCTAGTTGCGGATGCTGATGTCGAAAAGTTAGAGATAGCTGACAATCGCCACCAAGGAGCAGTTTCTGTTCGTTTTGAACACGTTTCTTTCCGTTATCCAGGAACGACTGAAGACGTACTCAAAGATGTATCGTTTGAAGTTGCGGCGGGTGAGAAACTCGTCGTCATGGGCGCGACCGGTTCCGGTAAATCCACCATGATGCAACTACTCCCGCGCATGTTCACAGTGACGAAAGGTACGGTGTGGATTGATGGAAAAAACATCGCAGACTGGCCACTCGATACGTTACGGAATTTGATCGGTTATGTGCCGCAACAATCGATGCTCTTTACTGGTTCGATCGTTGATAATCTGTCATGGGGTAAACCGAATGCCATTGCCGACGAAATCGAAGAGGCCGCTAAAAAAGCACAAATTCATTCGTCTGTCATGGACTTTAAAGATGGCTATGAAACACGTGTCGGCCAGCGCGGTGTGAATTTATCTGGTGGTCAGAAACAGCGCTTGTCGATTGCGCGCGCATTGATTCGTAAACCATCCTTACTGATTTTGGATGATAGCACCAGTGCGCTCGACGTTAAAACGGAGTCGTCATTATGGGACGCATTGCGGGAAGAAGATACGACGATGCTGATTGTCACGCAAAAAATTCAAACTGCTAAAATTGCTGATGCAATTTTATTATTATCAGAAGGCAAGATCGTAGGCTATGGTACGCATGAAGAGCTACTTCAATCGTCTAGCTTCTATCGAGAAATTGCGGAATCGCAACAGAGTGGGGGAGTGGCATGATGCGAAAACCATTTGGCTATGAACCTATTATCCAGAAAGCAGATTTATCAAAAGTACAACGTAAAAAAGTTCAGAAAGCGGGTAACTGGAAGTCCGTGCTCGCACGTATTTGGCGCTTAGTTGATCGGCAACGAGGTTTACTGATCACCGTGTTGGTACTTGTTTTAATCAGTTCAGCCCTAGCGCTAATCGGTCCCTTAATGATCGGAAACATTATTGACCACTTCATCATTCCGAAAAAAGTGGATGGGCTCAGTATGCAGATTGGTTTTTTACTGCTCGTGTATGTGGGCTTCTCATTGTCTACGTATTTCCAAAACTACTGGATGGTCGGAATCGCGCAACAGACAGTCTATCGTCTGCGCACGCAATTATTCGGCCATCTACAGAAGCTGCCCATCCGTTTCTTTGATAAACGCCAGCACGGTGAATTAATGAGCCGCGTGACGAATGATATCGAGAATGTCAGCCAGACGTTGAATTCCTCATTGATCCAAGTATTTTCAAGCGTGCTGACACTTATCGGTACGGTATCCATCATGCTTTATCTCAGTCCGTTATTGACGTTGCTGACGATGATCATCGTTCCTTTAATGTTCATTGCGATGCGCTGGATCACTCGGCGTACGGGTATTTTATTTAAAGAACAACAACGTGCAATCGGTGAATTAAACGGCATGATTGAAGAAACGATTTCAGGTCAACGAGTCGTCAAAGCATTCTCGCAAGAACAGAATGTCATGGGAGAGTTCGCACAAAAAAGCGAACGTCTACGTACAACAGGTTTCTGGGCGCAGACGTATTCAGGTTTCATTCCAAAAGTGATGAACACGCTGAATAATCTGTCGTTTGCGATTGTTGCGGGGGTAGGCGGACTGCTGGCGGTGACAGGGTATGGTGGCGTAACGGTTGGAACCATTGTCATCTTCAGTGAGTACGCACGGCAATTTACGCGTCCTCTAAATGACTTGGCTAATCAATTTAACACTGTACTCTCCGCCATCGCGGGTGCAGAGCGAGTGTTTGCCATTATGGACGAGCCTGTTGAAAAAGACGAAGCAACGGCACAGATCGAAACATTACATGGCGATGTCGAGTTTCGCAATGTAACATTTGGTTATGAAGAAGAAGCAATTATCAAGAACCTTAGTTTCCATGTTCGGTCAGGTGAGACGGCGGCCTTCGTTGGAGCAACAGGAGCAGGGAAGACGACGATCATGCAATTGCTGTCACGTTTTTACGAAGTAGACAGCGGCCAAATTTTGCTCGACGGTATCCCAATCGATGAACTGCCGCGCCAAACTGTGCGTAGCCAAATGGCTTTCGTTTTGCAAGATCCATTCCTATTCGAAGCGACCGTGCGCGAAAACATTCGCTACGGACGACTTGACGCAACGGACGGGGAAGTCGAAGAAGCCGCTAAAAAAGCCAACGCCCATAGCTTCATCAACAAGTTATCGATGGGCTATGATACGGTGCTGACGGCAGGCGGCGAAGAGATATCACAAGGGCAAAAACAACTGCTATCCATCGCCCGTGCGCTAGTGGCCGATCCGACCCTGCTATTGCTTGACGAAGCGACTAGCAGCATTGATACAGTGACAGAGCTCGCAATACAGGATGCGTTGGAACGTCTTATGGAAGGTCGAACAAGCTTCGTCATCGCGCATCGTCTGAACACGATCAAGCAAGCAGACAAAATCTTCGTACTGGCAGGCGGTGAGCTACTCGAATCGGGCAGCCATGAAGAACTGCTGGACCGTAAAGGCGTGTTTTATGGAATGTTGAATCATGATGGGTAAGTGAAGGGCTGTTGATCACCGGCCTTCACTCCCGAAAACTTGTGTCTTTTTTCTGTTCCGAAGAATGGATGTCAAAAACGTACGTATGTGTTGATCTATGGAGTTGAATAATTACACCGTGAACGAGCATTGCATGTAGCGATGCTTTTTTATCTATTATATATACTTTTTAGTAGAGTAAATGAGAGAGTGGAATGTGAAGGTCTATACAGAGTTACTTGAATTCAAGGTCTTCGAAAAGATGAACTCTTTCACACGTTATGGACGTATAAATAGTAGAACGGTGATTGTTCAAGAAATGAGCTAAATAGAAGAAGAGTCGTTTTGTAAAAGGGGGCATTCTTATGAGAAGGTTTTTTTATTACTTCGGATGGACAATGGTTATAGGGATCATTATTTATTCAGGTGCAAAATATCAGTTCCTGTTGAAACAAGAATATATGAAAAACTTTGAAGTACTATCATTTGTTTTGTTTTCATCCATATTTCCTATTGGTATTGGAATACTGTTCAGGTTGCCAAAACTTATAAATGAAATTAAAGAGAATAGACAATGGACCTTTGATTGGGCTAAATTCATGGCGATTGGGTTGCCATCTCTTTGTGTATTATCTATGTATGTATTACTATTTACACCAGCCGGAGAGAGTATTCTTCCATTTGTACCGGAAATTATTTACTCGGGAAGTTTAACCATTCAAACAATAGCTGGTGTGGTATTTGGCTTTATCTTGTTGGATAGTGTAAAGGAGTAATGATTTGTTTTAAAATGAACGGATTCCAACCACAACTGTCAATTAGTAGTGGAGTTTGTATGAATTACTTATTATTTACGTTAAAACAATAAAAAAAAGCATGTAAAAGGCCGCTAATTCATAAACAAATTAGCGGTCTGTTTCATGCTTCATTTTGCACCGGTGAACAGAATGGATGACATAATCGGATAATTAGCCTATTCCGCGTTATTACTTCTTCTCATCAATATGAAGGGTCTTATCATCTGCAAACTGTACATCCAACTTGAACTCATCATACGTATCGAGTCCATACCACTGTAAAATGCGATCGATTGCTTCTTCTTTAGTAGTCCCGCTATCAATCAAAATTTCCATAAACATTTTATGCATATCGTCAATGGCCTCATTGCCTTCCAGATTCACGTCCTGGAACTCGTTGACGTACTCTGCATCGTCAGGCTTTACATCTTCATAATCCGTCTCGATTTTCTTATTGTCTTTCTTGATTGTTAAATCGAAATCCGTGAAACCATAACCGTCACCCGTGTTAATGGTACTGCCGTTACTCTCGTCTTCAATGCTGACTGCATCGTCATTGTTTGGTGCCTCGTCTTTTGACGCGCAACCTCCGAGAAGTAGAATAGATGAAACTCCTGCAATAGATAACATTCGCATGAACGACATAAGCGCCACCCTTTCTAAAGTGTATACTACTTGTATTATCACCTTAAAACGACTACCTTAAACAAAAAATGTTCTATTTGTAGACAGGAGAATAGGAAGAAGCCCAATTAATGATACTTTCGCTCCATGATCGAACCGAGCATTTGTCGAATCGGTAAAACTTGTCCGCTTGGTAGTCGAACCTTTCCATGATAATAGCCGACATATTGATTAATCGACATCTTCCGTACAATATAGTCATCAAGCGTTGGGCATTGGAAAAATGGTTTAAACGTCAACTGGATATCATTCGAAAACTTTGTGTGGATTTTCCATGCGCTTTTCGGGTCTTCTTTATCACTTTCGAATACTACATCTTCATGAAATTTATGCATCGTACCTTCTACGAAGACGGCATTTTCCGTCAACCCCGTACCATCCGTCCAACTACCGCCGAAATTTAAGCCGATCCGTTTGCCGCTTGTCCGCTGGGAAGCCATCGCCCAGTCCCAATTCGTTCTGGCATTCCATACACCGCGCCCATAATCGCAAATGGCAAAACTGTAATAGGGATTGAAATCAAAACGTCGATCACCAAAACGTACATATCCGCCGGTCGGCATAATCGAATGTTTGGAAGTGAAATGGAATGAGTCTCGACTTTTCGGAATGACTACATTTAATGATTCATCTTTCTCGGGATGAATAATATGTAAATCTGCATGCAACACTTCATTGTCAAAATCAGGAATGAGAATGGACAAATGCGTTTCGCCTTGCATATGAACGAATTGAACCGTCATATCGTCATGTACGAACTTGATACTATCGAGTGCCTCTTCAGGCATTTTAATACGTCTTCCAAAAGGAAGGGTTACATGTTTTTCGTAGAATCGCTGTGTTTCATAGTTTAGTATGTAAATTAGACAAGTCACTTTATGATCCAGGTGTACGATCGAGGCGGTTAATAAAATATCCTCCCCATAGATGCACCAATTGTTCCAGCGCTTCTTCTTCATGAACTGTCCTCTTAAATTGCTCCTCACTAAAGGGCTGCGTGCGTATCCTATTGATTCAGGATTCAGAAGCCCCTTGGAGTCACACAGAGAAACAATTTCAGATAACTCTCTTTCTTCATGCTGCATACCATTAACCACCTTTCTTGCCTATTGTCTTTTAAACGAACAATTGATATACTCTATATTGTATCAGATATGAGGGGCATTAGCTCAGCTGGGAGAGCGTTGCGCTGGCAGTGCAAAGGTCAGGGGTTCGATCCCCCTATGCTCCATAGTAGAAAAGGTTCTGTAAATGCCTTCATATCAGTGTTTGTGAGAGAACGCCTTCCGTCAACGGAGGGTGTTTTTTTGT
This sequence comes from Sporosarcina sp. P16b, assembly GCF_002743065.1. NCBI lineage: Bacteria > Bacillati > Bacillota > Bacilli > Caryophanales > Caryophanaceae > Sporosarcina > Sporosarcina sp. P16b. The sequence goes on along the minus strand of NZ_PDYO01000002.1, from coordinate 123,807 downwards.
TGACACAGACTTTTTGTTGACAATCTGTTGACACTTTTCAAGAAAAATAAAAACGCCACTAAATATGGCGTTGTTGCGTAGGGCTTTCAAATAGATCATCAAAGACATTCGCGGCTAGTTGATTAGCTTCTTCCAGGTAGTGGCCATATACATCCATTGTTATGGAGATATTAGAATGGCCCAAGCGCTCTGAAATAATTTTAGCGTGTACACCTTGGTTAATTAATAGGGTAGCGGCTGTGTGGCGTAGATCGTGAAAGCGTATCTTTTTAAAACCACTACGATTCAAGAACCTAAGCCACCATCTGGATGGTGTATCTGGATGCAATGGCTTTCCGTTCCAATCTGAAAAGACATAGAAGTGCTGTCCACCTTCCCACAGTTCAGACGCTTGTAGCTTGTCCATTCTTCTTACTTTGTAGAATTCGGCAAGTCTGTTCATCAATCCTTTTGAGCCAATGACCACGCGCCTTTTCTTGTTCTTTGTACTTCCTAAGGTGTACCCAGATTCCTTTGTATAACTAAGCGAATGGTTTATATGGATCTTGTATGATTCAAAGTCTATATCATTCCACTGTAAACCGAGGATCTCACCGCGTCTCATGCCTGTTTCGATGGCTAAACGAATCATAAGACTGTGCTTGACACCTTCATCATCGAGCATAGCGAACAGTTGCCGGACTTCTTCTGTAGTGTACACTGCAGTTTCTGTTTTCTTCTGTGTGGGCTTTTCTGAATTTGTAACTGGATTAGTCTTGATGGATCCATTCTTGATAGCGAATTGAAAGATGTTACTTAATAAGTCGTGATGTTTCTTAATGGTAGCAGGAGCGAGACCCACTTTCTTCTTGCCATCCAGTCGAGTCGTTTCAAGACTAATCAAATAATCGGTTACGTGTATAGGTTTAATACTGTCCATTTTCATATCGGCAAAGTTGGGGAGTATGTGCCGTTTCAAAGTATTCTCATAACTAGAAAGCGTGGAAGGTGAGAGGTTACGTTTTGCGCTCTTTTCAAACCAATCATGCGCAAATGCCCCGAAACTCATATTAGTAGGATCTATATAGTTGCCACCTTCAATTTCCGTAACGAATGCAGCTAATTTCTTTTTCGCTTCCGTCATATTCTTCGCTTTGACTGTCCTGGTCTTCCTCTTACGCTTTCCTTGCGCGTTGAACCCCATACTATAGGTAAGCAAGTAAGAACCGTTCTTTCTATCCTGTATGCTTCCGGACATGGTGGATCACTCCTGTTCGCCAAACATGATTTCGGCAATTTTTAACAACTTGGTTTTATCCTCATCAGTGAGGATGTAGTTATTTACAACTAACGGAAGTCCCTTCGTGCCGATTAGAAGCGCGGCTTTCAATGGGATACCACTTTTTTCTCCAAGCTCAATCTCGTTTTTTCTCTGTTCAACAAAAGATTGCGCATGAGTTATGTTTTTAGCTTTATCTTCTAATTGATATAATTTGTTAATCACAAACCTAATATTATCCGTACTCTCCGTATTATTATCTAAACCCATTTCCTTAATCCATTCTTCGAATTCAGAGTCAGAAAAATTAACAATGGTTCGCAGATCTTCCCACCCCAGAAACTTTAGTAAAGAGTAGGTTTCAGAATGAAACAAGTCGCTGTATCCCGGATCACGCTCTGTTAATGATAATAAATATGCAAAAGATATACCTAAACTATCAGCCAATTTATAAATAATTTCAGCAGAAGGATTATTGTTGTGGCCATTTTCTAATTGTGATAGATAGGGGTGCGACACGTCAATGCGTCTGGCCAACTCTCTCAGTGATAACTTCTTTTCAGTTCTGGCGACCTTTATAACTTCACCGAATGTACTTTCTTCCATTGCGTCATCCCTCCATTTTCTCTATTTTACTCACTGAATGGTAAATGGTCAAACAATTTTGGTAGATGGTGGTTGACATCAACCATATTTGTTTGTAGAATAGGAATTAGAAAGTGAATAAAATTTCTGTAAGGTGGTGGTGAATGTGGTTGAAGTAACAATCAGGAAATCAGATATAGTGAAATTGAAAATAGCGACAAAAGGTTATGGAATAAGGAGTTTTTCTGGAAAAATCGGTATATCACATTCATATTTATCTCAAATATTGAATGAACACAAAAAACCTTCAGCTACGGTAGCATCGAAAATCGCAAAGGGATTAGATGAAGAAGTGCTTGATCTTTTTTTAATAAAAGTGGTTGATGACTTACCAAATGAGGCTACTGCAGTTTTATAATGCATGAGAAAACTATAAAAAGAGGTGAGCAGGTATGACAAGTAAATTAAACATTGAACCTATCAAACGATCCACACTAACAGCGCAGGAAACAGCTACTTATCTGGGAGTTTCACTGGATATGATTTACAAGTTAGCGCGTGAAAAATCCATACCGAATATCAGATTAGGACAGCGGCTTCTATTCAAAAAAGATAGTCTCGACCGCTGGATGTCGGAAATTGAGCAATAGGAAGGGGTGATCCACAGTGAAAGATTTCGCAAACGTGCTAACTGGAACTGATTCACCAGAAGCGAACACGCTGGCAATTAATATATTTTACGGTAGCTTGACGGTTATCACTTTTATTCTAGCAATTACTCTATAAAAGGAAACCAGGCTAGATTCAAAATAAATTGAAGAAATGAAGGGAGATCAAACAAATGGAAGAGAATATCGACAAGTTAGCAATACATCTTGAGACGATGGAGGGAGTCCACATGCTCTTAGGGGACGTGTTAGAGGATTTTACCGCTGCATCTATGTCTGTTGATTCAAAGCAACGTCACTATGAAGCGAGAGCAAAGCTTTCCACTCTTATTACGCTCATGGGGTATACACTGAAAGATTTAAACGCTGAACAACAAAATATAAGTGATTCTAATAGGGGGAAAAATAATGACAAAACTAAGTGATGCAGTGCTAGAGCTAGATGAAGTGCGTGGCGGATTTTCAATACATGGGGAATTACTTAAAGATATGTTGTGCGAGATTGCTGATTTGTCTCATGAAGCGAGCAATGTAAAAAGAGAAAACGCAATGATCCACTGGGATAAGATTCAACGAAAGTTAAGAGTGCTTCAAACACTTTCAACACATGCATGTAATGAATACCAGAAGGGTTTTACCAACCTAGATGAAACTACTGATTTGTTAGTTAACGAATGTCTGGGGCAACCAGAAGAGTCAAAGCAGCAGATCGCGGCAGTTAAACAAACAAAAAAAGCCTAATTCCGGGCAACGGAATAAGGCGCAAGAAGTATCTCTATAAGTAACAGTATAGATCAGCAATATGTTTTTAAGCAAGGAAAAACTTTCTAATGACTTTTCCTTTCGTGCTGTGATTCTAAATTAGATAGATAAAAGGATGAGGAGAAGTCACAGAAAGGAGTTGTGAAAAATGGCGTTAGTTGAAAAAGAAGAAATATTATTAGTGGCCGCTGAAAACATTCCTGATGAATTAAAGAAACTTCCACAGTTTGTTTTATGGCGCGCTGAATGGAATGAACAGAGAAAACAATTCGACAAAATACCGTATCAATTAAACGGTAGAAGAGCCAGTTCCACAGATAGTTCAACCTGGGGCAACTTTGAACAGGTTTTGAAAATATATGAAGAAAATAATAATTATGAAGGCGTAGGATTCGTTTTGACACAGCAAGATGATTTTGTATGTGTAGATATAGATGATCTTCAATCTGTGGATGAATTGGACCCGTTGGCAGAAGAAATAGTAAGTATGTCATACGCTGAAACATCGCCTTCTGGGAAAGGTATACATGTCTGGTTCCGTCACAAATTGGACCGTGAGCGACATAAAAATAAAAACGCTGAAACGGGTTATGAAATATACGATTCTTCAAGATTTTTGACGATCACGGGCGAAAGTTTAAACGCTTTGCCTATCAATCCAGGTGGAGAAGAATTGAATGTATTTCTGGATAAGGTTCTAAAACGTGAAAAAGCTCAAGTATCTACGATTCAGCAAAATGATAACTTTGGCCGTGCCGCTTTATCAGAAGAAGAAATCATCAAGATAGCTTGTAAGAATCCAGCTACAGGCGATAGGTTCAAAAGTTTTTTATTTGGTGGCTGGGAACCTCAATACCAGAGTGATTATTCCGATGCAGATTTAGGATTCCTAAATGATTTGGCTTTCTGGTGTAATTGCGATATTCAAATGATTGACAGCATTTACCGGAAATCCTCTTTAATGCGTGATAAATGGGATAGACCGCAAAACGGGACAACCTACGGAAATGAACAAATCATGAAAGCTGTTTCTGAATGTGCTAATACATTTAGTCCTCCACAAGGTGGTGAAGGTGAAATTAAACGTCCTTGGTGGCGTACTAACGATAATAGTACACGCTCCTTTCTTCATCAGGTATTAGCGAAAGAAGTAATGAAAGAATATAGCATTGTCCGTTATCCAAGTCCTCATAGTGATTTGTATTACTTCAATCCGAAAAAAGGGATATATGAGCAAGATAGATCAGGCCGACAAATTAACGGCATAATTCGGAAGTTTGATGATGAGCTTAAAAATGGTCAAGTCAAAGAAACCCACAATTACATTCAGGATATGTCTCCAGTAGTTAGTAAATTGAATGAAAATTATATTGCGTTAAAAAATGGCATTTTGAACTTTAATACATTTGAACTCGAGCCGTTCAATTCAGATATATTTATACTTCAAAAAATAGGAGTCAACTATAATCCTGTCGCTTACGATTCTTTTGTTGATTCTACATTAAATAAAGTAACCAGAGGTCATGCGGCAAGTATTGAAAATATTAAAGAGATATTTGCTTGCGTACTTTATCCAGGTGTATTGGTCCCGAAAATACACTATTTGCTAGGACGTAGCGCGCACAATGGGAAATCATCTGTTTTGAATTTAATACATCAGACATTCAATAAAGATGGTGGAAGCATTTCAGCGGTTACTCCACAGAAATTAGCCAGTAGTACGTTCGCTGGATCTTCCATTTACGGAAAGCTTGCGAATATTGTGGACGATAATCCGGAATCACTCATTGAAGACAGCGGCCTATTAAAGACTATTGTCACAGGTGGATATGCGGAGATTGAACGCAAGGGGCGGGATTCTGAAACAGTCCGATTAAGCACAACGATGATCATAGCAAGTAATCATTTCCCTAATCTGAATGAGAGTGGTAATGCTATAAATCGTCGATTGAACATTATTCCATTCGATCATAACTTTTCGTTGGATGTGGATTGCTTACCGGATGAAGAAAGTATGAGATTAATATCAAGTGATTCGGCTAGTGAGTACGTTTTGAAGATAGCTGTCGATACATTGAAGCGCATGATGAGTAATCCGTCAGCCGATAAATTAACACCAAATGATAAAGTGCGTGAGGCCGCGACTGCATTTGCAGAACATAATGATCCAGCTGCTGACTTCTTCCATGAGTTCAATGAACAGTATTTTAACGATGTACGGGGTACGAGAGCGATAAAAGATTATGAGGATTGGTGCAGAGAAAACCGCGTTCCTCCCATGGACACAAAAAAATTCAAGGAAGTAGTTTGCACTCGTTACAGTATGGAATGGAAAGATAAATCGGTACAGGAAAGCGGTGCCTGGAAGACAGTGAAAGGTTTCAAGTCCAAAGGTAACAAATAGCAATATAGCAATTAGCAGCAATATTCTTAGCAACAACAGAAAGCTATTAGTATCAACGGATCGCGGATGTTTTATTGCTATATTGCCGTATTGCCGGAAATATCTTAACTTCTATTTATATAGGGGTAAACGGCATCTACATACCCCTTTTTATATAATCTAATATTATTAGCAATAAAGCAATAAGTATAAGAATTATAGGTATAAACATGGTGGCATCAAGGTTTTTGCTTTATTGCTTACTCGGCAATAAAAGAGCAATAAAGCAATAAAAGGAGGAGTAAATAAAATGACAAAACAAAACATCGTAACACTCAAAGAAACGGCTTACGCAAAACCTACCGAGCTATATTCCGTGGTGGAGAAATGCGTTATATGTGGGGATAAGCACATTCATGCAGCAGAAGAAGGTTACAGAGTTGGCCATTGCATTAATTTTATGGCTCCACCTACTTACAGGCTAGTCATAGATCGAGAGAATGCGGAGAATATCCGGTTAGCTGAAAAGTATGGCATTGAACTGAATTAGGTATCAGCCGCGTATTCGGCAACAAGAATAGACAGGACCATTCAGGGAGGTGCTACACATGGAACAGCCGAGCATGATAGATCAGTATTACGAACAATTCACTCTGGCGACAGCCGGCACATGTTATGACGTAGACATGGACGAAGAGACAGCCGAGGTTGAACGGCGGGTGCGGGAGGTCAGCTATAACCTGTGGAAGGATGCCCAGGGAAAAAGTTTGGCTGATCGAATGGAGACTGAGAAAGAAGAACACTTTGAACAACTGTATGAGTTTAGTTATGGCGTATCCATGTATGAAGAAGATTACTTCTTACCGAAAAGGACGGATATGGTCGCCCTTCTGATCATTGAAGAGAAGGACATGTATGAACGAAAGATCCGGAAGGCACGCCAGCAGTATCATCGCTTCAATGAGGTTTGCGGGCAGTTGAGTGTGGAGGACAAGCGCATGTTTACCAGCTACTTTGAATGGTCCCGCAAGGTTGACTATGAGCAGTTACGCCAGTCCATAGTGAACAACCTGCAACTGCTGAATCAATACTATGAAGAAGATGATGATGAGGAATGGCGCAGAGAAGCCATGAGAGATCGAATGAGTTCCGCGGATGATCAGCGCATCATTCCTAAACCAGATATGGAAAAGAGAAATAAAAGAAAAAATAAAATGCGGCAGCTGTTCGCGGAATGAGGTATGTCTACAATGCAAATGACTTACAAAATGGTAAGCCCTGAAATGCATCAGGATATGATTAAAGTCGCTTATCAAATCATGGACTATATTGAGCGACTGGAAGGCATTGAGAAGGACGAGACAAGCAGTCAGGAAAGAAGGCAGGCAGCTGCAAGAGAAAAGAGTTTCCAACAAGCAGACTTAGAGAAATTAAAATCAATGATGAAGAATAGCAGGATAGGTTTCACCAGGGTTATTTATTTGAAATACATTGAGGGCTACACGCTGCAGGAAGTGGCCGATGAACTGAATCTAAGCCGCAGTGCGCTCTCCGTTGCACATGCAAACTTTAAAAGGTGCTTAAAGAATCCTGTAAAGAAAGAGCGTAAAGAAATAGACATAGATCAGGTGACTAGAAATATACAAACACTGCAGCGCGACAATCATGAACTCGAATGCAAAAACTGTGGAAGTATCAACAGAATTCCGCGCCACATTATAAATAAGATCATCAAAATGGAAAGCGTCATAAAGAAAGAAGAGGAAAGGATCGATGTTAATTGTTAATCAAGATCGGTATCTTGCTTACATTCTTTGTAACCATACCAATTCTCTTGCTGTACGCAGTGTGGACGAACCTGCGGGGAAAATAACCCGCCCCCATCAAAACTTTTGAAAAATTTTCGGGAAACCATTCAACGAGGAGGGGTCATGACTCTTTATATTTATTCGATTCTCGTACATAAGGGGAGGGGGGTGCAAGTGATGGGGAATGCTGGGAATAAAGAAGAGGTACAACAGTCAGACGGTGATTTACGAGCGGCCATTCAGCAGGGTTTGCTGGGTCAATTAAGGGAACAGCAGAACGATGGCCCCTACTTCCTGAATCTTGTGGATGATTATATGGCTTTCTGGGATATAAAAAGCGGGCTGATCCAGGACGTGCAAAAACGCGGTGTTATGGTGAAATGGAAAAACGGTGAAAAGCAGTCCGGCCATAAAAAGAATGATTCGATTTCGGAACTGATCCGCGTCAATACGCAGATGATGAAAATTCTACAACAGCTAAATATCAAGGCGGCTATGCTACACGAAGATCCAGTAGATGATTACTAATTGGAGGTGAATAAGATGAGTAGACAAAAATTAGGTACAGCCGCAAAAGATTTAACAGAAGAAGACTTGAAACGAATTGCAGCAGCTTATCATGTGGGTGTCACTAAGGAATTTGAACAAACAGGAGTGTGGAAGGACAAGCCCACATCGGGAGAACAATTCTTGTTAGATCGTGTTACAAGACAAGTGGAAGAAAATAAACAGCGAAATGCAGAAAAGGACGTGGACCAATGAACGCAACACTAAATATTTATGGCTCTATTTCAGAAGAAAAGTATTATGACACAGATGTAACCCCGACAGAAGTGAAAGCCTTCCTGGAAGAGTTGAACCCATACGAGCCATTAGACATTCACATTAATTCATACGGTGGCCATGTGAGTGCTGGGCTTGCTATTTATAACATCTTGAAAGCACATAAAGGACCGACAACAAGTTATATTGATGGTTTCGCTTGTTCAATCTCCAGTGTGATTCCGTTTGCGGCCGATAAAGTCGTTATGCCGGAAAATGCTGTTCTAATGGTTCATTTACCAATAGTAATGGCGATGGGAAACAAAATTGATTTTCAACAAATAATTAGCAATCTGGAAACAATGGAAAAAACTCTCCTATCAGTTTATATGGCAAATGCACAGACTGGCATTTCAGAAGAGGCTATTAAAACAATGCTTCATCCTGAAACATGGCTTACTGGTGATGAAGCCGCTGAATACTTCACGGTGACAGTTACAGGTGCGGAGGATGTGGCAAATCAAGCTATCCAACAAGCTGTGGTAGCCGATGCGATAGACGATTATACCAAAACGATATTGCAGAAGTTTGCAGCTAGTCATATTGGTAAGCGGCCACAAAATCAAGCAAGTGTATTGAGTAAATTCCAAAAGGATGCAAACCGCGGAACTGTTTTGCAGAATATGAAAGCAAGCTCTAAGCCAACCAATCTATTAACTAAATTTAAGAAAGCAGGGAACTAAATATGGCAAAAGCGAAAGAAGCTCCATTCGTGCGTACAATGCAAGCAATTGCAGATCGCGAACAGATGAAAAAGAAAACAAGCATCCACACACTGGAAAGCCGATTGCGTGTAGCAAAGGACAGTTTAAAGGATGCAGTAGATCGCTGGGATCGTGATTCGATTCTACTAAATATTGATGAATTAGAGTGGACGGTTGCAGATGCTCGTAGGGAGCAGAAAGAGTATGGTTACGGTGGCAAACCCATGGATGCAGTAGAAGCCCAGAAAGCTGTGTTTGATTACAACGAGGATGTGAAAGAACAGTCCAAGCAATTACAGCAACTAGACAAGCAACTACAATCATTAATGACCGAGTATGTGAAAAAAGCACAGCCGATCATTATGGAAATGATTCAAATTGAACAGAAAGCGCAACAAGCTAGTCGATTACAGTATCACTTGCCAAATGGTGTGGGAGCGAAGTTGGAACGATTACACCAACCAATACAGTTACCTGCGTCTGCACGAGCTGTACAGATGTTAAAAATCAAAGGGGGCATTCAATAATGCTAGTGACAAAAGCTGAACGATTAAACACATACCAGAAGCGTATTGCCATGCAAGAAGCAAGTACACCGTGTATTAGGTATACCGGAAAATTCAAAGCCACCAATGAGGCAGCAGAGCGGTTTTTCAATCCTTATGAAGCGCCACCAGCTAAACGTACCAAGTTACAGGAACAAGTATTCCAAGCTAACCCAGATGCACTCAAAATCAATGAAGAGAATCGGAAGAAATTTGACCGTACAGAACATTTACAAATTCCGTTTATTCTCCATTATCAATGTGAACATGAAACAGAAGAAGAGCGTCTGGAAGAAGCCAAGCGGCATATTCTGCACCGCATGTATCAGCAATATAAAGGAGAAAAGATTACACTCGATGACTTTGAATTGACAATTACAAAAGAAGTTCTCTAAATATAAAAATCATACAATGAGCAGCCTGCAAACGGGCTGCTTTCTTTCTGGGTGAATAGAAAGGGGTGGTATGCACATGCATGGAGCAATCACGGGAGAAGAAGGGATAACGACTAAGTACGGTGTGTTCTACCCTTCACAATTAAAGCTGATCGGCTGGGGCGCGGAATATAGAGTGTATGTGATTGATAATGAAATGGTTCTCAAAGTAAGCACGGGTTATCATTTTCAGAATCACGGTATCATTTTGGAAGAACTGGCAGGCCGTCCATTCATCCCGAAAGTATACGATTATTGTGAGCATGGGAAATGGTACATCATGCAGCGTATCCAAGGGAGCGATCTATTTTTCCGGCCGTGGATTCCCTGGTTTGAAATCCAGTTCGATTATGAGAAGTTTTGTGAGGATGTACAGGAGTTTTCTAAGGTGTTTAATGAGTATGATTTTGTGATTCATGATCTGGGTCGGGATAATGTGATGATTGATCAAGACGGTGATTTCTGGATTGTGGATGTGGGTGGGTTTACGCAGCGTGGAGAATATGATTGTAAGAATGAGATAAGTGAGCTGATAGAACATGGGAGATGGGTTTTAGAAATTAAAGGTGTTCTTTGGGGGGGGGGTGGAAAGACGCTGACATTGTAAAAAAGATTTATGACAAATAAGGTATGGAGGTTGATATAATAGAACTATTAGCAACCTATAGATAGGAACTGTGATAATATTTGAGGTTTGTAATCACAAGGGTATGAAAAGTATAAAAATTTGACGCGCCAGGACAATGTCTGACGGATGCGGTGGGAAGAAGGGGAATAGTTTTGAATGAACTACTTTCAAATGAGAGTTTTAAAACGATAATTCCTATTTTAGTAGGGGTTACTAGTTTGATAACCGCTATAATAACATTTATGCTAACTTCTATTTTTACAGTAATTCGGGATAAGAAGAAAATTAACTTCGATAACAGAGCTTACTTTGAGTACGGTGAACATGAAATGTACTTTCCGATCAAACAGGAAAGTATAGATACCCATGGTGATGGTTTAGTTTTATTCGGGAAAAATGGTGCGCAATTCAAAAACGAAGCAGGTAAAAGAGATAGGTTTTGTACATTTATGATAGTTCATAATAGGACAAACAATGACCTTTTAAATGTTAAAATCAAAACCATATACTCGGGAAGAAATCGTATCGAAGAAGAGTTTGTTCTTCCTTATTGGAAAAGTAACGATGCCATTTATTTATTTCAAACCGACTACAATGGAAGTTCGCACTTCTCAACCAATGAGCATTTATCAATTGAATTTACAACACGCTCCTTGGAAAGATTGAAATTTATGTTCAAAAGGCAACAGAATAAAAACTATATAGAACGTTATCAAAAAAGGTTTTATAAATTTTTTTGGATCAACTTAATTAATTATAGGCATTCCGACTTCTTTAGCTTTCAGAAATTGAAAAAAAGGTAGTTAAAAATTCATTATTAGTCCTCCCTGGCCAACCGGAGGACAACATCTGATTACAGCATCTCTTTTGAGGGATGCTTTTTCTATGCCCGAAAATAAGGGAGTGAGTGGTGATTCGACATGACGAATTGGGAGGAGATCTAAACCTATAAGCAAAATTAGACGTAGTAAGCGAGTAGTTAATATGGATTTGTTCATTGGGAAGATAGAGCGCTTGAAAAGACGTTGTGAAAGGTTGTTTAGGGGTGGATCAGCAGCATTATCGGACGATGCCGCTTTTATTTGCGAAATTTCACTACTTTTGTCGAAATGTTTCAAATTTACTATTTTCTAGGTATATTTGATTTATAGAAAAGGAGGAGTTTTAATGGCGAAGGTTACAAATAAACAATTAGAAGCAGGTCTGACAGAAGAAAATGAATTGGTTCTTATTGAAAGTCGCACCATGAGGGACCAACATGTATACAGGGATGAGATTTTGGAGAAGGTTAAAGTTTTACCCACTTTACCAAATACTATAGAAATCACTACTGAAATGGCTGCTAATTATTACGATGTACCCGTTGAAACAATTAGGAGTATTATTAAAAGAAATCGAAGAGAATTTAATGATTACGGAGAAATTAGAGTCTTAAAAGGAGCTGCTTTAAGTGTGTTTAAGGCAGAGGTTCAAGATGAACTTCTGTTTAAAGGAGTAAACGCATTAACGTTACTCAACCGAAGAGGACTCTTAAGGTTAGGAATGTTATTAACTGAATCAGAAGTAGCAAGATCCGTTAGAAATTACTTGCTAAATGTAGAAGAAGTATCTGATTTAGCACAAAGACAGTGGGCTGTAGAACGAGAAATTGGCAAACGCGAAAGAAGACAACTTACGGATGCTATACAAGAGTTTTATCTAGGAACAACTACCAAAGGTTTTGAGTATGCGCAATTCACCAATCTTGTTTACAACATCATTTTTGATATGAGCGCAAAGCAGTTAAAAGAATTATTCGAGCTTGGGAAAAATGAACCTTTGAGAGACTCGTTTCCAACCGAAGATTTGAGGAAAATAGTGAAAGTAGAGCAGACAATTTCGGTATTACTCACACTGGGCAAAGAATATAACGAAATTAAACAAGAGTTATTGTCTAGTAGAAATAAATTCTTGTAATGATATAGCTATTGACTTCTCTGAAATAGTTTTTCACTAAAAGTGACCTTATCCATTGTGGAGGAGTCTTTGAAAACATGTTGTATACCTTTTTGCAACGAAACCAAATGATGTCAGAACAAAATTCGTTGCTTATGAAATTGCTGCAGAAGAGTACAGATTTATTCCTGGATGGCAAACTCGTAGGTGAAGGCGTCTATGACATTGTGGATGCTATGAATTATGATAGAACTTCCACAGCTGCATACATGAAAGGTATTAGAATCTAATAAAACAATAGAGGGGATGCAGATCCTTTTTTTTATGTAAGATTATATTTTTAGGTAAATAGACTTAGTTTGAAGAGGAGGAAGTCTTCTTCATCTGTCGAATAATGGTAGATAGAGAGGAGGCAAACCTTATGAGAAGAGATATGGATTTTTGTATTGATCTTTTAGAAGGTTTTTCGAAAGGTTACTTCAAGTCATCTTTTCAATTACGAGATATGGATGACAAGTTTTATCTGTACCAATTAGAGTTACTAAGGGATGCAAATCTAGTTGATTATGATTTACTCGACATATCCGGAGGCTACGGCTTAAAATATTGTCCAAAATTAACCTGGGAAGGAAATGACTTTCTGGAGTTAGTGGAGAATGATACTATTCTAAATAAAACTAAAGAGGTTGCAAAGGCTAAAGGTATAGAGTTATTCAGTTTGCCCATTGACGTTATGAAAGCTTATTTAAAAATGCAAACTAACAACATACTTGGAATAGATTTATAAAAGCTTAATTATTGTTAGAACGTCCACACAGGCGTTCTTTTTTATTTGCTCATGAGTACATTTTGAATTATAGGAACATACAGAAGGTAGTTGCGCAATTGTGGGTGTGTACTTTTGGGTATGGGGTGGACTAAAAGGAGTAGATAACTACTCCTCTTTATCCCATCTATTAATAACAAAATCCTGTACGGTATCTTGCAATTTTTCCGCACCTACTTTCACCTCATCCACAAGATAAGAGAGGATAGCAGCCCATGACATGTGTTCGTCATATGGATTGCCAGCATTTATATATTTGAGAACCTTTTTTAGTTCCTTCATACGTTTTTCGTCCACATTTTCTTCTATATACTTCTTCGCAAATTCATTGATAAAATCCGCATCGCGAACTGTTGCATCCAATAATAACGCACAGACACGAGAAACGGAACAACCCATAGCATAGGCGATACCCTCTAAATCATTGTACATGCCTTGTGTAACCCGTGTGGATATTCTAATACCTTTACCACTCGCAGCGCGCTTAGCTACTGGTGTGCGGTTGTTATCCCCCATATAAAGAGAATTGCTGATCCTTACATCTCGCAAAAAGTGTTGCGCCAAATGATTCAGAGGTTTCTTTCGTTGAGATCCAGCTATCAATATTTCTTCTACTACATCTTTAATAGGCGTATCTGTTATAAAGGCTAGTCGGTAGATGCAATCTCGAAGTTCGGGGGAGACAGTTGGTTTGATATCCTTTTTCTTATCGTTCCGCACCTTCCTATTCCCTACCCTACTCATGCGCTCATCCTTTCATTTGTGATAGTTAACCCATGTACGCTGTTCTACCGTACCAGGGATATTAGAGCATATGTCGGGGTAGGGGAGAGGTATGCTTACTTTTTAGGCTTTGGTCTCTTTTTCAAGGGGATGCTGTACTTTTCCGCATTCTTAATGATCGCTTCTGCAATTTTAGTCGTATCTTTTTTAGTCATGTTTATCCCTCCTTGAATAGAGTGTGGACTGATTAGGAATATTTTATACCTTACGGACGTATAATGCATTACAAGCGCAATACAAAGCACCTGGATGTATTACCGGTGTACTACAAACGTCCAGATTTATTACATGCGTAATACACGAGGAGGTTTTTATATTGAGTAAATTAATCTTAGGCATTGATGCAGGTAACCACAAAGCTAAGGTTGCGGGTCCATATGGAACAGATTCATACCGTACTGCGATTTGCGATTGGTTTGAACGTGATATTGTGGAAGCTCACGGTGATGATGATATGGAATTTGATATAGATGGGCGTAAAGGATTTGCGGGCTCTATTGCAGTCTACGAAGATGAATTTGGGGGCGGTTCGATGTTCGGTGATACGAAGGCTCACGAAGACACGAAGATCCGCGTACTGTTGGCCATCTATCGTTACGGTAAAAAGTACGGCATTGATATAACGGATGTTAGCCTGGTAACGGGTCAGCCTATCATCTCCCACAAGAGTGCAGATAAACAACGCATACAGGATATGCTTACAGGACAACACAGCTTTACCGTCAATGGCGAGAGTGTAGTCTTTAATATAGTAGAGGTTGCTGTTGGCGCGGAAGGTTCCGGGGCGTTTTGGAGCGCGCCTGTTAGCGGTGTAACTCGTATTATTGATATAGGAAGCGGGACGGTCAATGCGGCTACGATCAACAATAAAAAATACATCAACAACGCGTCTGATACATTTAATTTCGGGATGGAGACAGTAAACAATAAAGAGGACTTGGCAAGCGTGGCCCGTGGAGTCATCCGTAACACGACTAAATTAAAGTGGGATCGTGCGGATGACGTCTTGGTGTGCGGTGGGATCGCAAAGGATATGTTACCTTATATCCAACAGCATTATGGTAACGCGGAATTGTTGCAGCCGACGCTACAAGAGGGCAATCACATCACCATATCTAGTCCGGTGTTTGCCAATGCAATCGGATTTTATCAACTCGCAAAGGGTGCGTTTGGATGACTCGAAAAGTAAAGACGATTAGTTTTAGTTTGGTGAGTGAGTACGATAGTCGATTGTTGGAGTATGCCGAAAGAGCAGAGCGGGGTAGTTTTAGTAAATATGTTAAACGGTTGATTGATGATGATATGCGAGGTGGTCAGCGTGTGGATGTAAAGCTTGCAGAAGTCGCTCCTGTAAATGTTCAGGTGGCTAATGATTCGGACGATATGAGTGGGTTCTTATAATTTTTGACAAAGAGGGACTCACAGCTCAAATTTAAGCCGTCATATTGGTAGACGCTTAGAGAATGAATCTCACTGTCCAAAATTGGTCTGTCAAAAAGATGTGCTCAATTTTGAGCAGGTTCATTTTAACTTCATATGTACTCGCTGCAGTAGATAAGCATGTATAACAAAAAATAGATAAAAAAAGGGCGCTAACCTATTTAAAGATTAGCGCGCTTAGTTTTATTGCAATCAAAGAACAGTCTCTTTGCGAAACCAACAATGGTTTCTTTCCTTATTTGTATTGTATTATAACCTGTTATGGTTTGCAACCATTTTCCTTAATGCATTAAAAAAAATACTCACTGAAGTGGATTTGTCATAATACTTAAGGTTTCTTTTGCTTCTTTCTAAAAACTCTTGTAAACTGACTTTGCGACTGTTAATTATGCCTTCGCTACAATAAGCTTTATGTAATTCAAATAAAGCCAGCATATCCATTATTGTTTTTATCTTCATTTGTTTAACGGTAATATTAATAGCTCGACCTTTTGCATAGAGGGACTGGGGGATAGTCATACCATAATTAGGATAAAGCTTGGAAATTACGGGTTCGCTGTGAGCACATTTATTTCTTATGTTTTTAACAAGTCGAATATATTGATTCGCTTTTTTGAATTCCACGTTTGCTTCTCTTCTAGCGTAATAAAAATCAACAAATGCAGAAAGTGAACCATAACTCATTAACTCTAAGCACACCCAAATCGGAGGATCATCATAGTATTTCTCGAATCCTTTTTTAAAAGATTTTACCCCTTCTTTTTCAAACATCACATTGCTAAAGACTCGATCTTTATCCCCGTATTCTGTTTTAAAAAAATCTAACATAATTTCATATCCGTCCTCATTAGTATGGTATGTTATGTCATCTAAAATACGGCATTTTATGGAGTGTTCAATATCTAAACACATATGTAAAAATATATATCTTATTCGCATGTCCAATGTTGCTAAGTCTGATAAAAAAGCGAATTCTATATTATACCTATTATCTTTATCATTTTTTTCATAGTTCTTCCTAAATGATCCAAGTTTGAAAAAGTAATTGTGATTTCTCATTACATTGATAGCTTCATCTGTATTAACAATATTAAACCTAATACCCATAGCTTGCATCTTTTTTATTAAGTCTTCATACGTAAGTAAGTCTTTTCTAGACATTATTATCCATTCTCCTTTCCTATCTTTTTACCATTATAACAGAAAAAGCTAAGTTCCAAATTTTGTAGCCCTAATTATATTCTTTTTAAACTGATTTGTAAGTACTTTTTCATTCAAAAAAAGCTTGAAGCATTAGTAGCTATAAACTTACACACATATAATTGTTCATGTTCATGTTCATGTTGAATATTGAGAGTGTTTAGTAGTAGGGAATTTATAAGGACTATGATAATTATGGGTTTCAGTGAGGTGTTTTAGCGTGGTGTCCTTGTAGTTTGGGCATTGGAGATAAGCAGTTTTTGTTGACAGTTTGTTGACACTATCCAGCTTTTTTAATCGTAAAGAATATAATGGAACGCAATATACCGCTCGCAAAAGCTTATGGGACAATGTTTATCATTCTATAAATTATACAAAAAATACAGACAGACGCTCTGGCAGTGCAAAGGTCAGGGGTTCGAGCCCCCTATGCTCCATTAAAATAAAGAAGGCAGTTCATTAGAGAAATCTCTAACGGACTGTCGTTTTTTTTATTCGAGACAGTACTAGTAAACCTATCTTCTCCTTCGCCATGCGTAATGAAACTATTTACTATTGTATAATTATTCACTGTAATGTATATTGAATACTATAGAAAGTAATCGTTATAAGATCTTGTCCAATATATGGAGTATACAAGCAAACGTATACATATACTTGTAGACAGTTGGTAGGCCGTATCTTATAATTGTATTAATTTAGAATATTTATACTAGTAAAGAGAGAGAAGGGGAAATGTATGAAGAAGATGTTTACAGCATTATTGCTAATCCTAGTATTGGTCGTTGCGGGATGTAGCAGTAACGATGGAGGGGCAGGCTCAACAGAGAAGTCCACGTTGAAGAATATTAAAGACAACAAAAAATTGGTGGTTGGAATTGCACCAGGTTATTTCCCTTTTGAAATGAAAAGCATTGAAGGCGGTTATGTCGGGTATGATATCGATCTAGCAAACGCAGTGGGTGAAGCGTTAAATACGGAAGTAGAGTTTAAACAATTCGTATTTGATGGCTTAGGACCGGCTTTGCAAATAGGTGAGGTAGATATGGTCATCGCAGGTATGACGATTCGTGGGGATCGTGCATTATCCATTAGCATGTCCAATCCTTACTATAAAACAGGTCAGGCGATCATGGTGCCAGCTGCGAATAAGGGTATCAAATCATGGGAAGAGCTTGACGTCAAGGGGAATAAAATTGCGGTAGGTATCGGGACTACGGGCGCATTGCTTGCGAAGTCTCAGTTCAAAAATGCGGAGGTAGTAGACTTCGAGGATTTCCCGTTAGCAGCTACGACAATGGGTTCAGGACAGGCTGATGCCGTTGTGTATGATGAACCTGCCATTGCTGTTTGGCGTTTGGAACATGAAGGAGAAGTTCATCAAGTAGAAGGTTTGATGTCTGCTGAGAATCTCGGAATTGCAGTAAAGAAAAATGATTTTGAAACGATTCAATGGTTGAATTCATTCTTGCACAGCTATGTTGACAGCCCGGAAGAACTAGCATCAAGAAGTCGTTGGTTTGAAGAAAGCGACTGGCTAGATAAGGTTTCGGGAGAATAATATGGGCGGCTATGAATATGACTTCAGTGTAATATCGCAAAATATGGATATCTTTATTGAAGGGGCGCTGAAAACTCTTGAAATTTCAGCGATCGCATTATTGCTGGCTATTCCGATGGGGATTATTATCGGAATGGGTAGGATTTCCCGCAATAGATTCATCCGTATTCTTTCCTCAGCCTATGTAGAAGTCATGCGCGGCGTGCCGTTGCTTGTACTATTGATTTGGATTTTCTTTGTACTCGGTCAATTTTTAAAGCTCGGTTCTTATTGGGCATCAATTATTGGTTTGGCTGTTTTTACCGCAGCATTCATTGCAGAAATAGTTCGTTCAGGAATACAAGGTGTGCCAAGAGGTCAGATGGAGGCGGCTCGTTCGTCAGGTATGACCTACTGGCAGGCGATGCGTTTGATCGTTTTGCCACAAGCTTTCCGAAGAGTTCTACCGCCACTTGCTTCACAATTCATCATGCTAATTAAAGACTCCTCTTTGATTTCGGTCATCGGTGCGACGGAATTGACGTTGAACGCGAAGAATCTCGTGGCCACTAGTATGCGTTCCATAGAAGTATGGACATTCATCGGTTTTGTTTACTTTGCCATGACGTTCACGTTATCCATGATCATTCGTGCGATCGAACAAAAGTTATTAGCGAGAGAAAATTCATGAAGCTTGACGTGAAGGAGTGCCAGAAATGATTTCTATTAAACACGTAAATAAAACATTCGGTATGAACCAAGTGCTGACAGATGTCTCGCTTGAAGTACCTAAATCACACGTTGTGGCCATCATTGGCCCAAGTGGAGCAGGGAAGTCTACATTAATTCGTACGATCAATGCGCTCGAACCTATCGATGACGGAGAAATTGTAGTAGATGGCGTTTCCATACACGATAGAAAAGTGAATATTAACAAAGCGCGTTCTGAAATCGGATTCGTGTTCCAAAGCTTTAATCTCTATCCTTTCCTTACAGCGTTGCAAAATGTCACGCTTGCACCTATCAATGTAAAAGGACTAAGCAAAAGCGCTGCGGAAACGCGAGGGAAGGAGTTGCTGACTTCACTAGGTCTTGGCGATAAATTTGACGCGTATCCGAATCGGTTATCAGGCGGTCAGCAACAACGTGTCGCGATAGCGCGTGCGCTCGCAATGGATCCGCAAGTGATGCTTTTCGATGAGCCGACTTCCGCACTCGATCCCGAGATGGTCACCGAAGTTCTCGATGCCATCCGAAAACTGGCTGAAAGTGGTATGACGATGGTCGTCGTGACACATGAAATGGGCTTCGCCAAAGAAATTTGTGACGAGATCATCTTCATGGCAGACGGAAAAGTCGTGGAACAGGCATCACCTGCCAAGTTCTTCACGAATCCCGATTCCGAACGCGCCCAGAATTTTTTATCGAAAGTATTACATCACTAATTGAACGTCCCTCGTTGTCATATGATATGGCAAGGAGGGATTTTTTTGTACAATCGACAAGCGGCAGTAGACTATGCAGACACTTGGTGGAATAGCAGAAACCCTGCCTTCCCCAGTTTTGAAGATGACTGTACGAATTTTATTTCACAATGTCTGTTGGCGGGTGGAGCACCGATGCATGGACAACCAAACCGCGAAAAGGGTTGGTGGATGCGTAAAGGTACGTGGAGCTTCAGTTATACCGTCGCTCACTCAATGCGATGGTACTTAGCGACTTCTACAAAAGGACTGACTGCAACTCAAGTAAAAACTCCCCAAGAATTGCAGCTAGGCGATATCATTTCGTATGACTTCCATGGAGACGGGCGTTTCGACCATACGACGATTGTAACTGCCAAGGACGGAGATATGCCGCTCGTCAATGCCCATACGTATAACGCATATCACCGCACGTGGGATTATAAGGACTCCTATGCTTACTCGCCAAATGCGAAGTATATCTTTTTTAAAATTAATGATCATTTCTCATAATTATCCAGTTCTGCATCAAAGTGTTTCTCATAGCCTCTAGCAACAGACTACCAAGTTAGGGTATAATGAAAAATAGATACTTATTGCAAAGGAGAAGGTTGAGTGTGAATGAACAAGCATTATCGGTAAGAGAGGCCATTGTTACACGGCGCTCTATTAAGAATTTTAACGGACAACCGATCGAACCAGAGATCATTCCAGAAATTATAGAAGATGCCGTTTGGGCTCCAAACCACGGAAACCGGAATCCTTGGCGATTGATCGTAGCGACAGGTGAACAGTATGAACAGCTTTTGGACGTCTTGAAGGAGTTCGGTGTAGCAAATTGGAAACAGCTTTCTGCTGAGGATCTTGAAAAACAAATGAAGAAGTTCTCGACTGCCGGTGCAGCTGTTTTCGTCATCGTACCTGAAGATGTACGCCAAAAAGAACGGCTGGAGGATTACGCAGCAGCTAGCACGCTAATTCAAAATATTCAATTGCTTGCTTGGGATAAAGGAATTGGTACTTGTTGGAAGACGCCACCGTTCATCGATCACCCGAAATTCCGCGAGCGTTTAGGCGTAGAGGCGGGCGAACGCATCATCAGCATGTTGCAGTTCGGCTATTTCGATACGTCACCGAAAGCCTCACCACGTAAGCCGGTAGAAGAAATCATTACGTACTTTGGAAGTAGTGAGGACGAAGAAGAGGAATCTTGAGAGTGGTAAAGTGCCATTCTTCATGTGGATATACGAATAAAATACAAAACAGGCTACCCCATTTGTGGAGTAGCCTGTTTCTTGTATGTGAGAAGGGAGAAGCGCTCAATGGACTCACGCATCCGCTCTATGCAACGTCACGAGCGCTCAATGGACTCACGCGTCCGCTCTATGCAACGCCACGAGTGCTCAATGGACTCACGCGTCCGCTCTATGCAACGCCACGAGCGCTCAATGCACGCAAGCAACCGCTCTATCAACCCATCTATCCGCTCGCAAATCATAGCCCTAGTTTTTCGATCTCTCCATAATAATTACTGATAACACGCAGTCCTTTATCGAAATTCTCCAAATGGAAGTGTTCATTCGGTGCGTGGAAGTTTTCTGTATCCAGTCCGAAGCCCATCAAAACGACAGGTATATTTAGGATTTCATCGAATGCAGCGACGATGGGTATGGAGCCGCCACCGCGTGTATAGACGGTAGGTACGCCGTATACTTGCTCGTACGCTCTGCCAGCCGCTTGGATGACTTCGTGATCGTATGGAGTTAAATAAGGTTTACCTTTATCAAATTCAGTAACCGTCACTTCACATCCGACTGGTTCGTGTTTCGCGATGTGCGCGCGTAGTTTTTCTATGATTTCATCCGGCTCTTGATCAGGGACTAGACGGCATGTGATTTTCGCTCCGGCCTCGGAAGGAAGGACGGTTTTGATACCTTCTCCTGAAAATCCGCCGAATACACCGTTAATTTCGAGTGTAGGGCGAGCCCATGTACGTTCTGTGTACGTGTAGCCTGGCTCGCCAGTGAGTTCTTTGACACCGACTTCTTTTTTCACTGCTTCTTTATCGAAGTCGAGAGCAGCCCAACCCGCGCGCTCCTCTTCTGTTAGATCGCGAACTTGATCATAGAATCCGTCGATTGCGATAGTTCCTTCGGCATCACGGAATGAAGCCAAGATTTCGACGAGTGCGTGGATTGGATTTTGAACACCGCCACCATACAGTCCGGAGTGCAAGTCGCCTTTAGGACCTTTCACATCAATTTGTACGCCGGCTAAACCACGCAGTCCGTAGCAAATGGCGGGCTGCCCAGGTCCGTACATGCCTGTATCTGAAATGACGATGAAGTCTGCCGCTAGCTTGTCTTGATTATTTTGGATATATTCCTCGAGACTCGGGCTACCGATTTCTTCTTCTCCTTCAATAATTAGCTTGACGTTAACAGGTAGTTTTCCTTCAACATTCATCAGCGCCTCGATTGCTTTACTGTGCATAAACACTTGCCCTTTATCATCGCTTGCTCCGCGTGCATATAATTTATTATCACGGATTGTTGCTTCAAATGGAGGTGTTTCCCATAAGTGAAGCGGATCAACAGGTTGCACATCGTAGTGGCCGTAGATCAGGATGGTTGGCTGACCTTCAGCATGTAACCAGTCCGCATAGACAACGGGTTGTCCAGCTGTTTTTTCAATTGACACGTTTTCCAAACCGATTGTTTCGAATTCATTCGACAGCCATTCTGCTGCTTTTTGCATATCTGATTGATGTTCGGAAAGTGCACTGATGCTTGGAATTGCCAAGAAGCTCGTTAACTCTTCCAAGTGGCGGTCACGGTTGGTTGTGAAATAGTGATCCAATGCTTGTGATGAAGTCATGGTAAACCCTCTTTTCTTTGGATATTTTCTATATCACAGTATAGCAGAAATTCGTGAGGTATTAAGGTTTAGGCACTTACGGGTAAGGGAACTGAATGATAAAAGTATACGTCCTACCTGTATGTTGCATTAACGATTCAGTTTATATATGTGATATACTTATGAAATAAGAAATGTTGGATTCATGGCAATAACATATGATGAATGATGACAAATAAATGGAGAAACGTTGGAGGAGACGCAATTGTTTATTGCACTGGGACTATGTTTATTTTTGTCCTTCTTTTTATCGGGAAGTGAAACGGCGTTGACCGCTATCAATCGAATGAAAGTTCAATTGCGTGCGGATCAAGGAGACATTAAATCGATAAAATTACGAAAATTGATTTCCAAGCCGGACCGTATGATTACGGCCATATTAATTGGGAATAATGTTGCGAATATTTTGATGCCGACGATTGTGACGATGATTGCAATTGATAAAGGATTGAGTATTGGGTTACTGACAGGGATCTTAACGGTTATTTTGATTATATTCGGAGAGGTATTGCCGAAAACGATTGCTGCAACATTTGCGGATCGTATCGCGTATTTTGTAGCACCACCCATTTCGGTGCTCGTGAAGTTAATGATTCCATTGACGTTATTCCTATCATTGTTTACCAATTTCTTCGTTCGCTTAATTTCAAAAGGAACGGTGACGGAAGCCACTTTGACGAAGGAAGATGTGCGTTCCATGGTGGACATTGCATCTACTGAAGGTACATTCGGTCAGGATGAATCAATCCGTCTAAAGGGTATGCTAGATTTTCGGGATAAAGATGTTAGCGACGTAATGGAAACACACCGTACGGATATTATTTCATTGTCGATGGATTCTACGTATGAAGAAGTACGTGACGTCGTATTGCAGTATTTCTATACCCGCTATCCAGTATATGAAGAGAGTATCGACAAAGTGGTCGGTATTTTTTATTCCAAAATGTTGATTGAGTGGTCAATGTTTCCCGAGCGAACGTTTGCGGAGGTAATTGATCGCCAGCCTTTGTTCGTCGTGCAGACCGCAAGTGTAGAGCTTGTGTTTAAGCGTATGTTAACGCAAAAGAAACATATGGCGATTGTGCTAGATGAATATGGTGGGACACTTGGGATCGTCACACAGGAAGATATTATTGAAGAAATGATTGGACAGGATATAGAGGATGAAACGGACGTGGAGGAAGAGTCGATGGTCTTCGAAAAAGAAGAGAATCTTCTAGTCTGTCAAGGACGTTTAGAGATTGAAGACGTGATTGAACTACTCGATATAGAGTTACCTACCGATCACGATACTATCGGTGGATTTGTTTTTCAGGAAGTGGGTCATATCCCTGAAGAAGGCGAGAAGTTTAGTTATAATTCGTTGTTGTTTGAAATTGAAGAAATGGACAGAACGCGAATTTTGCGCCTAAAGATTACCAAGCAGGAACCAAAAGAAGAGGTCGTTGAAGCGTAGAGTTTGTCAAGTAACCTTACACAATTGTAAGGTTACTGAAAGAGAAAGCGATAGCTCGTAATGTGTGTGTCTATGATAATAAGGGTACCAGTTATAAAACGGAGGCTACTTATTATGAAAAACGACTTAAACGCATTATACGAAGAATATGGACGCTATATATATCATTTATGTCTTAAACTGACTCGCAATAAAGAAGAAGCAGAAGATCTCATGCAAGACGTATGGGTAAAAGTAGTGCGCTACAGCGGTGAAATGAGTGAAGTCAACCGTATGAAGGCTTGGTTGACAACGATTTGTATGAACACATTTCGCGACCGTTACAGAAAAAATGTACGACAGAGTCAATACGTGATGAATCAACCTGATACATTAGACGTTCCGATCTTAGATTTGGTTCCTAGTAATGCGAAAACACCTGCTGAGTTGATGGAGCAGAGCGATATTTCAGAGCTAGTGCAACAGAAAATCAGCGAGTTGGATGGTATTTACCGAAAAACGATTGAGTATTTCTATGTGAATCAATATTCGTTAGTAGAGATCGCAGGGTTGATGAGTGTGTCGATCGGCACTGTGAAGTCCCGCTTGTTCCGCGCGAAGAAGTACCTGAAAGAGTTGCTCGTACAAGACGAGGCAGCTGAAGAGTATGTTATGGCCTAAGCTCACACTTGCTGTGGGCTTTTTTTATGGGGTAAGAGGGGATTAAGTTCTAGGGCGTGTATGTTGAGAGTGAATTTGTAAGCACAAGGGGATTGAGGCTCCAGCTGGGGGCGCTTTCCGGAGGGCGTGGCTTGTTCAAATGCAACTTATAAAAGTGCATGCTCCTAACGCTACGCTTTTACTCGCAAATGCCGTCCTTCGCTACGGCATTCGCTGATCCTCCAGGGGTCGCTCCAACTTCCGCTTCCATCCTACGTGGATAATGGGGGTACTTTGAATTACTTACTGGAGATGGTGTGTTAATTATTGTTGCAAAGTGAGTAGGTAATACTTTTCGAAGACCTTTGAAGTTCAGATAGTAAGTAGTTTTGAACTTGAACTGTACTTGAATTTAAAATAAGTTCAAAAACAACACGAAGTCACACACTACCGGCAATGAGTGATCTATTTCTACCTACTATCTGGGTAGGATGGAAGCGGAAGCTAGCGGCGACTCCCGATGGATCAGCGAGAGCCTTGAGACCCCGCAGGGGAGGAGGCTCAAGCCGAGCCCATGGGAAAGCGTCCGCTAGCTGGAGCTTCCATCCCCTCACACTCACTAATTTACTAGCCACTCCAACACTCTTACTTTTGAACTTAAACATGTTCAATAGACAAGGGATTGTCGCGTAGGAGGGGCGAATCCCGCGGGAATAGCAATTACTTCTGCGATTAAAAGCGAAGCGTTAGGAGCACGTCTTTGCACTTAGCGGACGAGGAAGCTCAAGCCATGCCCGCAGGAAATCGTCCCCTCCGTAGCGCCAATCCCCACCCCAACCCCACAGCCAGCCGTTCTATATCCAAAACTTACAAAACAACCTCCATCAGCAATACTTGATGGAGGTTGTTCGTATTAATTCGTCGCTTCAGCAAGCTGTTTATTCAAATCCGCGAGACGCTCTTCCATTTTAGAAAGACGCAGCTCCGCGTTTTCAATCATCTTCACATGACCGGTCGACTCCAACTTCTCCATATCTCCTTGCAGGCTGATGTAGTCCATCTTAAGCTCCGCGATCTCTTGTTCCAACTGATCCTTTGTCATAAGGGAAAACTCCTATCATCTGTTTTCCCTTAGTGTAACATATCCTGCCTTGTACGTTTAGGGAACTCCAACAAATAACGGATCGCTTCAAGCACTTTTTCTTCACTATTCCCGATATCGTTCTGTAACTGCTTTTTGATCGCGCGTTCCTTACGTGCATCATGTAGCAATGGTTCCATGATCGCGTTCAGTAAGTTCGACTGAGTTACTTTACGACCGAGGCCGAGATGTGTAAAGCCGTTTCTCTCGGTTGGAAATCCGAGGTTTGATTCGAATTCGTTTTGGGCAAGTACAATACAAGGCACACCGATAACGGCTACTTCATATGGTGTATAACCCGCATCACACAGAATCATATCGGCTTTTGAGAACAGTTCTGCACGGTTGTCTGGGGCTTGTACGACTTTGGTGTTCGGTCGACTCAATGCCATCATTTGGATTTCACTCACATCATGTTTATAATTCTTTCCAAGCAGTACCAGTACGGATAAAGGAATTTGCAGTTGCTTTAAATGTCGCAAAGCCCGGAATGTGAGATTGCCCGGATCCTCATCGCCGAATGAAATGACGAGTTGCGAAGAAGACGGGGATTTTCTTTTTAAACCGGCATGCCGAAAAGATTGCAGTGACGCGTCTGCCATGTATGTCTGCGGCCCCACGATATAGTGCTCAGCATAGAGTTCCTGAGTTTCCGGATACAGCGTCTGGATCACCCAGTCTGCCAATTGTCCACCATCACCGAAATCGTCGAAATGTAAAATACTTGGTACTAGTTCATGAATTTTGGTCATTTCCTCTTTATAGCTTGGACCACTGTCACGAATCAAAAGATCAGGCTGAAGCTTACCTATTAATTTAATTAAGGAGGAAGGACCAATTACTTTATGGCACGTGAAATGTTCGCTTGGAACTGGCGTTTCTTGGTCGTATAAAAAGATGACTTGTGCTTCGTTTTTTAGAGTATTTGCCAGTAGTAGTGCACGTCGTAAAGGATAACTTCCTTTGCCTTCTGTTATGGAAAGATAGATCGCGATTGTTTTTTTGACTTGTTTTTCGATTGGAACCACCCTTTCTGAAACTACTTGTTCCCCTTACCCTATGAAAAATGGGAATAGTTTATTACAATGAGAAGAAAGCGATTTAGAAAGGTTTCAAAGAGGGAAGGAGGCGGCCTACCTGATGTTCAATTCGTTGGTTATGGATTTAATGTTGGTCGTGTTAATTGGTGTAGCGTCGCAATGGGTAGCGTGGCGTACAAGAATGCCAGCGATTGTCGTGATGGCAATTGCGGGACTACTAGTTGGACCGATTTTCGGTTTGATTAATCCGCAACAATCAATGGGGGATCTATATTCACCCATCATTACATTCGCAGTGGCTATTATCTTATTTGAAGGCAGTTTGAACCTCGATTTTAAAGAAATTAAAGGATTTGGACGTCCCGTTGCGAGAATCGTAACGTTCGGTGCATTTATTGCGTGGATTGCTGGTTCACTTGCGGCTCACTATATCGCAGGATTATCATGGGAAGTGGCATTCATTATTGGCGGCCTATTTATCGTCACAGGTCCTACTGTAATCTTGCCTTTACTTAGACAGGCGCGCTTAAAGCCCCGTGCGGCCGCAATATTAAAGTGGGAAGGAATCGTCGTTGATCCGTTCGGTGCACTTCTAGCCGTATTTGCATTTGAAGTCATCAAATTCGTCAATAGTGAAGTAACGGCCAAAGCGATGTTGCTGTTTTTTGGTGCTTCATTGTTCTCCGTACTTCTTGGTTGGGGAACGAGCCGGATTCTAGGCACAGCATTTGAAAAGGGCTGGGTACCGGAATATTTAAAAGCGCCAATCTTATTCGGCCTCGTGTTATTTGTCTTCGTATTATCGGATGAAATCATGCATGAGACTGGTTTATTGGCAGTCACAGCGATGGGGATGACGATGGCGAATATGCATTTGACTACTTTAGAAGACATTCGCAATTTCAAAGAGAATATTTCAGTATTGCTCATATCGGGAATATTCGTCATGTTGACGGCATCGTTAGATCCACATATTTTGATTGAAATATTGAATCCAAAAATTATTCTATACGTACTCGCGATGTTATTTGTCGTTAGGCCGCTATCGATATGGGTATCAACAATCGGCACGGATTTAACGAATCGTGAAAAAACACTCATCGGTTGGATTGCGCCACGGGGGATAGTGGCACTGACTGTATCAGGCTATTTTGCGACCATATTGCTTGAAAACGGTTATCAAGATGCGGAGCTTTTAACCGCGTTGACTTTCGCGCTCGTATTTGCGACTGTCATCTTACATGGCTTCTCGATTGGCTGGCTTGCCAAGAAACTGAATTTGGCCACGCCGATTGAATCGGGCGTAGTACTAATCGGCAGTACAAGATTCGTAGCGGAACTTGCGAAGAATATTAGTACTGCTGGTCACAAAGTTTTAGTTGTGGAAGACTCTTGGGGTGGCTTGTCTAATGCGCGAAAACTCAGCATACCAACGTTTAAGGGAGATATTTTATCCGAGCATACAGGCTATCACTTAGATTTAACGCCATACCGTTATATTTTGGCCATGACTAAGACGGATACCTATAACTCACACGTATGTGCCGATTTTACGCCAGATCTAGGAAGAGACTTACTGTTTCAAACGACCACACATAAACGAAGTGCAGATCAACAGTTCAACCTAGCGACAGGGCAATTCCTGTTCACACCGAACTTGACGATTCATGAACTGGATGAACGTATCAATCAAGGGCACGTATTCCGTAAGACGTTGTTGACGAAACAATATAGCTACACGCAGTACTTACGCGAGCGCGACGATCAATCAATATTGTTGTACATCATCCGTGCAAATGGAGACATGGAGTTCTACACGGCAGAGAAAGAACTGCAAGCACAAACGGGGGATACAATCGTAGCGCTTTCGACGTTAAACAAAACGATCGAGCGGACAATTGACCGACTGGAAGAAAAGAACGGCAAAGCAAGTGTACCGAAAGAAATCGTAGAGACAAAGTTCTTGGAAGATACACCCCAAGAAAAACCAGCGATTCCAGGAGAAACACCGCCGAAGATCATGAAAGATTGAGTGAATGGATGGGGATTGGATTGTGTTGCAATAGTGTGGGGGCTAGGGATTGGCGCTTCGGAGAGAACGCTTTCTTGAGCGCCCATCCTACGCGTCAATCCCTCGTAAGATGAGTGGTTAATACGTATTGTTGTACAGTAAAGTTAGAATTGTAATCGTTTATATATATATGAACCAAGCCATTAAACCTAAACAGGTTCAAGGGCTTTTCTAATTTGCATACTATCGATAGTGAAAGACTGGGACTCAAATTAGATCTGTCCTTGAACTTAACTAAGTTCGAAGGCGACACTAATTCACAATCTATCTACAATGACTGATTTACGTACTTACACTATCAACGTAGGATTGAAGCGGAAGCTGGGGCGACTCCGGGAGGATCAGCGTGAGTTCGAGACCCTGGACTGAGCTGAAAGCGAGGGAAGCGGCTCGGGCCACGCCCTCCGGAAAGCGTCCCCAGCTGGAGCTTCAATCCCATGCCCTAACTAACTAAACATACATTACAAACATCATTCGACCTTGAACTTCAGCACTTTCCACCACACACTACATCAACTAGTGTGCGGTGTTGTTTGATCACATATAAAAAAGGGTACTCTTACTACACATATTCCCATAACAAACACTAGTAAATATCGCCCGGCTCGCATATCCATATAGTATGAAATGCGTACCTAAAGGATAAAATGAAAATACCAATCCCGCGCGAATCCAATCTTTTGATGGATTGGCAGTTCACGCGCTACCGCGTAAACTAGTTATACTAGCTGTACATATCGAAAAATCCTATTCGGAGGTGGATACCATGAATGCTGTAATAGGGTTTGCGAACGCCGCCGAACAACTACAGCGGTATGATGCAATCCGGAAAATGAATGCTGAAAATGCTTATGAACGACAAACAGAATTTCGTGAACTAGCGCAAAAGACCAAAGATGAATTAGTCGCATTGCTGCGCGGAAACTCGCAACCAATTGAAAAACCGGAAGAAATGCAAACAGACTTCCAGAAGCTTGGTGCGGGACAGATGAAGAATATCTCGATTCCGCTCGGTAATAACTTGGATGAAACGATTGATTTGTGGCGTGAAGTCCGCAAAGAGGCATACTCTGAATCACCACCAACGACAGCGGATTATCAGCTAGCTAGTAATGCATCTGCGAAAATCACACAAGCTGAACTACAATTAGCGTTACATAATCGGGCCAAAACTATTCGTGATCTCATGAGTAGCGTTGACAGTACCGCAGCAACTAATAGACCGAATCGTATGCAACAACAATATAGTCATGCATTTACTCTCTATCAAGTACAAAATCAAGCCAGAATGAATCAGTACGACATGGATCAGCCACAAATGAATATCAGCATTTGATCTGATTCGTTTGAAAATGAAGCCCGTTTTGCTGGAATCCAGTGAAATGGGCTTTTTTCACATCATATATTCTGCTAGCTTTCTACTACATTGAAGAAAAGGGGAGTACTACTTATGTCAAAGAAAAAGTTGCCGAAAACCAACGCAATTCGCATCATCGAAAGCGAGAAGATTCCCCATGAAATCCACAGCTATCAAACGGATGACGGTCAGAATGACGGGGTTTCCGTTGCGAAAAAAACGAATGTATCGGTTTCTACTGTTTATAAAACGCTCGTTGCCATGGCAAGTAAAACAGACTTACTCGTCTTTATCATTCCCGTTTCGGATGAATTAGACTTGAAAAAAGCAGCGAAAACCGCAGGCTTTAAAAAAGTCGAAATGCTGCCTATGAAAGAATTGACGAAAGAAACGGGCTATGTCCGTGGCGGTTGTTCGCCAATCGGTATGAAACGTGAATTTCCGACATTTATTGACCAACAAGCTGAAACGCTCGACTATATGTATGTCAGTGCGGGCAAAGTCGGATTGCAAATGAAATTGTCACCACAAGACTTGGCACGGATTGCAAAAGCACAATTTAGTGATCTCGTAAAGTAAGTACATAGCAACTTTCTTGATTTCTGTTACAATGAATCCATGAGTACACTGATATTTTAGAAGAAAGAAGAATGTATATGCGTAATTTATTAGCTTGGCGATGGATATTTTTCATCGCGGGAATGATGATCATGTCGCTTGGCATCTCGTTGATGATTAAAGGTCAGCGGCTTGGGATTGCTCCGTGGGACGTGCTCCATCTCGGTTTGTATCAAAACTTCGGATTAACGATAGGATCATGGAGTATTATATCGGGTTTTGTTATCATTTCGGTGACATCGATTATTTTGAGGGAATGGCCGAGACTAGGTACATGGCTTAATATGTTGGTCATCGGATTATTTATCGACTTTTTCAACTGGCTTTTACCTGATGTGACTTCATTGACAGTGCAAATTATTTATTTCATCGCCGGTGTATTCGTCTTATCCTATGGGGTAGGGATATATGTATCACCGAATCTTGGGGCTGGACCTCGGGATAGCTTGATGCTGTTGTTTGTTGAAAAGTTTGGCTGGAGTCTTCGATTGGTACGGACCGCGATTGAAGCGATCGCCACACTTATCGGTTTCTTGCTTGGTGGACCTGTAGGGGTCGGTACATTGGTTGTTGTCCTATTCTCTGGTCAAATCATTCAAATTGCCTTACCACAATGTAAGAAAATGTTATTGAAGATCACTCATCAAACGGACGAAAAAGTTTTATTACACTATTAAGAAGCATAAGCCTACTCGGCTGTGCTTTTTTTATTTACCTATACATATGATGAAATGAAGAAAGAAAGGATGGTCAATATATACGGACATATTACAGAATATATGGGAACGGCTTATACAGGACAAGGCGTGCAACATAAGTATGAAGAGTTGCTCACGGAGTCAAAAAAGACGATATTTTTGAAGTGTTTGCCTACGCATTCCTTATCGCAAGTGCTCAATGACTTGGCGGTCTATTTTGTCAACAAGGGCTTTAGTGTGGATCGATTCATGAATCCTGGACATGTGGATAAAACCGATGCAATTTTCGTTGAAGGACTGGAACTTTTCATCTTGCAAGCATCCCATCCGGTTTCCTTCGAGCCGACAGATCTTGGTAACCGCCATAAAGTCTTTTGTTTTTATGACGTCTATCATCAAGATCAGCTACTCGGACGGCATGATGAGGTGAGTGCTTTGTTGAAAGAAGAGAAAACACGTTTTGGTCAGTCGTTGAAAGAGTTAAAACGGGCAAAAGCGATTCATGATGAATGGGAAGCAGTGAATATCGCACGCATGGATTGGCCCCGCCACGAAGAGATTACGGAAGAATTAAAGCGAGAATTATTTGGAACGATTGAACTAACGAAATCAGCTCATGTCTCGCATCGGATCGTCGGTTCATTATCATCTGGCAGCGCACATGATTTCATCCCGTCTATCACGAAACGTACAAAACGTCGCTTTTTGATCAAGGGATTACCGGGCACAGGCAAGTCGACGATGATGCGGGCGTTAGGAGACGAAGCGCAGCGACGTGGGTTAGATGTGTTATACGGTTGGTGTGGATTGGATCCCGCAAGTATCGACTTAGTACTGTTTCCTGAGTTATCGGTGTGCCTGTTCGATTCGACACAACCTCATGCCTACGACGCGGAAAGTCCGCGCGATGAATTAGTGGATATTGTGCCGTTATGTGCAGAAGATGAAGAAGCCGAGAGACAAATCGATGATATACGACACCGTTATCAAACGGTAATTAGAGAAGCAGGAAGTCAGATGCAAATCGCGGTACAATCACAAAATAACGTAAGAATCCAAATGGATCGTGCATTAAACGTGGAAGTGTTTGAAAAGAAGTTGCAGGATTTATATGCCTTTATTAAAGCGTTTGAAGAGAAGTGATTTTGTATAAGATACAAAAAAACCGCAGATTTGCGGTTTTTTACGTGAAATCATGAATATAAAACGCTTCGTTATATAACCAGTCAAGTGCATCTTTATCGTTTGCAGCCCATCGTTTTTCCATGTCGGGTAGCATCCAAACCGTCTGGGAGGCATGTGCACGTAAGGCGGCAATCTTTTTATCTGCTACGTCAGGTGTATGATGCACAACCTGCGGCTCACCAAGTTGGTTCAACGTGTCATTATCGAAGGCTTTCATGTACAGTACCGGTCGATTCGCTTCCGGCATGCGGCTCATCGCTTCAATCACAGCTACGCCCGTTGCGTTGTGATCGGGGTGTACAGCAAGCGTTGGGTGGAATGAGATGACCAATGAAGGATGTAATTCATCAATGAGGTCAGTCATCATTTTAACCAGTTTTTCTGGATCTTCAAATTCTATCGTTTTGTCGCGCAGTCCCATCATGCGTAAATCTGTCAATCCCATCGCATCACACGCATCTAGCAACTCTTGTTTACGGATTTGTGGTAGTGTTTCGCGGTTTGCGAAAGGAGGATTTCCTAGATTACGGCCCATTTCGCCTAGTGTCAAGCAAGCATACGTAACGGGTACGCCCATTTCAATATATTGTGCAATCGTTCCAGCGATGCCGAATGATTCATCATCAGGATGAGGGAATACAACGAGTACGTGTCGTTCTTTTTGCAACATCAAAAAATCTCCTTTCTTAATAAGTAAATGGTGTTTCGCTAATTTCAAGCGCTACCGCTAGTTTTCCATCAGGCCCGAGTCCCGCCATCAGTAAACGATTATGTTCGTCAACTGTATAGTGCGTGATCCCTTGTGCGTAAATCCAACCACTCGGCAATTTCAAACCGATACGGTGTGGAGATTCGCCCGTCACCTTACAAAGTTCGTAGCGAATAATGACATTACGAATAAATGCGCCGGCATTAAAAAATCCTTCTTGAAAATGAGAAGCATACGATCCATTTGTCGTTTCTAAATGTATGTAGACATCTTTATTGGCAAAGGAGTCCAGTAACTCCTGTAAATGTTTCACGTCAACCGTTTCCATACTCATCCTCCTAAATCTTGCAGGCATTACGCTGCAATCTTTCTATTTAGTATTATATAGATATTGCAGTTTGAATGCGATTAGACGGCTTATAAGTCAGGACTACATCTGACTTATAAGCATTCATTATACTTCCTGCAACTTTACATGTGGCACGTCGAACTGATTTTTCGCGCCGTGCATGACAGGTCCTACATACTCATTAAGCTTCCAACCGTGCGCAATGGCCGCTGTGACAAACTGCTTCGCTTGAATGACCGCGTCTTTGATCGGCAACCCGTTCGCCAAATTTGCTGTAATAGCAGCTGCAAATGTACAGCCCGCTCCGTGATTATGATAGGTATCGGATCTTTCTGATTTCAGTAACGTAAACGTCGAACCATCGTAAAACAAATCCACCGCTTCTTCATGATCGAGTTGTTTGCCGCCTTTAATCACGACATTACGAGCGCCGAGTTCATGAATTTTCTGCGCTGCCATTTTCATGTCATCTATTGTTTTCGGTGTTTTCATAGAAGCTAATTGTCCCGCTTCGAATAAATTTGGTGTGATGATTTCTGCTTTCGGTAGGAGATAGGTAATCATTGCATCCGTATTCCCAGGATTCAATACTTCATCCTCACCTTTACACACCATGACAGGGTCGATCACGACATGATCCAAACCAGATTCATCAATTGCCTGACCTGCCGTTCGAATGACTTCTTCTGTGCTCAACATGCCGGTTTTGATAGCATCAATTCCAGTAGATAACGCTGTTTTCAATTGGGCCTTTACGACATCAGTCGGCAATGAGTAGACATTATGTGACCAATTCTGATCGGGATCCATCGTGACAATCACTGTCACTGCCGTCATACCGTACGTACCGTGCTCTTGAAAAGTTTTTAAATCTGCTTGAATTCCTGCACCGCCTGATGTATCCGATCCTGCAATCGTCAAGGTTTTCTTTAATGACATAATAACTCTCTCCTTCGCATCCTACATTTTATTGTTACGTATAGTATACAACTAATTGTCGAAATACAAACAACTCAGGTATGATGAAAGTCTAGAAAGCTTGTAATACGTACAGATCTTGCCAATGAAACTTATTATTCGACAGAACGTATAAATAGAAACGGAGTGTTGGAACAAACGAGAGGATGTGAGCCATGAGTAAGCATGAATCGTCTAAAAGAGAGAAGAAGGAATGGACGGAAGCTAATGCCCAATCAGCTGTAACATTCGCTGGACGGAAAAAGACCAAACGTAAGCGAAGGGGAGGAATTCTCGAAATCGCTTTTACTTTATGGACTTCGTGGAGAAGAACATATATTTTAGTCATTGTACTATTAGTCGCCGCACTTATTACCCTGCCAATAGCAGGCTTTTATTTAATGCAATTGGGCTCTACTTTTACGGAACAAAAGACGGCATTTGTCGAGCGTGTCCAAGAGCTACAGGAACTGACAACGGCAGAAGCTTACTCGAAAGTGCTCATCAAACGCACGGACAATGAATTATTCGGTAAAAACATCGGAGTCAATTTTCCTGGGACGAAGCGGAATTTATTAGTAGTCATTCCAGGTTCTATCAAAGCCGGAATTGATCTTAGTGAAATCACCGAGCAAGATATGCGAGTGGATGAAGACGAAAAACGTATTGAGCTGACAATACCGAAAGCTGATTTTCTCGGTGGTGCAGAACTGTACTTCGATAAAGTAGAAGTCTATTCTGTAGAAGGGTTATTCCGTGGAAAAGCAGATATTAAAGAAGGCTATGAGCTAGCGAATGAAGCCAAAACGTTAATAATGGAAGAGGCATCCGAACAAGGTGTCCTAGAATCCGCAGAGCAAAATGCAGTAAAAACGCTAAAAGACATGTTTTCATTTGCAGGCTATCAACTAGATATTGAATTTGAGGAGTGATGCAAATGGTAGCAGAGTTTCGTAATGATTGGGATCACATACTAAAAGATGAATTCGATAAAACATATTATCAGGAATTGCGTACTTTTCTTCGTGAAGAATACACAAATCACATCATCTATCCGCAAATGTCTGATATGTGGACAGCTTTTAAATTGACGCCTTTTCAGGACGTCAAAGTCGTGATTTTGGGCCAAGATCCTTATCATGGACCCAAACAGGCTCATGGTATGAGTTTTTCTGTCCAGCCTGGCGTGAAAGTGCCACCGAGTTTACGCAATATCTTCAAAGAACTATCATCAGATATTGGAATTGATGCCCCGACTGAAGGAACATTGACAGGGTGGGCTGAACAAGGTGTATTATTATTGAATACTGTACTCACTGTGCGCGAAGGGGCAGCCGCTTCGCATCGTGGGAAAGGTTGGGAACTCTTTACGGACGAAGTCATTCGTAAACTGTCGATGCGCAGTGCACCAATCGTTTTCATTTTATGGGGAAGACATGCGCAGGAAAAAACGGCATTGATCAACCGCAGACGCCATGCAATTATCGAATCGCCTCATCCGAGTCCATTTAGTGCATCCAGAGGATTCTTTGGCAGTAAGCCGTTTACTAAAGCGAATGAGTATTTACGCGAGTGGGGAGAAGAGCCGATAGATTGGGCGAAAACGACCAAGTGATGAATGAGAAAGGATGTGTAACGATGGCAGTCAATTGCTTCGACTGTATCTTCTTTTATACGACTTGGGATCCCGCAAGTCCGCGGGGCTGCAAGGCATATGGATTCAAGACGAAAATGTTACCATCTATAGTGGTAAAGCGCTCCTCTGGTATGGAGTGTATGAAATTTGAACCGAAAAAGGGGATGAAAATGCGATGATCACAGCTGCACAAATGCTCGGAGAAATGGAGCGACAAGTCCGCTTGGCTAAACAAACACAGGATGAAGCAGCACGAAGAGAAGCGATCTATGCTGTGCGAACATTATGTAATTTGATGCTTGGTGATGAAAGGCCATCTGTACCGTCCATCCCGCAAGCTATACAAACGAGCACTGTACATGCGACGCCAATTACGTCGCTGAACGAGCAACCATTGCGTGAAGAGGATGCCAATGGAGAGTCGCTGTTTGACTTCTGATAGCACCAAAAATCGTTCAAACACCTGTCATTTTACATGGTTCAATATGGTAGACTGGAAACAGAATATACAACATTCGTTAGAAAGAAGGAATCATTATGCCGTTTTTCATTATCGCAGGAGCTATTAATGCCGCGATTGCAGTTGGATTTGGGGCATTTGGTGCACACGCATTGAAAGATCGCCTTTCCGAACATTACTTAGCCGTCTGGGAAACCGCGGTACACTATCAAATGTTCCATGCGATTGCATTACTCGCAATTGGTATTTTGATGAGCGACACATTGCTTGGACCATCGACGCAACTATCGTGGGCAGGCTATTTAATTCTGACGGGTATCGTTATTTTCTCTGGAAGCCTGTATGTACTCAGCTTATCTGGAATCGGAATACTTGGCGCGATCACGCCGATTGGTGGCATTGCATTCATCGTAGGGTGGATGATGTTGATCATTGCTGCAGTGAAATTTGGAAGGTAACATAGGAAAACCGCTCACGCATGAGCGGTTTTTTCTTATGGCGTTTGGTTGAAGTAATTTACTTCCTCTGGGAACTCCGCATAATCGAAGTAGATCATAGGGAATAAATAACGTCGTCCTGTCTTGGCTTCACTGAGGATGACGTGATCGCGTCCAGCAGCTTCTACCATACCCGTGATCGCTTTTGTGTTCTTGCCTGATTCTACCGCATGTTCGAATGAAAAATGAAAGACACCGGGTTTTCCTCTGTTAAGCCGTAAGATATTCTCGATGTACGACTGCTCTCTAAAAGGCGGTGTTGGTACGTTCCCCTGTACATTTGTTTGTGGTGGGACCATTTGTTGCTGGGCATAGCCGGGATTCCAATAATATTGAACCATTTCAACATCCTCTCCAGATCTGTTAGTTTTACTCGCGGGCAGTCTTGTTGGGCGAGGGAAATATGCGTTGCGTGTGAACTAGTCTGTGTGAGACGAGCAAGCGCTTTAATTCCCTTTTGTTTGTCGCGATGACAGCTAAAGCAAAACCCCCTTGGTTGTATCTTATGTTGGAGGGTGAGTGGGTATGAATGAAGTTTTTTGAAGAGGTAGGTTCAAAGTTAGGGGAAGGCACCGTTACGCTACGTTTCAGGCGGACGCGTTCGGGAGGGCCCGCGGTAAGCCCCCTAGTCGCTTTGCTCCTTTAGTGGTCTTACCTGTCGGGCTGATCCTCCCCGAGTCGCCGCCTTTAGTGCAAAGATATGCTCCTAACGCTTCGCTTTTACTCGCAAAAGCCGTCCTTCGTAACGGCTCTCACTTCGCTTCACTAGTGTTTCCATTTTGAATTGGAGTGGGGAGTTCAAGATTTGGGGAAGGCAACGTTACGCTGCGTTCCAGGCGGACGCGTTCGGGAGGGCCCGCGGTAAGCCAACCAGGTCGCTTCGCTTCCTTTTGGTTGTCTTACCTGTCGAGCTGATCCTCCCCGAGTCGCCGCCTTCCACTTCGCTTCACTAGTATCTCTTTCTGGTGTTGGAGAGTGAAATTCAAGACCTTATGTTGTGTCTAAAGTTAACTAAGTTAGAAGCCAACAATAATTCTCTTGCTATTAACAGTGATAGTTCTAAGTAACACCGTAGCGTTAGGAGCATGCACTTTTATAGGTTGCATTTGAGTAAGCCACGCCCTCCGGAAAGCGTCCCCAGCTGGAGCTTCAATCCCGAACCACTAGCCCTATATCCCTCTTTCTTCGCAACAAAAAAGCCGCGAAGTGTTTCATTCGCGGCTTGGATCTAACCTATTATACTTCGAAAAATGCTTCGCGCTTGTCTGCGTCTAAAATTGTACCGACGAAGAATGAGCCGAATACGCCGTAGCGTGCGCTGACTTCGTCAAAACGCATTTCATAGATGAGTTTCTTGAACTGTAACACGTCATCGGAGAACAGCGTGACACCCCACTCGTAATCATCAAAGCCGACGGAGCCGGAAATGATTTGCTTCACTTTACCTGCATAACCGCGGCCGATCATGCCGTGGCTGCGCATTAAACTTTTGCGGTGGTCCATGTCGAGCATGTACCAGTTATCTTCGCCTTCGCGCTTCTTATCCATTGGATAGAAACAAACGTATTGGCTACGAGGTAATTCAGGATACAGACGTCCGCGTACATGCGGATTCTGGTATGGATCTTCGTCAGATTCACCTGCTAAGTAGTTCGATAACTCCACTACCGATATATAGGAATACGCTGGGATTGTGTAATCCGCAATTATTAACTTATTGAATTCTGCTTCCAACTGCTGAAGTTCATCCATTGTAGGACGTAATGTCATTAACATGAAGTCTGCCTTTTGACCAACGACTGTATAAAATGCATGACTACCTGTTTTAGCATCATCCGCTTCTTGTATACGCTCCAAAAAAGTTAGGAATTCATTGACTGCTGCCTGACGCTCTTCTTTTGAAATCAATTTCCAAGAAGCCCAGTCCATCGTGCGAAAATCGTGAAGTACATACCAACCGTCTAATGTAATAGCTGCTTCGTTCACTTGAATTCAGTCTCCTTTTAAAATAAAGTAGTTTCTATATCAAGTGTATCATAAACAGTCTTTACTCGTTAAGGAATAAGGTTAGACCCACAACAGGCATTACAAAAATGAATATCTAATAGACAGTTATCTGAAAACTTCAGAATTCTTAGTGTATTAATTGGGCTTTTCAGGTATGATAAATAGGAAAATATAACAAGGGTGGGAATTACACATGGCAGATCTTTTTGAAGGTATTCGTAAGACATTGGAAGGTAAAGGAAAGACGATTGTATTACCTGAAGGAGAGGACATAAGAATAGTAGAAGCGGCTGTACATCTTCAACAAGAGGGGATTATAACGCCAGTTTTATTAGGTAATGAAGAAGCGGTAAATAAAGTAGCAAAAGAAGGTGGCTTTGATATTTCTGAGATTAAATTGATTGATCCTGCAAACGCTTCCTATTTTGAAGAACTGGCGGAAAAATTCGTTGAGCGTCGTGGAGGAAAAGCTACAATTGAGCAAGCGCGCGAGCAATTGAAAGATGTAAACTATTTCGGAACTATGCTAATCTATACAGGACGTGTAGACGGTTTGGTGAGTGGAGCAGCACATTCGACGGCGGATACAGTTCGTCCTGCATTGCAAATTATCAAGACGAAGCCTGGCGTTTCAAAAACGAGCGGTGCTTTCATTATGATGAAAGAAGAAGAGCGTCTAATTTTTGCGGACTGTGCCATTACTGTGAATCCTTCAGCCAAAGAGTTAGCTGAAATCGCTGTGGAAAGTACGAAAACTGCAAAGGCATTCGGAATTGATCCACGCGTTGCGATGCTTTCATTCTCTACTACAGGTTCTGCTGTGACAGAAGAGACGAAAAAAGTGGTGGAAGCGGCTAGAATTGCTAAAGAATTGGCACCTGACCTATTGATTGACGGAGAATTCCAATTTGATGCAGCGTATGTACCAAGTGTAGCAGCGAAAAAAGCTCCAGAATCCGTTATCAAAGGTGATGCAAACGTCTTTATTTTCCCGACGTTGGACGCTGGAAACATCGGCTACAAATTGACAGAACGTCTAGGTGGATACGAAGCGATTGGTCCGATCCTTCAAGGCTTGAATGGTCCCGTCAACGACTTGTCACGCGGCTGTTCTGCAGAAGATGTCTATAAACTTTCTATCATCACAGCAGCCCAGAGCCTATAATGACAGGCTCGTAGTTTGTGAACCGTCTACATATGATCCAGATCAATCACTATAGGAGAGCTAGACATGTCACAAGATAAACATTTACTGAATCAACCAGCTTGGCGTTTCATCGACGAATCCATTTCGGCACGCAATCGTTCTGCGCTCGAATCCTTCGCCATGGATGATACGTTATGCCAATTAGTTGGGCAGCAACAAAGTGTACCGGTTGTCAGGACATGGGTACATGATAAGACGATCGTGTTAGGTATTCAAGATCATCGAATGCCATTTATTCAACAAGCGATGGAAGGAATTGAGCAGCATGGCTATCAGTCGATCGTTCGCAATTCGGGAGGGCTTGCAGTCGTCTTAGATGAAGGGATAGTAAATATTTCCTTAATCTTCTCTGAACAAAAGTCTTCGATTGACATTCCAATAGGCTACGAAGCGATGGTATCACTAGTTCAGCTATTATTTCCTGAGCTTGGCGAACGGATAGAAGCCTATGAAATTGTCGGATCTTATTGTCCCGGATCATATGATTTAAGTGTCGATGGCAAGAAATTCGCTGGGGTTTCACAGCGTCGTTTGCGTCAAGGAGTTGCTGTGCAAGTATATTTATGCGTTGAAGGCAGTGGTTCCGAACGTGCGGAGTTAATACGTGAAGTCTATGAGGAGGGCTTGCAGGGCCAACAGACGAAATTCAGTTATCCTGTAATCCAACCTGATACAATGGCATCGTTATCGGAAATTCTGGATACGCATTTGACGGTCAATGAAGTCGTTATTCGTCTGCAGATATTGTTGCGCTCGTTGACGGAAGATGTGCGTCACGATGGGTTAACAGACGAGGAAATGGAATTGTACGGATTCTATTTGCGACGTGTCTTTGAACGCAATCAAAAGATGTTATCATAGTACGAAAAAAAGCTGCCAATCAGTTATTGATTGGCGGCTCTTTTGATGTGATTAGATTACCATTTGGCTCCATTTTAAACAACGGTGCAACGTGCTCGCTTTCTTCATTTAAAGCGATTAATCGACGTGCGCGATTCATGATTTGGACGAATTGCTCATAGTCATCTTTCAACGTTTTATTCTCTTTTTTCAGATCTTCAATTTGCATTTCTAGCGATTTCATTTGTTCCGTCGCTGTTTTTGCTGTCTGTCTCCATCGAAGTGCATCCGTATCCGCACCACCGTTATGATGCATGCGAATTAAATAGGCAATGACCGTGTCGAGGGATAGGGCTGATAATGGAACCTGGATTTTTTCCTGGCCATCTGCGCCTGTCTCGGGGCTGTACATTTGCTGATTACGTCTTTTAAAATCTGTACCTAGCACACGTAACGTTTGCTTTCTCTCTTTCTTCGCTTCAGAGAGTTCACCCTCGTAGTCTCTTCGAACAACTGCATTCCATCTGAACCCACAAGCTGCCGCTGTTCGATTCAGGGCGTCGCCTACTTCCTCAAATGCACCTAGCTGTGTACTTCCTTCTCTTACATGTCGTAGCACCGTCTCTGCCAATAATTCATCGTCTTGTTCTAACCAAGCGTCTTGTCTAACTTTCACCATCTCCATGCCTCCTGTCTTGTACTCTCTTTCTACTGCCATTATGACCACGGGATGAGTCTTTTATTCAGAGAGTTACAAAATTCTATGAAGATGGTAATAAAATGGACGTTTTTTTAGGTGAGTGGGAGTTAAGTAAAGTCAGTGGGGTGAGGCTGGAAGGGTGTTGGGGTGGGGATTTGCGCTATGGAGAGGACGCTTTTTTCCTGAGGGCCCGCGGCGAGCCAACCAATTCGCTAGTGCAATGATATGCTCTTAACGCTTCGCTTTTACTCGCAAAAGCCGTTCTTCGTGACGGCTCTCGCTCCCTTGGTTGTCTCTCCTGTCGGGCTGATCCTCTGGGGGTCGCCCCACCTACGCGCCAATCCCTTGCAATGTGTGTGGGTGATACTTATAGAAGTTCATTGAAGTTAGGATTGTGATTAGAGTTGTGTAGGAACTTGAACTTAATCAAGCTCAAAGACAACAAAAACTTACACACTGCTTACAAAGGGTGAACCACGTTCTACCACTTACCATGTAGGATTGCTGCGGAAGCTGGGGCGACTCCGGGAGGATCAGCGTGCGCCTTGAGACCCCGCAGGGAGCGAAGCGGACGAGGAGGCTCAAGCCACGCCCTCCGGAAAGCGTCCCCAGCTGGAGCAGCAATCCCCTCGTAGATACTAAGTCACTATCTTAAATTTGAAATTCCACACACAATCCCGTTTAAAATCCGTCAAAGAGTACTATGTCACGTCACGTCGATTTTTGTTATACTGGAACGAATGAAGGATGAGGTGACGACATGGCGTACCAAAACGAAAAACTGCCCGAAGAGAAAGTGTTTAAAGACCCTGTACACAGCTACATACATGTCCGGGATCGCGTAATATGGGACCTAGTCAACACACGCGAATTCCAGCGCC
Source organism: Sporosarcina sp. P16b (assembly GCF_002743065.1). Lineage (NCBI taxonomy): Bacteria > Bacillati > Bacillota > Bacilli > Caryophanales > Caryophanaceae > Sporosarcina > Sporosarcina sp. P16b. Next base: position 80,659 of record NZ_PDYO01000002.1, on the reverse strand, counting down.
TGCGCAGAATTCGCCAGCTTGGCACTACTTACCTAGTGTTCCACGGTGCAGAACACAGCCGCTTCCAGCACTCGCTTGGTGTCTATGAAATCGTCCGACGAATTCTCGACGACGGCTTCAGGGGGCGTAAAGAATGGAACGAAGAACAGCGACTCGTCGCCCTGTGTGCAGCATTATTGCATGATCTGGGACATGGTCCATTTTCCCACGCATTTGAAAAAGTATTCAATCTGGATCACGAACAATTCACCCAGCAAATTTTATTGGAACAGACAGAAGTCCATGAAGTGCTGCGTCGTGTGTCGCCAGATTTCCCACAAAAAGTGGCAGATGTGATCGACAAAACGTATCCAGACAAACTGGTCGTCAGCTTGATCTCCAGCCAAATCGATGCAGACCGTATGGATTATCTTCAACGCGATGCATATTACACAGGCGTTTCCTACGGCCATTTCGACATGGAACGGATTTTGCGTGTCATGCGTCCGACTGAAGACCAAGTAGTCATCAAGCATAGCGGCATGCACGCGGTGGAAGACTATATCATGAGCCGCTATCAGATGTACTGGCAAGTGTATTTCCACCCCGTGTCGCGAAGTGCGGAAGTAATTCTTATTAAAATTTTACACAGAGCGAAATTTTTATTTGAAACAGGGTATGCATTTAAGCAAGAACCCATGCATTTCATTTCGTTCTTCGCTCAAGAGTTCAAATTGAAAGAGTACATAGCTCTTGATGAGGGCGTGTTATTAACATATTTTCAACTGTGGATGGAAGAAGATGACACGATTTTAGCGGATTTATGCGATCGCTTCGTTAACAGACGGCTATTTCAATATGCCGAGTTCGATCCCGCTGTGCAATATATGAAATTCGGTGAACTGATTACATTGTTTAAAGAAGCAGGGCTCGATCCTGAATATTATTTAGTGACGGATTCTTCATCGGATTTGCCTTACGACTTTTATCGTCCAGGTGAAGAGAATGAGCGTGTGCCGATTTATTTACAACTAGAAAATGGCGATTTGCGTGAACTGTCGCGGCTGTCCGATGTGGTTGAAGCGATATCAGGAAAACGCAGAACAGATCATAAAATTTATTATCCTGAAGACTTGTTAGTAGATGGAAACCCGTTGCATGAGAAGATTTTGGAATTGTTAAGAGGTTAAGAGAGGGGTTGCGGGACTTGCTGCAAGAGCATGCAAAAATCGTTCAGTTTATATCGTTGGCGAATGAAGTAAATGGCCGTAAGAAAATGCAGAAGATGGTTTATATATTAAAGAAAATGAATTTCCCGTTTGCTGAGAAATATGAGCTCCATATGTATGGTCCTTATTCGGAAGAACTGACATTGCGAGTGGAAGAATTATGTGAAATGGGCTTTTTGGCTGAACGTTTTGAGGACAAGGGTTCGTATAAGCAATATTGCTATCAAGTGACGGATGAAGGATCGAAATTCCTTACGACAGCAGAAGCACCAAAAGAACAGTTGCCAAAATGTATCGAGCGATTGAATGAGAAGTCGTCACGCTTTTTGGAATTGGTCTCAACATTGCTATTTTTCGATCAGCTCGACAAAGAGGACCAAATTGCTAAAGTGCGTATCGTGAAAAACAAATTGAACTTCACTGATCAAGAAATGGATCAAGCTTTTGCCTTCATCGAAGAGATGCAAGTAAGTTCAGTCAGCTAAATGGATCAAGTAAAAAGGATTCTCACGATGAGAATCCTTTTGCTGATTTTACTGATCACTCATACGTTTTCCATTTTTAAAAAGATGGTTTTTTGGCATTTCTTCAATGAAAACTGTTACGCTGTCAGTAGTAGCACCAGTCGTTTCCACAACAGCTTGCGTAACTTTTTCACAGAGTGCCCGTTTTTGGTCGTCAGTGCGTCCTTCAAGCATTTTTACTGTGACGTATGGCATTTAGTTTCCTCCTTAGCAGAAAATTCAGGTATAGTACATATAATAACAGAGACGGAGGTCGATTTATATGGCAAATGAGCAAAATTCAAAACCAAAGTTAGGCTTTACGATAATAAAAAATGACCCAACAGATGGACATAAAGGGTTCGGCATAGGTTCGTTGTCGTTGGAAAACATTTCGCCTGTGATCATCGATGTAGAAGCGGGCACTGCACAAGTAGAAATGGGGGCTATGCATGCCCGTAGTGATACGGAACGGGGAATCAAATTCACCACAGACCGCAAAGATTCTGAAGGCGGCAAACCATACTGGCTCGTTTGGGTGACAATTGATTACCGTGAGGAAGGTCCGTATTACGCAGGTATCACAGCTTGCGAAATGATCGTCAACCGTGAGAAGAGACGTGGCTACAAGTTACTGGCAGACCACGTCAACCGTATGGACAAATCCATGAAGAGACAAATTATCGTAGACGAAATGGACGATCGTTCGAAAAAAATTCTTAAGGACTTTCTGAAATCACATAACGCAGAACTTTGGGAACGTAGTACACCTGAATTACATGAAGGTTTGCGCACCGAGTAAGATGTCCAACGGGATACGTAAAAAGTACAATTTTCGTCAAATGCGTCAAAAATGTGACAATTTGCATTACGTACTCTTTGAGGTTGAATGTCTGCAACAAAGGAAGTAAACTAAACATACAGCTTTGCGCTGTAATCTAGGACACCCGCTATGTAGAGGATCGTTTGATGAAACCACAAACCCAAGCAGTGCAGATTCACTCGATTACTACATAACGGTCGAAAAAGCCTCGCTCTCCGCGGATACGGAGAACGAGGCTATTTTAATGGGGATTTAAGAAGTGAAGTCTACTTCCAGCGCTCATAGTATGTGGCTACGCGCTCTATGCTACCGTGCGAACGCACATATTCTGTAGCTAAGCGTACATCCGCCCTATCACTCCCGCTATCCGCTCTATCTGGAGACCGATCCGCTCAAACATCATCGCGATCCGCTCTATGCAAACGTCCAAGCGCTCTATCACACACGTCAGCCGCTCAATCTCTACAGTTTCCCGCTCTATCACTCAAAAAACGAAAACGGGAATAACTCCATTTTAGAATTTTCCTCTTCTCCCGAATGTTGTTCTCTCAACGAGCGATCCGTGCATAACTTCTTCGGTACATCTTTATCCTTCACATAGATCAATCGTTGCTTCGCGCAATCATTGACCGCAATCCCGCCAGTTTCGATATCCACAATGACGCCTTGTACGCCTGAAGGGGGAAGGAAGGGTTGTGGGGCTGTTCCTTCATGCGCCGCTTCCATGAAATCGATCCAGACTTTTTTTGAAACGGTTTTATCCTCCAAATTCTCTAGTTGCTTGCCACGGTCAAAGCCTGTCCAGATGCCTGCAGTTAATGTGGGCGAGAATCCAATCAAATACTGATCCGATATCGTCGTCCCGGACTTCGCTGCATAAGGTCGTGTTTGTTTCGGTCGCATTGACAAGCCTGTAGAAGTTAAATAATCATTGAAAACAGGGTCGAACATTCCTGTCATCAAATGCGTTAGCACAAATGCGTCTTGTTCCGACATGGCTTGCTTTGGCTTCTTAGAAGGGTGCTCATAGACTAGTTTTCCATTCGCATCCGTAATCGATAGAATCATTTGGGGTTCGACTTGTTTACCTTTTGACGCAATACGATTATACGCTGTCGTCATCTCGAATAATGTCACATCGGATGTTCCAAGCGCGACTGCTGGGGATTCGGGAAACGAGACATCGATGCCTAGTCGCTGCGCCATTTTTGTGTACGGCTTGTAACCAACTTGCTCAAGCGTTTTGACTGCATAAATATTATCTGAAATGGCAATCGCCTGTGCCAATGAAATCGGCTTCACCGCAAACTCCCCGTTAATATTGCTTGGCTCATATGTCGAACGACCGTCATCATACGTAAACACTGTCTTTTCAGCTGTCATGAATGTTAACGGATTCATACCTTTTTCTAGCGCTGTTGCATAGAGGATGGGCTTCATCGCAGATCCCGGCTGACGTTTCGCTTGAGTTACTCGGTTGAAGGAGCTGTCGCCAAAATCCACTCCGCCTATCATCGACGTCACGAACCCCGTGTCTGCAGCCATGGAAATAAATCCGACTTGCAGGTCATTTGCGGGCATAGCTTGTTTAATTGCTTGTTCCGCTGCTTGCTGGTGCTGTTGATTCAACGTCGTTCGGATTTGCCAGCCGCCTTCTGCAGGTACACGTCCTTTTGATGCGAGGATGTCTTCTGCCTCTTGCCACGCAGCATCCAAAAAGTACGGTGCCACTTGCTTCATATCTTTCCAACTCTCTGTCTTCAGTACGATCCTCTCTTCTACCGCGCGTTCCTTTTGCTCGGCTGAAATATAATCGTACTGCTCCATTTGATCGAGCACGAGCAGTTGGCGGTTGCGTGAATTCTCGGGATTATCAAGAGGTGAATAAATAGAAGGTCCTTTTGCAATCGCCGCAATCGTAGCCGCCTCTTCCAATGTCAGCTCTTTCGCCGCTTTTGAGAAATAAAATCGGCTCGCCGCTTCGACCCCGTACATTCCATGACCGAAGTAGACGGTATTTAAATAACCTTCCAAAATCGTATCCTTGTCATAGAAAACTTCGAGTCGATAAGCAAACAATGCCTCATGCAGTTTCCGTGTCCAAGACTTTTCGTGCGTCAAATACAGATTCCGCGCATATTGCATGGTAATCGTACTCGCGCCTTGTGCCTTACTCATCGTTTTGACGTCCTTCAGAACTGCACCCGCAATCCGTTTATAATCAAATCCATTATGCGAATAAAATTGTTTATCTTCAGTTGCCACGAAAGCATCTGTAAGAAAAGGGGATATATCGGACAGCTTCATCCAGTAACGTCTATGTTGCGAAAAGTGATCCCCGATCTGATGCCCGCTATGATCGAGGAACAATGAAGCCTTCGGTACGCTTAATGATGGGGCACCAAGTACTTGAGCATATATTCGAAGGGCGATTAAGACCGTCACGATCGCGGCTATCGACGTGATCGACAGGGAAAATACAACCATTTTCATTTTTTTACGATTGGTGGATTTTATATAGTCGGTACGTTTCATTACTCATCACATCCCGTTCCATTCAGTATCTTTTGACAGTATGGGACGGTTATGGACGGATTAAACGGACTGTAGGAAAAGTTTAGACGTGTAACATTGAAACTGGTACCAGAAGAAGTGTATAATGAGTGAATCTATTTACTTAAGGCGGTGAACGAATGGAAGCGCCAAAATTGAAAGTTCAGCTCCGTTCCGTTATTCAACATCCAGACCAGCAAGCGGAAACGCATACGATGCAGGCGACTGGAGAGATCATTGAGAAAAAAGGGCAGGCCTACTTATTGTTTGAAGAACGGACAGAAGGAATGCCAGTAGTCCGAACGACCGTGAAATTACATGCCGAAGATGCCTTCATCATGCGTAAAGGTGGCGTGCAGATGCGCTTACCGTTCAGACAAGACGATGTCCGTTTCGGCACATACGGTAATGGTCCTGCCGTTATGGATTTAGCCGTTTATACCAATCAACTGGAGTGGGTACCTGGACGCTTTACCGTAGCGTACGACTTACATTCAGACGAAAGTTTATTAGGGAAATACCATTTGACAATAACCTACTCGGAGGTAACACAATGAATGCAGTAGAGCAGATTCAACATGAAATTAAAGAAGCGTTGCACGAAGCGATTGAGAAAGCACAACTAGTCGAAGGTGCGGATATTCCGGAAATTAAACTGGAATCACCAAGAAGTAAAGAGAACGGCGATTATGCAGCGAATATCGCAATGCAGTTGACAAAACTCGCGAAAAAGCCACCGCGTGCAATCGCGGAAAGTATCTTGGAGCATCTTGATACGACAAACACGGCAATCGACTCCATTGAAATTGCTGGACCCGGTTTCCTCAATATCCGCTTGAAAACAGACAGTCTCGGAGATATCGTGAAATCTGTCCTGGACCAAGGAGCAGACTACGGACGTTCCGACAGCGGACAGCAACAGAAGATCCAAGTTGAATTCGTTTCAGCGAACCCAACAGGCGACTTGCACTTAGGACACGCACGCGGGGCATCACTTGGTGATTCATTATGTAATATTCTTGACAAAGCAGGCTATGACGTAGCGCGTGAATACTACATCAATGACGCGGGTAATCAAATAAATAACTTAGCGTTATCGATTGACGTTCGTTATTTCGAAGCACTTGGATTAGAAAAAGAAATGCCGGAAGACGGCTACCGTGGTGCAGATATCATCGCCATCGCAAAAGGCCTCGTTGAACAATATGGAGACAAGTATGTCCATGTTCCAGAAGAAGAGCGACTTGCATTTTTCCGTGAACACGGCTTGAATATCGAATTAGATAAACTAAAGAAAGACTTAACGGACTTCCGCGTGCATTTCGACAACTGGTTCTCGGAAACGTCCCTATATAACAACGGCAAGATCGAAATCGCACTCCAAAAACTTCGTGAAAATGGCCATGTCTTTGAAGAAGACGGCGCGACTTGGTTCCGCTCCACTACATTTGGTGACGATAAAGACCGTGTATTAATCAAGCAAGACGGTTCATTCACGTACTTAACACCGGACATTGCCTATCACCAAGACAAGCTAAGTCGTGGATTTGATAAACTGATCAATATTTGGGGAGCAGACCACCACGGATATATTCCACGTATGAAAGCAGCAATCCAGGCGCTAGGTTATGACCGCGATACGCTCGAAGTAGAAGTGGCGCAAATGGTTCAGCTCTATAAAGACGGAGAAAAATTCAAAATGAGCAAGCGCACAGGAAAAGCGGTCACATTACGTGAACTCGTAGAAGAAGTCGGACTAGACGCTGTACGGTATTTCTTTGCGATGCGCTCAGGCGATGCACAAATGGACTTCGATTTAGATTTGGCGGTATCCAAATCCAATGAAAACCCCGTCTACTACGCACAATACGCGCACGCACGTATCTGTTCAATCCTACGTCAAGCAAAAGAACAGAACGTGGAAGCGTCAACGACAAACGTCACGCTATTGCAAGATGAGAAAGAATTGGAGCTACTGAAGAAGCTCGGAGATTTCCCGAAACTTATCAGCGACTCAGCTCGCATGCGCGCACCGCACCGCGTGACGACATATATTCAAGAACTAGCAGCTACATTCCATAGTTTCTACAATGCGAATAAAGTGCTCGACCCGGAAAATAAAGACCTGTCCGAGGCACGTTTGGCTTTGATCACAGCAACTAAAACGACGATTGCGAACGCATTGAAATTAGTTGGCGTTGAAGCACCGGAAAGAATGTAATATATCGAAAATGGCCAAGCAGATTTTTTACTGTTTGGCTTTTTTATGTCTTTGGAAGTACTGCCTGTCAAAGTTTCATCAAATCCAACGAAATATCCCAATAGCGCGATCTTCAAGCAGTTTGGCGCGGTTACATAGAGTAATTGCGCGGTGTTAAACACGAAATGCGCGGTCTCTTCCAGTTTTAGCGCGGTTCAACCTACCACCACAAGAACAGGTAGGAAGTGGGGATGACTTTTGAAAGATCAGCACCGCCCTGTACAACCCTCACTATTACCGCTATAATAAAGCATAATTACATATCTTCTAAAAGGTTCTCAATACTAGAGATGAAAAGTGAAATCGGTTCAAATCCGATGCGGTCCCGCCACTGTACGTGCTATGCACAAGCCAGGTCACCTGCCTTTTTAGAAAATGAAGTTCCGCAGCAACCTACGAGGATAGGTGTAATGGAAGAAGTCACGTCCTGATTTCATCCCACCTAATCCTTCGAATGATCGAAGGATTTTTTTCGTGTCTGCGACTTGCGTAATGCAACACACATATTAAAGGAGGAACACACATGAAGAAGTTTTTACAACTACTGCTGACAGCAATGCTCGCGGTACTACTACTCGCAGCATGTGGAAGCGATAGTGCAAAAGAAGAAACACCAGCAGATGAAAATCAAGCTGGCGAAGAAACGAAAACGGAACAAGCATCAACGGATACAACGAGTTATCCATACACTCTGACAGATGCGATTGGCAAAGAAGTTACATTTGAAAAAGTGCCGGAAACTGTCATTTCATTACTTCCAAGCAACACGGAAATTTTATACGGGATTGGTGCAGGAGATAAAGTCATTGCAGTAACAGAAAACGATGACTATCCTAAAGAGGTAACAGAGCTAGATACAGTAGGGGACTTTACGGTCAACATAGAAAAAGTGATTTCATTGCAACCGGAAGCGGTGTTCGCACATGAAATGATGTTGGGTTCGAATGAAGAAGGATTGAATCAGATTCGTGACGCAGGCATCCCTGTGATCGTTATACAGAATGCAGGAACATTTGAAGAGACATATGAAACGATTGAATTGATTGGTAAAGTTATGGACAAAAATGTGGAAGCGAATCAAATCGTTGAAGATATGAAAACGAAAGTCGCTGATATCGAAAAGAAAGCAGCGGACATTACGGACAAGAAGCGCGTGTTCATTGAAAACTCCGATGCGCCTGAAATTTACACGGCAGGAAAAGGAACTTTCCCACAACAGTTTTTGGATATGATCAATGCTGAAAACATCGTGACAGAAGAAGGTTGGATTATGATCAGTCCTGAAACGATTGTAGATGAAAATCCAGATGTAATTTTGGCAATATATAGCTATGTTCCAAACGTTGTAGAAAATATTAAGACGCGTGACGGGTTTGATGCAGTTACTGCGATCAAAGAAGATCGAGTCATTCAACTGGATGAAGATATTACAAGCCGTACAGGTCCGCGTTTGGCTGACGGATTAGAATCGTTTGCGAAAGCAGTCTATCCTGAGGTATTCGGTGAATAAAACTGCGCTCGCCTATGTCGTGTCGATTGCCATGCTCCTTGTGGCAATCTGGCTCGGCGTATCGATCGGTACAGTGAAAATACCAATAGAGACGCTATGGAATCAATCGGATGCGACCGCGAGTAATATTTTGTGGAAGATCCGTATGCCACGTGTGTTGTTGGCCGGAATTGTCGGTGCCTCACTGGCTATATCAGGAGCCGCGTTCCAAGGGCTTTTGAAAAACCCGTTAGCTGATCCTTACACCCTCGGAGTGTCATCCGGTGCCTCTGTCGGCGCCGTGATCACACTCTTTTTTGGTATATCGCTGCCGGTTCTTGGCGCGTTCACCTTACCTGTATTTAGTATGATGGGTGCCGCAATCACGATGTTTTTAGTGATCGGTTTTGCTCGAATGGTCGACCGATCAATGAAAATGGAGACGATCATTTTAACAGGAATCATTTTTGGCTCATTTCTCGGCTCCGTGCTGTCGCTGATGATCGCGTTAACGCAAGAAGAACTCCGTCAGATCGTCGGTTGGCTGCTTGGTAGCGTATCGATGCGCGGCTGGAATTATATTCTGATGGTCCTGCCGTTTTTTATCATCGGTACATTTATGCTGTGGCTTAATCGCCGCGAATTGAATGCTTTATTATTCGGTGAAGAACGTGCGCATCATCTTGGAGTCAATGTCAAACAACGTAAATTGATGATTTTGCTAGGCGGTTCGGTCTTAACTGGTTCCGCTGTTGCCGTGTCTGGAACAATCGGCTTCGTTGGCCTAGTGGTCCCGCATATGACAAGGATGTTATGGGGCTCCGATCACCGTCACGTCTTGCCGTTATCATTGTGTAACGGTGCATCATTATTGATCATTTGCGATCTCGTGGCGCGAACGATTATTTCACCGGCGGAATTACCGGTCGGTGTCATTACCGCATTCATTGGCGCTCCGGTGTTTGCCTATATCTTTTACAAACAACGTAGAAAAGGAGCGATGTGAAGATGTTGCAAGTGGACAATTTGTCGGGAGGCTACGGAAGAGAACCGATTGTGCGAAATGTGTCGTTCCACGTGGAAAAAGGAGAAGTTCTCGGGATTTTAGGGCCGAACGGGAGCGGGAAATCTACATTACTGAAAATTATATCGGGGATTTTGCCGAAACAAAGCGGTAGGGTAATGATTGCCGGAAAGCCTTCTGGTGCCTATACGCAGAAACAATTCGCACAGCAAGTAGCCGTCTTGCCACAGCTTCATGCCCATGCGTTTTCTCATAGCGTCAAAGACACCGTCGCGCTAGGTCGTTATCCGTATCAGACCGGAATTTTTTCAAGTTGGTCGGAGTTTGACGAGCAAGCAGTAAAAAAAGCGATGAATTATACAGGTGTCACGCGATACGAAAATACCGCCATTGAATTATTGTCAGGCGGCGAGCAACAACGCGTATTTGTTGCACAAGCACTAGCCCAGCAAGCACCTATTTTATTATTGGATGAACCGACAAATCACCTCGACATCGCACATCAGCAACAATTGCTCGATACGATCCGCAATCAAGCGAGACAGAAGGGGATCACGGTCATTTCGGTATTTCATGACATCAATCTCGCTGCTCTGTATTGCGATCGCTTGTTGCTATTAAAGAACGGAGAAGTAGCTTCAATCGGCGTGCCGCAAGACGTCGTGCTCGAGCAAGAGATTCATCATGTATACAATGCGCGTGTCAAAACACAGCCTCATCCTGAAATGCCGAAGCCTCAAATGACGCTGTTGCCGAACTTGCAAGAAAAGGTGGAGCTATTTACTGTAAGGAAGGCAGACATAACGATTAAGGAAGATCACGTATTGTTGCAATCAAGCCAATCGCTGAAGACGATTTCTTCCGCTGTCCATAATGCGGGACTTGGCTGGTACAAGACATTCGTCAATCGGGGCGTACGTGCGGATTATATGATTGATGATGTTCAACGGGAGAATACGGACTATTTGCGTACGCTTGGCTATCATCTGACAGATACAGTCGCGATGATGACAGCCGTTAGTCCCGAGCACGTTGAAGTAGAAGAGTACGAAGGAGAGTTCGGCTCGATTGTCGTGGCGGTGACAGCAGGTGTTGGAAACGCGGTGGATGTTTCGAAGTCTTGGCAACGTGAAGATATTCCTTACATAGGTACGATCAATACATGGGTATTCATTAACGGGGAATTAAGTGAAGAAGCTTTCGTCCAAGCATTGATTACCGCAACAGAAGCGAAAGTGAAAGCACTGCAAGACGAGCAAGTGAAAGATCCAGAATCCGGCACAGTCGCTACAGGTACTTCGACAGATAGCATGTTAATCGCATCTACACAACAAGGAGAATACTTGCCGTATGCGGGGCCCATTACTCAACTCGGCAAGTTGATCGGTAAAGGGGTCTATGATTGTACGGTGCGAGCTATTCATTCGTATCGATTAGCAGTTGGTGAGCACAGATGATCCCTGCACATTTTATTGCGATCGCCATTGGCATGGTGCTCGACCGGCTCATTGGGGATCCGCCTAACTGGCCGCATCCAGTCAAGTGGCTAGGTACGACGATTAGTAACTTGACGAAGCTATTGAATAAAGGCCGTATGCGGACAATAAAAGGGGCGATAGTCTGGTTGCTTATTTGTCTGACGACGTTTCTGCTCGTCATCTGGCTCGTCAGTATCGCGTATCGCCTGCATCTGTTGGCGGGTATCGCAATCGAAGCGCTGCTTATTGCGGCGGGACTTGCACAAAAGAGTTTGCGTGACGCAGCGTTGCTAGTCTATGAGCCATTGAAGTCAGGAGATATGAATGAAGCCCGTGAAAAACTCAGTTGGATTGTCGGCAGGGATACGAAGGAACTCGGTGAAAGTGAGATAGCCCGTGCTACGATTGAAACGGTTTCAGAAAACACGTCTGACGGGATCACGGCCCCATTATTTTGGGCATTCTTGCTCGGTGCACCTGGTCTATGGCTGTATAAAGCGATCAATACACTTGATTCCATGGTGGGGTACAACGATGAGCGTTATGGTGAATTTGGAAAAGTTTCGGCTCGTATAGATGATCTCTTTAACTGGATTCCTTCAAGAATGACAGGATTGCTCATTCTATTATTCACTCCAAACGAAGGTGGACATTCATTTACCAAGCGGATTAGCGGCTGGCTGGGCGATGCGAAAAAGCATTTGAGCCCAAATAGCGGCTATCTTGAAGCAGCAACGGCATGGCAACTCAATATTCAGTTGGGCGGATGCAGTACATATCGCGGAGTAGTGTCGGAACGGGCGATACTGGGTCCGGCAGTCATTGCGAATAAAGAACATATCCGCTCCGCTACTTACCAAATGCAAGTCGTGTCTTGGACATTCTGGTCACTTGGCACAGTAATAGGAGGGATTTTCTATGCGTTTGCCTGAACATGGCGCAAACAGTAAACGACTGTACACATCAATGAATATTCCTATGCCTGATGAAGTGTTGGATTTTAGTGAGAACTGCAATCCAGCAGGACCTCCGCCGTCTGTAATGGAAGCGTGGCCTACGTTGGTATCAACACTTAACAGCTATCCCGATCCAGACGGTCAGCCATTTCGTTCGGCTGTTTCGGTTTTTCATCAAGTAGACGAACAACACGTGCTCGTCGGCAATGGTGCGGCAGAAATACTATCTTTATTGGCAGGGCATTACCGAGGCAAACGAGTAATCATAATTGACCCAACCTTTTCCGAATATCGCGCTACGCTTGAAGTGAACGGTGCAGAGGTCGTATCGCTTCAAGCTAGTGAAGCAGAAGGTTTTGAATTGCCTATGCGTAAAATTCTAGAGGCATTACCTTTAGCGGATGCGATATATATATGCACGCCAAATAATCCGACAGGCTTGTTACCTTCAAAAAGCGAGCTAATAACGATTATAGAAGCGGCTAAAAGTAGTGCGACAGATGTTGTGCTAGACGAAGCATTCATTGATTTTGTCGATGAATCCAAGTCCTTTATTCCACAAGTCGCCAACTATCCGAATTTGTTAATCGTGCGCTCGATGACGAAAATGTATGCGATACCCGGCATCCGTCTAGGGTATATCATTGCACATCCCAAACGAATCAAAACGCTGAAACAACGAGCTTCGCATTGGCATGTCAACGGACTTGCTGCTGAAATCGGGGTGTTCTGTTTACAGGAAGAAGCGTATCGTGAACAGGCGATTTTGCACGCGCAAACAGAACGCGTAAATATGACGCAGTTCCTACGCTCGCATAGTTGTGAAGTTCTCGACTCTTCCGCTAATTATCTCGTCATGAAGCCCGTGCAAGATGCGAAGAAGCTTTATCAAGATTTATTGAATCAAGGGATCGTCCTGCGGCATTCGGAAAATTTTCGCGGAATGGACGGGCGTTGGTTACGGATCGGAATGAAGTCCGAAACGATGATGGATACACTGCGGGAGGCGATGGATCAATGGTTCAAGCGACAGTAACATTCATCAGTGGCGGAGCGCGCAGCGGAAAAAGTGCGTATGCGGAACGACTGCTTACGAATCAAACGGCAGGTCGCCTCATCTACATTGCATCCGGTGTAGCAGCCGATGAAGAGATGAAGCATCGGATTGATCAACATAGAGAAGATCGTCGACATGCAAATTGGCACACAATCGAGCAACCGAAACATCTCCATAAAGTGTTGCCGTTTCTAAAACCAGGTGATCTCGTTTTATGGGACTGCCTCACTACATGGCTCGCTAATGAAATGTATGAAGGATACGAAGAAGGTACACCTTGCGTTCATAGCTCGGGGTGTTTAGAACAAAAGCAAAATCAACTACTTCACACGATAAAGCAAATGAAAGAAATTGTCTCACAGCTAGTCATTGTTTCAAATGAAGTCCTCGATGACTGGCAGCAATATGGAGAAGAGACGGAAATATACCGCCAAACCATCGGCATACTGCATCAACAAATCGTGGAGTTTGCAAATCATGCGATTGAAATGGATCACGGGTTGCCAATCGTCTGGAAAGGTGAGAGTTTATGAACGGATTAATGATCGTTGGCACTGCTTCAGATGTCGGTAAAACGATGATTTGCACCGCACTATGCCGGCTACTTGCGAATGAAGGTGTTCATGTTGCACCATTCAAATCACAAAACATGTCGGGCTTCTCTGAAACATTAGCGGACGGACGTGAAATCAGTCGGTCTCAATTCCAGCAAGCACAAGCAGCTCGCACACAACCGATCGTGGAAATGAATCCGATTTTGATGAAGCCGCGAGACGATATGCAGGCTGACGTTCTATTTATGGGCGTACCGCTTGAGACAATAGGCGGACAATCCTTTCGTGAAGAGTGGTTCGATAAAGGTCTTGAAACGATCCGAGGAGCGTTAGATTATTTGTCCGATCACTACGATATGCTGATCATCGAAGGAGCGGGAAGTACCGCAGAAGTAAATTTGATGGATCGTGAACTGACGAATATGCGCGTTGCGGAACTGGCAGATGTGCCTGTTATACTAGTTGCAGACATTTCTAAAGGCGGTGCATTTGCATCGATTGTTGGCACGCTTCAACTACTTTCAGAAGAAAGGCGTCAGCGTGTCAAAGGTATTATCATCAATAAATTTTACGGTGACGCGTCTTATTTCGAAAGTGGCGTGAAATTTATTGAACAATACACCGGGATCCCGGTGGCTGGTGTCATTCCCGTCTTAGAAAACCATGGAATACCAGAAGAAGACATGGATCGTACCACGCTTCCTGCAATGGAAGGTGTCGATGTCTACGAACAATGGGCTGATCAAGTTAAGCAACATATCGACTGGCCGTTGATTCAATCTATTTTGGCGTAAAGGAGCGAGAAGATGAATAGCATTTTACTAGCGCTCCAATTTTTCACGTCACTTCCTGTTCATAAAGAACTGCCGTTAGGGAAAAAAGAAGTTTCCGGTATGTACATCGCGTTGCCGTTCGTTGGGGGCGGTATTGGCGTACTGCTAGCAGGCGTTGCGTATGTTACAAGTGATTTTAATAGTTTCCTAACTGCGGTACTCATTTTACTCGCGGGATTGGTTGCGACTGGTGGCTTACATGTAGACGGATTTGCGGATCTCGGCGATGCATTCTTTTCTTATCAGGATCGTGAAAAACGTCTAACTATCATGGATGATCCGCGACTCGGTGCATTCGGCACATTGTCGTTACTCGTTTTGCTCTGCTTGAAAATTGGCTTATTCATTGAAATTCTGCAGCTTGTAAACGGTTGGGCATTGCTTGTCGCGGTGCCGATTCTCTCTCGCGCTGCTGTAGTAGGGTATTACACACTGACGAAAACCGCGAAAACAAGCGGCATTGCGTACTTTTTCAAACAACAATTTTTACGCGGACGGATGCTAGTTGCATCGAGCGCGATCAGTGTAGTGACGATTGTTTTGTTAAGTATTCAATTCCGCTCCATTTTATTACTCCCCGTTATGCTACTCGTCATATGTTTAGCGATCTGGCTTTATCATCTCTGGACGATCAAACATTTCGGAGGCGTCACAGGGGATCTATGCGGGGCATTCATTGAAGGAATGGAGGTGCTATTATGGGGCGTCCTTATCGTATATTTCTCGTTCGGCACTTAACGACGACTGCCAATGAACAGCGACTCTATTGTGGGTGGACGGATAGCGAATTGGTGTCGCAAGAAGGCGAGGCCATTGAATTTCCAGTAGCCGTCCAACATGTAATGGGAAGTGATTTGATCAGAACCCGTCAAACTGCGGCCATTTATTTTCCACGAATAGACTTTACGGCTGATGTGCGCTGGCGGGAATGTCATTTCGGGGATTTTGAAGAGCAGTCGTATGAGCAGTTGAAAAATGATCCTGATTACCGCAATTGGCTAGACGATGCGTGGAACACACCACCGCGCAATGGGGAAACATTGCAGCAAGTAAAGTCACGCGTGTTGGATGCATTAGCCGAGTTGCCGAATGAAGCGGTCGTCGTGACACATGGCGGCGTGATTCGCGTAGTGCTCGATACATTCACACAAGAGCAGCGTTCATTTTGGGAATGGAACGTTACGAACGGATCCATTTGGCAACTCGAATGGGCTAGCGAGAATGAATTCAAGGAGGGGAAGCCATGCACGTCGTTATCGGAGGTGCCTATAACGGTAAAACGGACTATGTGAGACGTTGGATTGGCGATTCGTCGGCGTATTTCTGTACAATGGATACAGCAGCAACCGCTAAACCCGGTAAATCACTTGTCATTTCGGGTTTACACGAGTGGCTGATGACTACGGATATAACAGAAATAGAGGCCAGCAACGCGGTACGCGAAATCAGCGGACCGAATACTGTCTTTATTTTGACAGAAATCGGGCGGGGCATTGTGCCGCTTGATGCACAGCAACGGGAACTACGCGATCGATGCGGCCGTTTGTATCAGCAATTATTCACAGAAGCAACAACGGTTACAAGAATTTGGTATGGTATTGCTCAGACAATCAAAGGAGTGAAGTGAAATGAAAATTTATACGAAGACTGGTGACAAAGGTACGACAAGTTTAATTGGTGGACGCGTCGCAAAAGACGACTTGCGCGTCGAGGCATACGGCACGATTGATGAATTGAATTCATTCATTGGGAAAGCTATGACAGAACTGGATGGAGGGACGTTTGCGGATATCCTAACCGATCTTGAGACAATTCAAAATGAATTATTTGATGGTGGCGGTGACTTGGCAAACGTCATGAAAGAGCGTCATTACAAGCTTGACGATGAACCTATCACAGTTCTTGAAAACCGAATCGATAAGCTAATGGAAGAAGCGCCTGAACTAGAACGTTTCATCCTACCAGGCGGTTCACCAGCAGCTGCGACATTGCACATCGCGCGTACCGTAACACGTCGCGCAGAACGTGTAACGGTTACACTGATGAACGCAGCGGACGATGTATCACCCGTCGTAGGGCGCTATTTGAACCGTCTATCGGATTATCTATTCGTAGCAGCACGCATCGTGAACGCTCGACTCGGCATTTCAGACAATGAATACGTCCGCAGCGCAAAAGTGTTCCGCACGAATGAGAAAAAGGATAAGTGATCATGCGTAAACAGGGGTCTCTGGTAATGCCAGAGGCCCCTGTTTTTTTTGTGGCGCTCTATCAAGCTTTGTCTCCACTCAATCGCGGGGCTTGAACGCTCTATCAAGTCCTGTATTCGCTCAATCGCAATGCCCGAACGCTCTATCTAGTTTTGAATTCGCTCAATCACAATGCCCGAACGCTCTATCAAGCTTTGTCTCCGCTCAATCGCGGGGCTTGAGCGCTCATTCAAGTCTCACATCCGCCCTACCTCCATCAAATCAAACCCGAATCACATTATACAATTCCGTAAACTCTCGCTTACTTAAAATTTTCGGCACAGGATACAACGGATTCGCTTCCGCTGAGGCGCGTTGTACCATTAGTGGAATATCTTCCACCATAATTCCATCTACATGTTCCGGAATATTCATCGCATGATTCAACGCTCGAATTGCCTCGATGAACTTTTCCGCTTTCATTTGCTTCGTATCCGAATGATTTGTGATGCCAATTAAATCAGCTAACTCGGAAAGAGGTTCATATACGCTTTTGCCGTAATACTCGAGTACGTGCGGCAAAATAATTGCATTCGCTAATCCGTGTGGCATGTTGTAAAAACCACCGAGCGTGTGTGCAATGGCATGAACATTGCCGACGTACGCTCGAGTAAATGCTTTGCCGGCCAAATAAGAAGCCCGTTGCATATTCGTTCGCGCAGTCAAATTATCCCCATTAAGGTAGGCCTCATATAAATTTGAGAACACGAGTTGCACTACTTCGCGGCTGTCTTTCCGTGTTTCATACGTATTACTATTGCCAATATACGCTTCGACTGCGTGCGTTAAGGCATCCATTCCGGTAGCCGCGGTAATGTTTGGTGGCAACTTCACCGTCAACAATGGGTCGAGCACAGCATAATGGGGGATCAGTGACGTATCATTGATTGCATACTTCTCATATGTCCTACTATTCGTCACTACCGCAGCGAGCGTTGCTTCACTTCCGGTTCCCGCGGTCGTAGGTACCGTGAACAACGTAGGAATTCGCTTGCGCACGTGGAATAAGCCTTTCAACTCGGGAATCTGTTTCTCGGGTCTTGCAATTCGTGCACCTACCGCTTTTGCGCAATCCATTGGAGAACCACCGCCGAACGCAATGAGTGCTTCGCATTCATTGGCGACGTACAATGCTCGCGCTTCTTCGATGTTGACTATCGTAGGATTTGCGACAGTTTGGTCATACACCAAGTATTTGATACCGAGTGAATGGAGACCGACTAGCAGGACATCTAGTAAGCCGAGCTTGGCGACGTCGTGATCCGTAATAATAAGCACACTACGAATACCGAGACTTTTCACTTTCCCCGCAAGGCTTTCCAAACTACCAGGTCCAACTAGCAACTCTGGCTCTCGCCAAGGTAAAAAATTCATTCCGACTTTGAGTCCTTTTTGAAATAGCCGTGCATATAATCGATACATAACAAAACCCCTTTCTAATGCTAGCAGCACATTATGAAAACGTTAGCATGAAGTAGGTGAATTTGCTATATTAAAATACAACAAAACGAAATATTCAAACTAGTTTGGTAGTTGTGTTATGCTAGAGATGGAAAGCGCAAATTTTCTCTAATTTGGATAATCTACATCCTTGATCAAGCGATTAATTCAAGTAACGTAGCGATAAAGCCTATCAGAGCGGGATTAGATGAGAGAATACTTGTAATAAGTAAATAATTACTTGACAAAACGACCTCTCATACATAGCAAGAAAATAAAAAATAAACTTTTAAAAACAGTTGACTGAATGATCATTCATTATTACACTATACATAGAATATAATTGAAAGCGGTTTCTCAAAGGGAATCACAAGTAGAAGAAACGGAGGGGGAATAAGGGATGAATATATTACTTATCGCGAACTGGATATTATTTACAGCGGTCGTTATATACGGCTTTGGTTTATTCCTATACTTACTAAAAACTCGCTACGAATTCATCCGACTGGGGAGAAAAGAAGAATTCGACAATGACGTCAAAGCGCGTTTGAAGAAAATTTGGGTTTACGTATTTGGACAAAAGAAACTATTGAAAGATAAAAAGAGTGGAGCCATTCATGTGATGTTCTTCTATGGTTTCCTACTCGTTCAATTTGGGGCAATTGACCTGATCTGGAAAGGCTTAAAACCGGGATCGCATCTGCCACTTGGTCCGTTGTATCCGGCGTTTACATTCTTTCAGGAAATTGTCGTATTTGTCATCCTTGTAGCGGTCGTATGGGCGTTCTACCGTCGTTACATGGAGAAGTTAGTTCGTCTAAAGCGCGGTTGGAAGTCCGGTCTAGTTCTTATATTTATTGGACTACTGATGATTTCCACACTGGTCGCAAACGGCGCGAACATGATTTGGCATAATGAAGGTACTACATGGACAGAGCCAATGGCATCGATCATCGCAACAGTATTCAGTGGTGTTCCGACAGGCGTAGCCGTCACCATATTCTTTATCGGCTGGTGGGTACACTTACTAACATTGTTGACGTTCCTAGTGTATGTTCCACAATCTAAGCACGCGCACTTGATCGCAGGTCCGGCAAACGTCTATTTCCACCGCTTAGATCACGCAGGACGTTTAAAGCCAATCGATTTTGAAGCGCTTGAAGAAATCGAAGACGAGGATGAAATGCCGCCACTTGGTGTAGGTAAAATTACCGACTTCACACAAGCGCAAATGATAGATTTTTATGCATGTGTAGAATGTGGACGCTGTACGAATATGTGTCCGGCGACGGGTACAGGTAAAATGTTGTCACCGATGGACTTGATCACGAAGCTACGTGACCACTTAACAAACACAGGTGCTGTCATGACGAAGCAACAACCGTGGGTACCTCAACTAATGTTTAAAAACACACAAGGAAATCAATTGGCATTCGCTGCTGCGGCGGAAGGCATGACAATCGATGAATTATATAGTCCTTCATTGATCGGAGACGTCATCACAGAAGAAGAAATTTGGGCATGTACGACGTGCCGTAACTGTGAAGACCAGTGTCCAGTAATGAATGAACACGTAGATAAAATTATTGATCTTCGCCGTTATCTGGTGATGACGGAAGGGAAGATGGATCCCGATGCACAGCGCGCGATGACAAATATCGAACGTCAAGGCAATCCGTGGGGTCTTAACCGAAAAGAGAAAGAAAACTGGAGAGACGCACGTCCAGACTTGCACATCCCGACAGTGAAGGAAGCGAAGAAAGCTGGAGAAGACTTCGAATACCTACTATGGGTTGGTTCTATGGGTGCGTTTGATAACCGCTCACAGAAAATTGCTCTATCTTTCGCACATTTATTGAATGAAGCAGGAGTAAGCTTCGCAATTCTTGGTAACAAAGAGAAGAACTCCGGAGACACACCACGTCGTCTCGGAAATGAATTCCTATTCCAAGAACTTGCAACAGCGAATATCGCGGAATTCGAAAAAGCCAACGTCTCAAAAATTGTCACGATCGATCCGCACGCATATAATATCTTCAAAAATGAATATCCGGATTTCGGTCTGCAAGTTATCGTCAAACACCATACCGAGTTGCTTTATGAACTGGTCATGGCAGGCAAACTAGTACCGAAATATGCAATCGACGAAGTCATTACATTCCACGACTCTTGTTATCTAGGCCGCTATAACGACGTCTATGATCAGCCGAGAGAAATTCTTAAAGCGATTCCAGGCGTTCAGTTGGTAGAAATGGAACGTAACCGTGAAGAAGGCATGTGCTGTGGAGCGGGTGGCGGAATGATGTGGATGGAAGAAGATACGGGCCAGCGCGTCAACGTTGCACGTACTGAACAAGCGCTTGAAGTTAGCCCAGGAATCATTTCATCGGGCTGTCCGTATTGCTTGACCATGTTGTCTGACGGAACGAAAGCTGTTGAAGTCGAAGAACAAGTCGGCACATACGACATTGCTGAACTATTGGAGCGATCGATCTTTGGAGAATTCCAAACGGTTGCGGAGCCCGAAGAAGAAGTGGTAGAAGAAATAGTAGTTGTGGAAGAAGTAGTAGAGTCGGCAGAACGGATTTCAGAGCCTGAGTTAGCTGTAACGGTTGAAACAGGGGATGAAACACCGAAAAACGACGATGGAAAACGGAATTAAAAGTATTGTGAATATCGTGTCAATACCGTACAATTAAGTTATCTAAAGCGCTAACAATTGAATGAACTATAATAAGAGGGGCTATGCACCCTCTTATTTAGTAGGCAGATATCGAGCGAGCGTTCAGTCAGCACACAAATAGGGGGAATGGGAAGATGAGAACAGTTATTTTACAAGGTGCTAGAACACCATTTGGAAAATTAAGCGGTGCATTGCAATCACAAACAGCAAGCGATCTAGGCGGCATCGCCATCAAAGAAGCATTAGCACGTGCTGGTGTACAAGGTGATCAAGTGGATGAAGTAATCATGGGGACCGTTTTACAAGCAGGGCAAGGCCAGATACCTTCACGTCAAGCAGCAGTCAAAGGCGGCATTCCATACGGTGTCAAAACGGAAACAATCAACAAAGTATGTGCTTCCGGAATGCGTAGTATCACACTTGCCGACCAGCTAATCCGTCTCGGAGATGAGACAACTATCGTCGCTGGCGGTATGGAGTCGATGACCAATGCACCGTATTACGCGAATGTCCGTTCAGGTTTGAAAATGGGCGATAGCACATTAGTGGACGGCATGATATACGACGGACTAACTTGTGCATTCGCGCCGGGCAATGTTCATATGGGTAGGTACGGAAATAGTACAGCAAATGACTTTTCAGTTAGCCGTGAAACACAGGATAAATGGTCATTACGTAGTCATGAACGTGCACTTGAAGCGATGGACAAAGGAGTATTCGCAGAGGAGATCGTTGCGGTCAGCATTCCTCAACGTAAAGGTGATCCAGTCATTGTGACAGAAGATGAAGGCCCACGTCGAGGCAGCTCACTTGAAGCGTTGGCGAAACTACGCCCAGCGTTCGGTAAAGACGGTAGTGTCACAGCTGGAAACGCACCTGGCATCAACGACGGTGCATGTGCTGTTGTGTTAATGAATGAAGACGAAGCGAAAAAGCAAGGCAAGGAACCGCTTGCTGTGATTCTAGGTCACGCGGAAGTAGCGATCGAACCGGAGCGTTTCCCTGAAACACCAGGTCATGTCATCAAGGCGTTGCTTGAGAAAACAGGAAAAACTGCGGATGACATTGATCTATACGAAATCAATGAAGCGTTCGCAGTCGTTGCGCTCGCAAGCTCACAAATCGCTGGTCTGGACGAAGAAAAAGTCAACGTCAATGGAGGTGCAGTCGCACTTGGACACCCAATCGGTGCAAGCGGAGCGCGTGTGGTCCTAACATTGGCGAATGAACTAAAACGTCGCGGTGGTGGAATCGGTATCGCAGCAATCTGTTCAGGTGGCGGTCAAGGAGATGCCATCATGATCGAAGTTCCAAAAACTAACTGACCGGGGGCATTGTAGATGACAATTGAAAAAGTATTTGTAATCGGCGCAGGACAAATGGGCGGAGGAATTGCTCAAGTCTGTGCACAGGCAGGCTATCAAGTCACTCTTCACGATCTTAATGAAGAAGCATACGATCGAGGTTTTAAAGTCATCACGAAAAACTTAACGCGCAACGTGGAAAAAGGACGTATGACGGAGGAAGAGAAAGAAGCAGTCCTCGGTCGTTTCACACAATCACTAGATATGAAAAATGCGAGAGATGCCGATATCGTCATCGAAGCCGCGGTTGAAAATATGGCAATCAAAACGAAAATTTTCGCAGAACTAGATGAAATCACACCAGAACATACCATCTTGGCAACGAACACATCTTCGTTACCCATCACGGAAATCGGTGCAGCTACAAAACGTCCAGGAAAAGTAATTGGCATGCATTTCATGAATCCCGTACCGGTCATGCAACTTGTCGAAGTTATTCGCGGACTCGCGACAGATAACGATGTCTACGAAGCGGTCGAAGATATGACCAAAAAGCTCAACAAAACACCGGTTGAAGTGAACGATGCACCAGGATTTGTTGCGAACCGTGTATTGATGCCGATGATCAACGAAGCCATCTTCACATTATACGAAGGTGTCGCGACGAAAGAAGCGATTGACGACGTCATGAAAATGGGGATGAATCATCCGATGGGGCCTCTGCAACTAGCAGATTTCATTGGGCTGGATACGTGCCTGTACATTATGGAAACATTGTATGAAGGATTTGGCGATTCAAAATACCGTCCATGCCCGTTGCTACGTAAATATGTCAAAGCAGGTTGGCACGGTAAAAAAACAGGACGCGGTTTCTATTCATACGAATAAATGAATTAAGTTGAAAGCAAGAGGTGAAAAGGATGGACTTTACATTAACAGAAGAACAACTAATGATGCGCCAAATGGTTCGTGATTTCGCAAAAAACGAGATCGAACCTTGGATTCCACGGATGGAAGATGGGGAATTTCCACGTGAACTATTAGAAAAAATGGGTGAGCTCGGATTGATGGGAATTACAGCACCTGAACAGTATGGAGGTTCAGAGATGGACTTCTTGTCATATATCATCGCAATTCACGAACTATCAAAAGTCAGCGCCGTCATGGGAGTCGTGTTGTCTGTCCATACTTCTGTTGGAATGAATCCGATCCTCTACTTTGGTACGGAAGAACAAAAGAATCGCTACTTGCCGAAAATGGCATCTGGCGAATACCTAGGTGCATTTTGCCTGACCGAAGCATCGTCTGGATCAGATGCAGGTTCATTGAAAACGAGAGCGAAGCGAGTCGACGACCAGTACATCATTACTGGCTCCAAAATGTTCATCACAAACGGTGGGGAAGCGGACGTCTACATCGTCTTTGCTAACACCGCTCCTGAAAAAGGAACGTATGGTATCACTGCATTTATCGTCGACCGGGACACACCGGGATTATCTATAGGCAAAGATGAAAAGAAAATGGGCCTACACGGCTCGCGAACCGTCGCGCTCAGCTTCGACAATATGAAAGTACCCGTGGAAAATAGACTAGGTGAAGAAGGAGGCGGCTTCAAAATCGCCATGGCCAACCTCGACGTCGGTCGAATCGGCATCGCCGCTCAAGCACTAGGCATAGCAGAAGCCTCACTGGAAGCAGCCGTTGCCTATGCAAAAGAACGCGAACAATTTGGTAAACCAATCGCAGCCAATCAAGGCATAGGATTCAAACTAGCTGACATGGCCACCGCAACAGAAGCGGCCCGACTACTAGTCTACCGCGCGGCTTGGTTACGTTCTGAAAACAAACCATGCGGCAAAGAAGCCTCCATGGCCAAACTATTCGCATCTCAAGCAGCCGTAGCTAACTCCATAGAAGCCGTCCAAGTATTCGGCGGCTATGGCTACACGAAGGACTATCCAGTAGAACGTTACTTCCGCGACGCGAAAGTATGTCAAATCTATGAAGGTACAAGCGAAATTCAAAGAGTAGTCATCGCCAAACATCTGACAAACTAAAGGTAGAAGCGCCTAGGGGAGCGCATTGCGCGGTTCTGCTGCACTTTGGCGCGATCAGACAGTAGATTGGCGCGGTTATTCCAATGAATAGCGCGATACTCGTAGACAATTGCGCGGTCTAGTTACAGAATGGCGCGGTTAGCAACACCTTTGGCGCGGTCAACGCAAGCTGAGGCGCGTGATCCATAAACAACCGCAAACCAATTTCAAGCATTCCTTCTTCAAAACTAAAATTTCATTAACCAAACAAAAGGGTGGGAGAACTATGGACTTTAAATTATCAGAAGAACATGAAATGATTAGAAAGATGGTACGCGACTTTGCACAAAAAGAAGTAGCGCCAACTGCAGCACAACGAGACGAAGACGAAACATTCGATATGGACATCTTCCACAAGATGGCCGAACTTGGACTCACAGGCATTCCATGGCCAGAAGAATACGGCGGCATCGGTAGCGACTACCTAGCTTACGTCATTGCTGTAGAAGAACTATCCCGTGTTTGCGCATCTACAGGCGTCGTCTTATCTGCACACACATCTCTAGCAGGATGGCCGCTATTCAAATACGGTAACGAAGAACAGAAACAAAAATACTTACGCCCACTTGCGGAAGGTACGAAGATGGGTGCATACTGTCTAACAGAAGCAGGTTCAGGATCAGACGCGGGCGGCATGAAAACTACAGCGAAGCTTGACGGTGACGACTACGTGCTAAATGGCTCGAAAATCTTCATTACAAATGGTGGGATTGCTGACACCTATATCGTCTTCGCTGTAACCGATCCGGAATCCAAACATAAAGGAACAAGCGCATTCATTGTAGAAAGCACATTCGAAGGATTCTCTGTAGGTAAGAAAGAGAAGAAAATGGGAATTCGTTCTTCACCCACAACAGAAGTCGTACTAGATAACTGCCGCGTGCCGAAAGAAAATCTTCTTGGAGAAGAAGGTGACGGTTTTATTATCGCAATGAAAACGCTCGATGGCGGACGTAACGGAATTGCTGCTCAAGCAGTGGGGATTGCACAAGGCGCACTTGACGCTGCTGTTGATTACTCAAAAGAACGTACACAATTTGGCAAGCCCATCGTTGCCAATCAAGGCATCAGCTTTAAACTGGCGGATATGGCAACGGCGACAGAAGCATCTCGTCTGTTGACATATCAAGCAGCATGGCTCGAATCTAACGACCTGCCGTACGGTAAAGCGTCAGCTATGGCGAAACTGATGGCTGGTGACACAGCGATGAAAGTCACAACAGAAGCCGTTCAAGTATTCGGTGGCTATGGTTATACAAAAGATTATCCGGTGGAGCGCTATATGCGTGACGCGAAAATTACGCAAATTTATGAAGGTACACAAGAAATTCAACGTCTCGTCATATCTCGTATGTTGACGAAATAACAGGAGGTCTATGCAATGCCAAAACATGAAGTGAAATCCACCGTCAAAGATGAAGAACTTATTCAGAAGCGACGTGCACAGATTAGCCGCGGCGCTGTGAAATTATTTATCGACAAAGGATTTCACCGAACGACTACACGTGAAATCGCCAAAGAAGCGGGCTTCAGTATTGGCACATTATACGAGTATATTCGGACAAAAGAAGATGTCCTGTATCTCGTCTGTGACAATATTTATGATGAAGTCAAAGTTCGTTTGTCTGAGCTCGATAACAATGACAACACGGTAGAAGGGCTACGTGTGGCGATTGCACGGTATTACGAAGTCATCGATCAAATGTCTGATGAGTTCCTCGTCATGTACCAAGAGTCGAAATCGTTACCGAGCGAAGCGCTTCGTTATGTACTCACTAAAGAACTAGAAATGGTCGAGCAATTTGAGACGATCATTCGTAAGTGCATGGAAGCTGGGAATCTACGCATCGGACCGGATGAAGTATCACTGATCGCGCACCACATCCTCGTATCCGGCCAAATGTGGTCATTTAGAAGATGGGCGTTGCGCAAACCATATACGTTAGAACACTATACGAAAGTACAAACTGATCAAATTATCAAAGGTTTGGAGAAATAAATAACTTGGGGACTCCGCCATGAAAGTTTTGTGGCGGTGGTCAGCATGTACGGAAGGTGGAAGGCAAATGGTAACTGGGGAAATCTATAAACCGAAACACCATATTCGTTTCGTCACGGCATCTAGTTTATTCGACGGGCATGACGCATCGATCAATATCATGCGCAGAATATTACAAGCAACCGGTGCGGAAGTTATTCATCTCGGACATAATCGATCTGTTGAAGAAGTTGTAAACGCTGCCATTCAAGAAGATGTGCAAGGAATCGCGATGTCCTCCTACCAAGGTGGTCATGTGGAGTATTTCAAATACATGCATGACTTGCTGAAGGAAAGAGGCGCTTCCCATATTAAAATATTCGGTGGTGGTGGAGGAGTCATCATCCCAAAAGAAATCAAAGAATTGCATGAATACGGCATCGAGTGGATCTTTTCACCGGAAGACGGTAGAAAACTAGGTCTACAAGGCATGATCAATAAAATCATGGAACTATCGGATTTCTCCACGACTCCCGAAAGCGAAGAGGCCAACCTCGAACAACTGACAGCGGAAACACCAGGTATCTTAGCGAATTTAATCACGTACGTAGAAGAAAACCATTTGAACAAAGACGAAGCGACGAAGCAATTACTCGATCGTGCACGCGCCATGTCCAAACAAACCCCAGTGCTAGGGATCACAGGTACAGGTGGAGCAGGTAAAAGTTCATTGACGGATGAATTAATACGTCGTTTCTTGCGTGAATTCCCGGACAAAAGAGTAGCGATCCTATCCGTAGATCCAACGAAGCAAAAAACGGGTGGAGCGTTACTTGGCGACCGGATTCGTATGAATGCGATCTTTAATAACCGTGTCTACATGCGCAGTTTGGCAACGCGCGGATCACGTTCAGAGCTAACAACGGCTATCCATGACGTGCTGGATGTCACAAAAGCAGCTGGCTATGACTTGATTATTGTAGAGACGAGCGGAATTGGGCAAGGGGATGCACGTATTACGGATGTCTCCGACGTTTCGATGTACGTGATGACGAGTGAATTTGGTGCGCCGACACAGCTTGAGAAAATTGATATGATTGACTTTGCTGACTTAATTGTGATAAATAAATTTGAGCGAAAAGGTTCGGAAGATGCATTGATCCAAGTACGCAAACAATATCAACGTAGCCATTTGCTATTTGATCATGATCTTGAAACGATGCCTGTATATGGCACAATTGCGAGCCAGTTTAACGATAAAGGCACCAACACACTTTTTGCAGCGCTTGTTGAAAAACTTAACAACGCAACGGATTCTGATTGGACGACAAGTTACACAGACTTCGTGACGAATCAAAAGCAAACCGTGATTATTCCGCCTGACCGCAGCCACTACTTACGTGAAATCGCGTCGACGATTCGTAATTACCACGCGAAATCCAAACAGCAAGCAGAACTAGCACGCCGCGTGTTCCAACTAGAAGGTGCGATCGAAGCAGTGAAAGAAGCAGACTCTAACTTAGCATTACTAGAGTCATTGAATAGCTTGAAAGAAGGCGTTGAAGAGCAATTAACAGGTGAATCGAAGCGTGCTTTGAAAAACTGGGGGCCTTTGAAAGAGTCTTACGAGCAGGATGAATATGTGGTGAAAATACGCGATAAAGAAATCCGTACGACGCTCAATACTGTCAGTCTATCTGGCTTGAAGGTTCCAAAAGTAGTGTTGCCGCCATACAAAGATTATGGTGAAATCCTACGCTTTGTATACAGCGAGAACGTTCCGGGTTCATTCCCGTACACTGGAGGCGTCTTCCCGTTCAAACGCGAAGGCGAGGATCCGCGCCGTCAATTCGCTGGGGAAGGGACACCTGAACGTACGAATCGTCGTTTCCACTATGTATCAAAAGATGACGACGCAAAACGTTTATCCACGGCGTTTGACTCTGTGACATTATACGGAGAAGATCCTGACGAACGTCCTGATATCTACGGAAAAGTTGGCGAATCTGGCGTGAGTATTTGTACACTTGAAGATATGAAGAAGCTCTATGACGGCTTTGATCTCTGCTCGCCTACGACGTCTGTGTCAATGACAATCAATGGACCGGCACCGATTATCCTAGCGATGTTCATGAATGCAGCAGTCGATCAGCAAGTACGTAAAAAAGAACAAGAACTTGGACGGACACTTACTGTCGAAGAGTTCACTGAAGTGCGTGAAATGACATTCCAAACGGTCCGTGGAACAGTACAGGCGGATATTTTGAAAGAAGACCAAGGGCAAAATACCTGTATCTTCTCTACAGAATTTGCATTACGTCTGATGGGTGATATCCAACAGTACTTCATTGATAAAAAAGTTCGTAATTACTATTCCGTATCGATTTCTGGCTATCATATCGCAGAAGCGGGATCGAATCCGATTTCACAACTTGCGTTCACACTCGCGAACGGCTTCACGTATGTGGAATATTACTTGAGCCGCGGCATGCATATTGACGACTTTGCACCGAACCTGTCGTTCTTCTTCTCCAATGGTCTTGATCCTGAGTATACGGTAATCGGTCGCGTGGCACGTCGAATTTGGGCGATTACGATGCGTGACAAATACGGAGCGAATGAACGCAGCCAAAAGTTGAAATACCATATTCAAACATCTGGCCGTAGTTTGCATGCTCAAGAAATTGATTTCAACGACATTCGCACAACGTTGCAGGCATTGATGGCGTTGCAAGATAACTGTAACTCCCTTCACACAAATGCATACGACGAAGCCATTACGACACCGACAGAAGAATCTGTTCGTCGCGCGATGGCGATCCAGATGATCATCATGAAAGAACACGGCTTATCAAAAAACGAAAATCCGCTTCAAGGGGCTTACATTATAGAAGAAATGACAAGTCTCGTAGAAGAAGCGGTATTACAAGAATTTGATCGACTGAACGACCGTGGCGGTGTACTAGGCTCTATGGAGACGCAGTACCAGCGTGGCAAGATCCAGGAAGAATCGATGTATTATGAAATGAAAAAGCACTCAGGGGAGCTACCGATCATCGGCGTCAATACCTACTTGAATCCGAATCCGCCATCTGAGGAAGATATCGATAATATGGAGTTGGCACGTGCGACACAACAAGAAAAAGAGTCCCAAATTACCAACTTGCGCGCATTCCAAGCCAAGCATGCTGACGAAGCAGGGCAAGCGCTTGCTGATCTTCAGGAAGTAGCGATTACGGGAGGTAATGTATTCGCTGAGTTGATGAAGACTGTGCGAGTAGCGAGTCTCGGACAAATTACGAATGCACTGTACGAAGTAGGCGGGCAGTACCGCCGTAATATGTAACGCATCTCAAGAGGGGATGTCACAGAAGCCATCACTTCTGGCGGCATCCTCTTTTTTGCGATGGGGGTAGTGCACGGGATTGCAACTCCAGCTGGGGACGCGTTCCAGAGGGCCCGGGCTTCCGTTGCGATCCTTACGTAGAGTGATAAGACGTGGAATATTCACTGGCAATGGAGTGTTAATTATTGTTGTCTTGAGACATATTTAAGGTCAAGTACTGAATAGATTATGAAAATGACTCTAATGGGTAATAATATGTATCTTCAACCCTTAACCTAATGCCACCCACTCTATTTCAAGTATCCTATAAACCCCACCCTTGCATAAAATCTATTCCCCATCAAAGTGGATAATTTAGTAAGTTAGTCAGTATAATAAGAACAACAAAGAAAAGGGACGTGCTGAATGTGAGATGGTACTATCATGCAATCATAATAGCTCTCTTAACTACACTCACACTCATCCTCTACAGCAGCGGACTCGGCGTAATCCCTTTTACCTTTTCGGCAGTCTACCTGGGGTATCTGGCCATTACGGAGTATATAAATATAAAGAGAAGTAAAAGAATGTAGCATATTGGTAGAAATAACGTATATAATGTACACTATGCTTATATGCTACAAGATAATAAACGTCGATCGGCCAAATCAGTAACTGACTTGGTCGGTTCTGCGTGTGATTGATAGAAGAAAGGACGTGCCATACATTGAATATCCATGACATGACAAAAGAAGAACTTTTGGAAGAATCGTTAATCAACATCACTCATCAGGTGCTGACCGAACGACGTGAATCTCTCACGTTGGCGGAATTGATGGAAGAGTTCCGTAAACTTACAGGTATTACCGAGAAAGAATTAAAAGCGAAACTCCTTCAATTCTATACAGACCTGAACATCGATGGCAGATTCCTAGCGATCCAGGACAACCGTTGGGGCTTACGCGAATGGTATCCAGTTGATCAGATCGAAGAAGAAACTGCACCTGTCGTGAAAGTGCGCAAGAAGAAAAAGAAGAAAAAAGATTATGACGAAGATGACATCGAAGACGAAGATGATGACGAAGAAGAAATTTTCGATGAAGAATACGTTGAACTTGGCGAAGAAGATGATGCTGACGACGAAGAAGAGGAAGAAGAAGAGGAAGTAGTCGAAATCGATGAAGATTTAATCGATCCTGATGATGACCTGGAAGTTATTCCTGAAGTAGAACTCGATATCGATGAAGACGATGAAGAGGAAGAGGAAGAAGAAGAGTACGAGGAAGAGTAATAATTGGCTTGACTTTTAGTGCCCAAAAATATAAGATTTGGATGGGCTCCTGAAAAGGACACATTAATTCGTGTATACGCGCTCCTTATTGTAGTTACGCTACAAACGGGGCGCTTTTTTGATTTTATATCGACCCTAATAATTTGGAAAAAGAATAAATGGAGGCACTACACATGACAAAATATATTTTCATTACAGGCGGCGTCGTCTCTTCTTTAGGTAAAGGTATCAACGCGGCATCACTCGGACGTTTACTTAAGAACCGCGGTTTGAAAGTTACGAACCAAAAATTTGATCCATATATTAATATCGACCCACGCATGATGAGTCCGTATCAGCACGGGGAAGTTTTCGTAACGGAAGACGGAGCGGAAACGGATCTGGATATCGGTCACTACGAGCGTTTTATTGACATAGAATGTAATCGTTACTCCAACGTAACAATGGGAAAAGTGTATGATCTTGTGTTACGCAAAGAACGCGCTGGTGAATACAATGGGGCAACAGTTCAGGTAATCCCGCATATTACTAACGAAATTAAAGAATTGATCAAACGTGCAGGTCAAACATTGAACGCAGATGTCGTAATTACAGAAATTGGTGGAAGTGTAGGAGATATCGAATCATTGCCATATCTCGAAGCCATTCGTCAGTTGAAAACGGATCTGGCGAAAGATGACGTAATGTACATCCACAACACACTCATTCCATATTTGCATGCAGCTGGTGAAATGAAAACGAAGCCGACACAGCATAGTGTAAAGGAATTGCGTAGTCTAGGAATTCAGCCGAACATGATCGTCGTGCGAAGCGAGTATCCTGTACCACAAGAAATGAAGGACAAGATTGCCTTATTCTGTAACATCAAGCCAGAAGAAGTGATTGAAGCACTTGATGCAGAAACTCTATATGAAGTACCTCTTCGTTTGCATGAACAAAACATGGATCAGCTAGTCGTCGATTACCTAGGTCTTGAAACACCCCAGCCTGAACTTTCTGAAGTGAAAGACCTAGTGAAGTTGGTTAAGTCACTAAAAGAAAAAGTAACAATCGGTTTAGTTGGGAAGTATGTAGAATTACAAGATGCATACATTTCAGCGGTTGAAGCTATGCGTCACGCTGGATACGCGTTCGATGCAGATATCGATATTAAGTGGATCAACTCGGCAGATGTGACTTCTGAAAATGTAGCAGAACTTCTTTGTGACGTGGACGGTATTCTGGTACCGGGTGGCTTCGGAGATCGTGCAATTGACGGTAAAATTGAAGCGATCACGTATGCACGTGAACAGAAGATTCCATTCTTTGGTATCAGTTTAGGTTTGCAGTTAGCAGCTACTGAAATTGCACGTAACGTCATCGGTCTGAAAACGGCTCATTCACTAGAGTTTGACACAGAGACTGAGCATCAGATTACGACTTTCCATCCGGATTGCCGTACAGCACGCGAAGCAGATAGTACATTGCGTCTAGGTGCTTATCCATGTAAAGTAGCTGAAAACACGAAGGCTTTCGCTGCATATGGCGAGGAGTTAGTGTACGAGCGTCATCGCCACCGTTATGAAATGAACTTGGCATATCGTGCGCAGTTGGAAGAGGTAGGGTTCATCGTTTCTGGAATTAGCCCGGACGGTCGCTTGATCGAAATTATGGAGATGCAAGATCATCCATACTTCGTTGCTTGCCAGTTCCACCCGGAATTCGCTTCCCGCCCAAATCGTCCATCTCCACTGATCCGCGACTTTATCCGCGCGGCGCTTGAGCATAAAAACTAAAAAACAATGCCCACAGAAGATTTTTCTTTTGTGGGCATTTTTGACTTTGGGTATTTAGAATGTTTATAGAAGTTAGGGGGTGAGAGTGCTAGGGGATTGGAATGAATAAGAGAATTATTGAGTACGGGGGGGATGGAAGCTCCAGTTGGGGGACGCTTTCCCATGGGCTCGGCTTGAGCCGCTTCCTACGCTTCGCTTCGTCTAGGGTCTCAATCTCTCGCTGATCCATAGGGAGTCGCCCCCAACTTCCGCTTCCATCCCTACGTTGATAGTAAGGATACTTAAATCACTCGCTGTAGGTGGTATGTGAATTATTGTTTTGTCTTAACTTATTTAGGTACAAGTACTGAAGTTCAAAACCCATTACAACACTTACTTTAATGCACAACAAAACGTATCGCCCACTCATATTGCCAGGGATTGGAGCGAGAGCCGTAACGAAGGACGGCTTTTGCGAATAAAAGCGCAGCGTTAGGAGCACATCTTTGCACTAGGAGGGTCACTTCAAACGCGTCCCCTCCGTAGCGCAAATCCACACCCTAACACCACTGCCAGCCTATCCCAGATTAAAGCCCGTCTTCTTCATCCGCCAACATATCATCGATCGAGAGCTTTACTGCCTCATACACAAACAACGCAGCAAGCGCGTGAGGTTGTACGATTCTTTCGCCCGTAGGACCTGGAATAAGTCCTTTTTTCAAACCTGTCGAAATATACGTATAGGCAAGAGTAGCGAGTTCATTGTCGTCATCTTCTTTATCGGCAGCCAACACAGCAAACGGGACGAATTGATCTGCAAGTTCCCGTGCTAGCTCAAGCGCAACGGGATGATCTGCCTTACGTACAAGCAACCATACGCGATCCGCTGTCGTCAGCTCCAACTCTTTTGTATATCGAATAGCCCCATCTAACGGTTCGACACCGTCCAGTGCAGTCACAGTAACAGCTTCTAATTCATCAAAAGCTGCTAAGATGATTCGTCCTTCGCCTACTAACGCTTGCGCCAATAAACGAGCAGTTTCTTCCATCGACTCTTCTTGTCCTTCTGCAATTCTCTCCAGAAGACCTCTAATTTGTGTCGTCAATATTTTCATATAAATCCCTCCAAAAGCTCAGTATAGGTGACAAAAGAGAGAAGTGCAAAATAGTATACGAAAAAATAGAGGAGTTGTTGGAATTTTCTTGAATAATATGACATAGGCGAATAAAATAGAAATATAGGTGTATGGATATTTTTCTATAAATGCAATACTTTTACATACGGATCATAAGAGTCGCACAAAACTGTCGACGTATAATCAAACGTGTAAAATTAGGGGATAGGAGATGTTTGGATGAAGCATTTATTAATTGTAGATGACCAACCAGGGATTCGATTATTACTGGAGGAAATCTTCAAACCAACAGGAATAATGACAGCGCTTGCATCGAATGGAAAAGAAGCGTTAGAAATAGTTCAGAAACATAATCCAGACTGTATTTTACTTGATATGAAGATGCCGGGTATGAATGGCGTCGAAGTATTACGGCAAATCCGAACCCTCTCACCTGACGCAATTGTCATGATGATGACGGCGTACAGTGAAATAGAATTACTTGAAGACGCCGATAAACTTGGTATTGATCAGCACTTTACCAAGCCGTTTGATATATTCGAAGTGCGTGATAGTATCTTAAAAAGGTTGGGGGTACTAGACGTCTGATAGTAGTAATCAGCGCATGAATTTGATATGCTAGTGGATAGAAATTAATATAATGAAAACTCATAAAAATTCGTGGGAAACTCAAGGAGGAATTTTACATGCCACTGGTCTCGATGAAGGAAATGATGATTCAAGGTAAAGAGAAAGGCTATGCAATCGGTCAATTTAACCTGAATAACCTGGAATATACGCAAGCGATCTTACAAGCTGCTGAAGAAGAGAAATCGCCTGTTATTTTAGGTGTTTCA
The DNA here is from genome assembly GCF_002743065.1 of Sporosarcina sp. P16b. Lineage (NCBI taxonomy): Bacteria > Bacillati > Bacillota > Bacilli > Caryophanales > Caryophanaceae > Sporosarcina > Sporosarcina sp. P16b. The sequence continues at coordinate 45,829 of NZ_PDYO01000002.1, read as the reverse complement.
GAAGGCGCTGCTCGTTATATGGGCGGATTCAAAACAGTCGTTATGATGGTCAAAGGATTAATGGAAGACTACGGTACAACTGTGCCGGTAGCAATTCATTTGGATCACGGTTCTAGCTTTGAGAAGTGTAAAGAAGCGATCGAAGCAGGATTTACGTCTGTTATGATTGATGCATCTTCTAAGCCACTTGAAGAAAACATTGAAATCACGAAGAAAGTGGTAGATTTCGCAAAGCAACATAATGTATCGGTAGAAGCTGAACTTGGCGTAGTAGGCGGTCAGGAAGATGACGTGATTGCAGACGGCGTTATTTATGCAGATCCAGCTGAATGTAGAGAGCTTGTAGCTCAGACGGGTATCGACTGTCTAGCACCTGCACTTGGTTCTGTACATGGTCCGTATAAAGGCGAACCAAATCTTGGATTTGAAGAAATGGAAGAAATCTCTAAGCAAGGAGATATTCCACTCGTGTTGCACGGCGGTACTGGTATTCCAACGAAGGATATTCAACGTGCTATTTCACTTGGCACATCCAAAATCAACGTCAACACAGAAAATCAAATTCAAGGCACAAAAGCTGTACGCGACATCTTAAACGAAGATTCCGAAGTCTATGATCCACGTAAGTATCTTGGACCAATGCGCGAAGCGATTAAAGCAACAGTCATCGGCAAAATGCGCGAGTTCGGTAGTTCAAAGCAAGCGTAATTACAGAGTTTCAATAGAACAAAGGAGGAGCGCACTACTTCTCCTTCTTTTGCTTTTTAGCTAAATGAATAAACCACAACTAGGAGGACAACACACGTGAAATTTTTTATTGATACAGCCAATTTTGAGGAAATTAAAGAAGCGCATAGCTGGGGGATCATCTCAGGTGTCACAACCAACCCATCGCTTGTTGCGAAAGAAAATATTTCATTCCATGAGCGCTTGAAAGAAATTACGGCACTCGTACCCGGTTCTGTCAGTGCGGAAGTAATCGCTCTGGATGCAGAAGGTATGATTGAAGAAGGGCGTAAACTTGCAGCACTTGCAGAAAACATCACGGTGAAATTACCGATGACACCTGAAGGGTTGAAAGCTTGTTCTGTATTTGCGTCAGAAGGTATCAAAACGAACGTCACGCTCATTTTTAGTGCCAATCAAGCCTTGCTTGCAGCTCGCGCAGGCGCGACATACGTTTCACCATTTATCGGACGTTTAGATGACATTGGCCAAAATGGTGTCGAATTAATTGAAACTATCTCGGATATCTTTACAATTCACGACGTAGATACACAAATCATTGCAGCTTCTATCAGACATCCACAGCATATTACGGCTGCCGCACTTGCAGGAGCGCATATTGCAACGACTCCATTCAACGTACTGCAAAGTCTGTTTGCGCACCCATTGACAACTAAAGGAATCGACCAGTTTTTGAAGGACTGGGAAACCAGAGCGAATAAGTGATAGAACAAAAGGAGCTTGAAATGGACGTTTATAAAATCAAAGGGGGAAAACGACTGCAAGGAACGATCAGAGTGAGCGGAGCGAAGAACAGCGCAGTGGCACTTATTCCCGCTGCTATTCTAGCTGACTCACCTGTTACAATTGCAGGTCTTCCCGAAATTTCAGATGTCTATACATTGCAGGCGCTCGTCGAAGAAATCGGCGGCAAAGTGGAAATGAAAGATGGCACGATGATCATCGATCCAACTGAAATCATTTCTATGCCATTGCCTAACGGTAACGTAAAAAAACTTCGTGCATCCTACTATATGATGGGAGCGATGCTTGGCAAGTTTAAGCACGCAGTCATCGGGTTACCTGGAGGTTGTCACTTGGGTCCACGCCCGATAGATCAACATATAAAGGGCTTTGAAGCACTTGGCGCAAAAGTCGAAAATGAACATGGCGCTATTTATTTGCGTGCAGATGAACTTCATGGCGCGAAAATTTATTTAGACGTCGTCAGCGTGGGGGCTACGATTAATATCATGCTGGCTGCAGTTAAAGCAAAAGGCAAAACGATTATTGAAAACGCAGCGAAAGAACCTGAAATTATTGATGTCGCGACTTTGCTTTCCAATATGGGCGCGAATATTAAAGGTGCAGGAACGAACGTTATTCGTATCGAAGGCGTAGAAACATTGCATGGTACGAAACACACAATCATTCCAGACCGTATTGAAACAGGCACACATATGATCATGGCGGCTGCAATTGGTGATGGTGTCACAATCGATAACGTCATTCCGTTGCACGTTGAAGCTGTAACAGCAAAACTTCGTGAAATGGGCGTGAAAGTAGAAGTCGGTGAAGAACAGATCTACATTCCGAAAACCGAAAAACTTCACGCTGTCGATGTGAAAACTCTCGTGTATCCAGGATTCCCGACAGACTTGCAGCAACCATTTGGTGTTTTGTCGACACAGGCAGAAGGTTCATCCATCCTGACAGACACAATCTATCCAGCGCGCTTTAAGCAAATCGATGAGCTTCGTCGAATGAATGCGGACGGTAGAGTAGAGGGTCGATCAGCCATCATAACAGGACCAACGGAATTGCAAGCTGCAACGGTTGAAGCTACAGATTTACGAGCGGGAGCTGCGCTATTGATCGCGGGATTATTAGCAAGCGGAGAAACAGAGATTCATGCAATTGAACATATTGAACGTGGCTATGGCGATATTATTGAGAAGCTGCAACATCTCGGCGCCGATATCAATAAAGTGAACGTGCTCACTCCATCTTCAATTTCTGAGTGACGCTAATTGCCAAAACGTGTATAATGGACTCAAACGACACATCCATTACTAAGAAAGTAGCCGATGGATGCGGACGTAGGCAAATGAAAGGTAATACGCAATACGCGCCTTACCGCAAACAGGAGGAACAAAACATTATGGAACGTAGTTTATCAATGGAACTAGTACGTGTAACAGAGGCAGCAGCCGTTGCGGCAGCTCGCTGGATGGGACGCGGTTTGAAGAACGAAGCAGATGACGCAGCGACAGAAGCAATGCGTACAGTATTCGATACAATTCCTATGGAAGGTGTAGTCGTTATCGGTGAAGGTGAAATGGACGAAGCACCTATGCTATATATCGGTGAAGAGCTTGGAACAGGCCACGGACCTGCTGTAGATATCGCTGTTGATCCAGTCGAAGGTACGAATATTGTAGCAGCAGGTGGATGGAACGCGCTAGCTGTTCTGGCTGTTGCAGATAAGGGCAACTTGCTTAATGCACCGGATATGTACATGGATAAAATTGCAGTAGGACCTGAAGCGGTAGGTAAAATTGATATCGATGCAAGCGTTACAGATAACTTGAAGGCTGTAGCAAAAGCGAAAAATAAATCAGTATCTGACCTAGTGGCATCTGTTTTGAATCGTGAACGTCACGCAGCAATCATTGAAGAGATTCGTGAAGCGGGTGCGCGTATTAAATTGATCGAAGATGGCGACGTTGCAGCCGCTATTAACACAGCTTTCGATGATACAGGCGTGGATATTTTATTCGGTAGAGGCGGTGCTCCTGAAGGGGTAATCGCAGCGGTTGGATTGAAATGTCTAGGCGGAGAAATCCAAGGACGTCTCGTTCCTTCTAATGATGAAGAGAGAGAACGTTGCATGAAAATGGGCATCGACGTGGACAAAGTTCTGATGATGGACGATTTGGTAAAAGGTGACGACTGCATTTTCGCAGCAACTGGCGTAACAGATGGCGAATTGATGGATGGCGTGCAGTTTAAAGGTGCATACTGCCGAACTCAGTCGATCGTTATGCGCTCGAAATCAGGAACTATTCGTTTCGTAGAAGGTCGCCACAGCATGAAGAAAAAACCTCTTCTCGTAATGCAAAACTAACTCCCTCAATACCCGGTGTCACAACCGGGTTCCTATTTCCTAAAACTATCTAGATCCATAATGTCCGGCTACTGAAGGAAAGGAAGTACATTACGTACTCTCCTTTCTATTTACTGTGCCAAATTTTCTATACAATAAATGAAGAGTGGTGTACGCATAGATGACAATGATTACCCTCGCGGACCTTGAGAATATGACGCTCAAAGAGCTTTACTCTCTGGCAAAGCAGTTTAAGATTACCAACTATAGCAAACTGACAAAGAAAGAATTGGTCTTCGCTATATTAAAATCTCGCGCTGAACAAGAAGGCTTCTTCTTCATGGAAGGCGTCCTCGAAATTATTCAAACGGAAGGATACGGATTCCTACGTCCTATTAATTACTCATCCAGTTCGGAAGATATCTACATCTCCGCATCTCAAATCCGTCGTTTTGATCTACGTAACGGTGACAAAGTAACAGGTAAAGTCCGTCCACCAAAAGAAAACGAACGTTTCTATGGTTTACTACAAGTGGAAGCAGTCAACGGGCAAAATCCGGAAGTTGCACGTGAACGCGTTCATTTCCCAGCATTAACACCATTGTATCCAGACCGTCAAATTAATTTGGAGACATCAAAGAACAATGTTTCCACACGTATCATGGACCTTGTCTCTCCCGTCGGATTTGGTCAGCGTGGATTAATCGTCGCCCCCCCAAAAGCCGGAAAAACGATGTTGTTGAAAGAAATCGCCAACTCAATCACAACAAACCATCCCGATGCGGAACTCATTGTACTACTGATCGACGAACGACCAGAAGAAGTAACGGACATCGAACGGTCAGTTAAAGCAGACGTAGTCAGTTCCACATTCGATGAAGTGCCACAAAACCATGTTAAAGTAGCGGAACTCGTTCTCGAACGCGCAATGCGTCTTGTCGAAAGTAAACGTGACGTCATTATCTTAATGGACTCCATCACACGGCTTGCACGTGCATTCAACCTAGTCATCCCACCGAGCGGCCGAACACTGTCCGGAGGAATCGACCCAGCGGCCTTCCATCGACCAAAAAGGTTCTTTGGTGCTGCACGTAACATCGAAGAAGGCGGAAGCTTAACCATCCTTGCCACAGCCCTAGTCGAAACCGGCTCGCGCATGGACGAAGTCATCTACGAGGAATTTAAAGGAACTGGCAACATGGAGCTACACCTAGACCGTAACTTAGCCGAACGCAGAATTTTCCCGGCACTCGACATCCGTCGCTCGGGCACGCGAAAAGAAGAACTACTCATTCCGAAAGACAACTTGGAAAAACTGTGGGCCATTAGAAAGACATTTTCAGATTCCCACGACTTTACCGAACGCTTCATGAAAAAATTGAGCCAGTCTGAAACCAATGAAGAATTTTTCAATAAGCTTAACGAAGAAATGAAAGCGAAAAAAGGCAAAGGACTTATCTGATTTACTAAGATTTAGGGTTTGGATTTTCTTGTTTTGTTCTTAATTAAATGTAAATGAGTGATATGCGTACTTACTAAGTAAAGATTGCAGCGAAAGCTGGGAGACGACTCCAGAAGGATCAGCCCAAGCGTTGAGACAACCAAAAGGGAGCCTCGCGACCTGGTTGGCTCAACGAGTGGCCCTCCGGAAAGCGTCCTCCAGTTGTAGCGGAAATCCAACTCATAACCAAGTCCGTCAATCCCATTAAATATCCAAATCAAACAGTTGCACAACGTATCGGATTTTGCTATACTAATCAAGTACAGTATTTCTGTACACCGCATATACGGCTGACAAACACGGGTCGTGTACGGCATCGATCGTTTTATTGACAACTGGTTAATAAAACATCCATAATTTCACACTCTGTTCCAGATGGTTCAGGGCGAAAGGAGAGATATCGATGAAAGCAGGAATTCATCCCAATTACAAACTTTCAACAGTAACTTGCTCATGTGGCAATACATTTGAAACAGGTTCTGTAAAAGAAGATATTCGAGTGGAAGTATGCTCAGAATGTCACCCATTCTATACTGGCCGTCAGAAGTTTGCTACTGCAGATGGACGAGTTGACCGTTTCAACAAAAAATACGGCATCAAGTCAGAAGGACAAGAGTAATAAAAGCCAGATACCCGTCAGGTGCAATCATGCCAGACGGGTATTTTTATTAATTTATTGCGTAGTTCCACGTTACCCGCTCTATCTGCGTGTCCAACCGCTCATAGTCGCGCGTTATGCGCTCTATCTGCGTGTTTATCCGCTCATAGTCGCGCGTTATGCGCTCTATCCGCGTGTGTATCCGCTCATAGTCGCGCGTTATGCGCTCTATCTGCGTGTTTATCCGCTCATAGTCGCGCGTTATGCGCTCTATCCGCGTGTGTATCCGCTCATAGCCACGCGTTATGCGCTCTATCTGCGTGTCCACCCGCTCATAGCCACGCGTTACCCGCTCTATCTGCGTGTCCACCCGCTCTATCTGCGTGTCCACCCGCTCATAGTCGCACGTTATGCGCTCTATCCGCGTGTTTATCCGCTCATAGCCACGCGTCATGCGCTCTATCTGCGTGTCCACCCGCTCATAGTCGCACGTTAACCACTTTATCGCATCATCACCACATATACATAAGCACAACATCGAAAGGGGATTGACCATGTACGTTTCAATGCAAGGCGGCTGGATGGAAGTCATCTGCGGCAGTATGTTTTCAGGTAAATCGGAGGAACTCATTCGTCGTATTCGTCGGGCAGAATTTGCCAAACAAAAGATTGCGGTATTCAAACCGGCAATTGATGATCGGTATAGCGAGGAAGCAATTGTCAGCCACGACGGTGCATCCACTATTGCTAATCCTATTTCCAAGGCGAGTGAAATACCGAACCTCGTGTCAGATGATTTCGATGTGGTCGCCATTGATGAAGCTCAATTTTTCGACCAAGATATTATTGAGGTCGCGATCACACTCGCTGATCGCGGATTTCGCGTGATCATTGCAGGACTCGATCAAGACTTCAGAGGCGAACCGTTTGGACCGATGCCAGAATTAATGGCAGTGGCCGAACTGGTGACAAAACTCCAAGCGGTCTGTACCGTTTGTGGATCGCCTTCGAGCCGAACGCAACGATTAATAGATGGACAACCCGCATGCCAAGATGATCCAATCATTCTTGTTGGTGCATCCGAAGCATACGAACCACGTTGCCGCAAGCACCACGAAGTGCCCGTTAGTCGTGCGCAACATGTAAAATAAACATATTTCCGTCTATCCTTAAGCAACAAAGGATAGACGGTTCTGCTATATACTAGTATATACCCCATAATTTCAGAAGAGGTGAACCAACTATGTTCGATAGACTGCAGGCAGTGGAAGACCGTTATGATCGACTCAATGAATTACTTAGTGACCCGGAAATCGTCAATGATCTGGATAAATTACGGAACTATTCGAAAGAACAATCTGATTTACAAGACACAGTCGAAGTATACCGTGAATACAAAAATGTTTACACTCAATATAATGATGCGAAAGAAATGCAAGATGAGCCACTTGATGACGAAATGAAAGAATTAGTCAAAATGGAAATGGATGAACTCGAAGACCGTATCGAGTCTCTTGAAGAACAATTAAAAGTGTTGCTGATTCCGAAAGATCCAAATGACAATAAAAGTGTCATCATGGAAATCCGAGGCGCTGCAGGTGGAGACGAAGCAGCCTTATTCGCTAGTAGTTTATATCGTATGTATACACGTTACGCGGAAATGAATCATTGGAAAGTGGAGGTCATCGATTCTTCGCCAACTGAACTTGGCGGTTTTAAAGAAATTATCTTCATGATCGATGGCAAAGGTGCTTATTCCAAGTTGAAGTACGAAAATGGAGCGCACCGCGTGCAACGTGTACCGGAAACGGAATCGGGGGGGCGTACACATACGTCGACTGCTACTGTTGCGTGCTTGCCTGAAGCGGAAGAAGTAGAAATCGAGATTCATGATAAAGATATCCGTACCGATACATTCGCTTCATCGGGGCCGGGTGGACAATCCGTCAACACGACCATGTCTGCAGTGCGCCTTACGCATTTGCCGACGGGTACGACGGTATCGATTCAAGATGAAAAATCTCAAATTAAAAATAAGGAAAAAGCGATGAAAGTCTTGCGTGCGCGTGTCTACGATAAGTTTATGCAAGAAGTGCAAGCAGAATACGATGAAAAACGGAAAACTGCCGTTGGATCAGGGGATCGTTCGGAGCGTATTCGCACTTACAACTTCCCGCAAAATCGTGTGACTGACCATCGAATCGGTTTGACCATCCAAAAACTCGATCAGATTATAGAAGGGAAATTGGATGAAGTAATCGATGCGTTGATTATAGAAGAACAAGCACATCGCTTGGAAAGTTTGGATCGCAATGACTAAGACCATGCTTGAGTCTGTGCAACAAGCGCAGCAATTATTGCAGGAACGCGAAATGGACACGCATGCAGCTGAAATTGCGATGCGTTTTGTCGCAGGAATGAGTCAGGCTAATTATTTAGCCAGTTTTCGTGAACATATTTCGGACGAAACGTCTTCACAATTCTGGGCAATCATCAAGGAATTATTGACCGGTAAACCCATTCAATATATTCTCGGTGAAGAGTCATTTTACGGCTATTTATTTGAGGTCAATGAACACGTCCTGATTCCACGTCCTGAAACGGAAGAACTCGTCCATTATGCATTGCAACGAGCGAATCGCTTATTCGGAGATCGAGTCATTCAAGTGGCGGATATTGGAACGGGAAGTGGGGCGATTGCTGTTGCCTTCAAAAAGGAACGACCGACTGCAAAAGTAACTGCCACTGATTTCAGTGAAGCGGCGCTTGAAGTCGCAGAACGCAATGCTGGGCGCAATGAAGCAGATATAACCTTTATGCAAGGGGATATGGAAGAACCGTTGAAATCGCAAAAATGGGATATCATCCTATCCAATCCGCCGTATATCGCGGAAAATGAAAAATCTGTTATGTCACCAACTGTTTACGATTTCGAACCGCAAACTGCGCTGTTCGCTGAAGAAGAAGGTCTCTATTTTTATCGTAGACTAGCGGAAAACTTATCGCCGCTGATGAATCATCCTGCGCTCGTCGGTTTTGAAATCGGCTATCAGCAAGGAGCTATTGTGCGGGGATACTTGCAAAAAACCTTTCCAGAAGCGACAGTAGAAATCGTTCAGGATATCAATAAAAAAGATCGAATGATATTTTGTGAGATTCGATGAATAAAATCTCCTCCTGCGGGCCAAGATAGAGTGCAGGAGGGGATGACATGTTACAAGATTATCCGATTAACCAACAACCGAATCAAACTTCGAAACTATTGGCGTTTATAGAATTTGTACTTATATTACTTACTATTCAAGCGGTGTTGCTTGTATTTGGTCAGCAGGCAGCTACAAGTGAAGCGACGCAATTTCGTATTCTCGCAAACTCTAATACTGTGGCAGATCAACAAGTGAAACGAGATGTGCAAGAAAAAATTGCGCCATTACTTGAGCAGGCGATCAATCAATCGACGAACGTGGAGCAAGTCAATGATAAACTTCAAATGTTAGAGCCAACGCTTCTTGCAATCGCGAAAGCAGAAGGGAATGGCGCGCATGTAACGCTTGAGCACAGTGCCGCAGTGATTCCACCGAAACGGGTAGGGTATTTCATTCAGCCGCAAGACGTTTACGATGCCTATGTTGTAAAAATCGGAGCAGGTCGAGGCGATAATTGGTGGTGTTCATTGTTTCCGAATGTTTGCTTCCCAGAAGAAGCGACAGTGACTGAAACAGAAGAACAAGAACCTGTTACATTCTTCGTTTGGGAGTGGATAAAGTCGCTGTTCAAATGAACATATTCACATTTATTGTGGATAAGATAGATAAAATGTGTATAAAGAGGGGTTGAGCAAGTGGACACTATGCGGGAAATAGTGGATAAACTAGTGGATAACGATAGAATCTATGAACAAGCTGTGGATATCCTGAATTCCGGGGGGATTGTTGCCTTTCCGACTGAAACAGTTTACGGTTTGGGAGCCATTGCGACTGACGAGCAAGCAGTACAGCGGATCTTCGAAGCGAAAGGAAGACCTTCAGATAATCCGCTGATCGTACATATTGGGAACCAGTCAGACATTGAAAAATACGCAACCGATATCCCAGAAATTGCAAACATATTAATGAAAGCATTTTGGCCAGGACCATTGACATTAATTATGAAGAAAAAGCCTGGGGTCATTGCAGATGTCGTCACGGCTGGACTTAGTACAGTAGCCATCCGCATGCCAGATCACCCGATAGCGTTGGCCTTACTACGCAAATTAGACCAGCCGTTAGCAGCACCGAGTGCAAATCGTAGCGGCAAGCCAAGCCCGACGGAAGCGGATCATGTCTTTCATGATTTAATTGGTAGAGTTCCGTTGATTTTGGATGGTGGTGAGACAGGGGTAGGCCTTGAATCCACCATTTTGGATATCACGGTTACACCGCCTGTCATTTTGCGGCCGGGCGGTATTACGAAGGAGCAATTGGAGGATTTGATTGGCACAGTCCATATGGCCACGTTACCTGCAGATCAAACGTCAACACCTCGTGCGCCGGGAATGAAATATATCCATTACGCACCTGAAGCACCGCTGTTGATCATCGAGCCGAATGCGAATTCTATTACCCATGCGCTAAAGACCATTCATCAACAAAATAAACGTGTCGCAATCATCGGACCTGATGAGTTATACACAGAACAAGCGGATTGGTACTTTTCCACAGGCTCCATCCATAGTCGTGAAGCGATGGCATCAAGTCTTTATAAAGCAATTCGTCAATGCGACAATACAGAGGCAGATATGATTCTCGCCGTTGAGACTGATCATTCGGGTATCGGTGCAGCGGTTATGAATCGTCTAGATAAAGCATCAGACGGCAAGCGTTTCACCGAATAACATTTCGTTAATGATGAATAGCCTCCTTCAGCAACCGCATAGGATGAGTATATGCGAGACTTGCGAGGGGGCTTATTTTTTGATAGAAATCATAGCGGCTATCGTTACAACGATCGATATACTAATCGTCTATACATTTCTCCAACTGCGGCGAGGTCGATTGATGATCTTGCTGTGGACTACTATACTTAATATGTTGCTACCACTTATCGGTTTCTACGCAGGGGAATGGGCGATGATCTATTTCGCAGGATGGGGCCATGCGCTCTCGAGTGTACTGCTTTCACTCATCGGACTTCACATTCTTCTCGCGGACAGCGATCAAGCGTCAGTGGTCAATAGAATCTCCCCGTTTTTCTTAGCACTGATCGTCAGCGTGGATGCATTCGGGGTGAGTGTGACATTCGGTATGATGCAGCTGAATAAATGGCTGTTTATTTTGGTATCGGGCTTCTTTTCTTTTACGTTTTCGGCTATTGCTTTCTTGTCCGCAGGCCGTCTGCATGTAATTAATGGGACATTTATTCGAAGGTTAGCAGGTATCGTATTCATATGTATGGGTGTATTGTCCTTTATTTATTAAAAATAGTGTATCTTTTCTCTCATAAATCCGTTATTCTGTAAAGTAGGTGAAGAAAATGAATATTTATTTTATTTGTACAGGCAACACATGTAGAAGTCCTTTGGCAGAAGCGTTAGTCAATCATGCCAATGTGCCAGGTATTACCGCGAAATCAGCAGGTATTCATGCGATAGATGGCTTGCCGATTTCCGCAAACTCCGCACAGTTGCTGACGGAAGAAAAAATCCCTTTTACTCCATATTCTAATGAAGTCAAGTCTGCTGATATGGAGTGGGCGGATATTGTTTTAACGATGACAGCGAATCATCGAGATTTCCTGCACAGTCGTTTTCCTGCAATGAAAGAAAAAGTGTTTACGTTAAAAGAATACGCGGGTACAATGACAGGTCTTGATGTGCATGATCCATATGGTGGTGATTTGGAAACCTACCGCACCACATTTCATGAGCTGACTCAACTCATTAACTCCGTCATCCGACAACAAGCGGAGGGGAACTTATGAACGAACCGAAAAAAGTAGGACTACGAGCGAAACTCGTCTTATTTATTGTGATTCTTGCAGTCATTACGTATACGACAAGTGCTGTATTCATTAACTGGGTACAGCCAACTTTCTTTCCAAATGTACGGCCATTCGTTTTTCAACTGCTTACATATGCGATGGGCATTATGTGGTCGGGTATTTTAGCGGCCATGTTCAGTACCATTTTGACCAAGCCGTTGCAACGTTTGGAAACTGCCGCTATGAAGGTGGCGGATGGGAAAATCGGTGCGGACATTCAGTTGCCGAACTCATCGGATGAAATTCATTCCGTTTCCAAAGCATTCCAGCAAGTGGTCGTCAATTTACGCAGCATTATTGAACAAATTGAATCCAACTTTCAAGCTACTGCCCAATCTGTCGATGAATTGACGAATGAGACAAGCGCTGCGTCCGGCCAATCCGATGCCATTGCGCGCACTATTGGTGAAATTTCCAATGGTGCAGAAAACACATCGGAGTCGATTCGGGAAACGGTCAATGCGATTGAAGATATTCGTCAACTGGCCGTGGAAGTCAATCATCGAGCGGGACAATCATCCGAGCAATCTAAAGTGATGTTAAAAGAATTACACGCGACAACGGAAATTTTCCGATCGGTATTAGCGGGGATTCATCAAATGAGCAATCAAAGCGAGCATTCATTGGAAACGATACAAGTACTAGATGAAAATGCGCATAAGATCAGCGAAATCGTGGAACTTGTCGGCAACATCGCGGGGCAGACAAACTTACTGGCGCTAAATGCTTCTATAGAAGCGGCGCGGGCGGGAGAGCATGGTAAAGGCTTCGCTGTCGTGGCAGAAGAAGTTCGTAACTTAGCGGATGAAAGTGCAAATGCCGTCCAGATGATTTCCGGACTTGTTCAAACGATCCAATCTGACGTCAAACAAGTCGTAGCGGAAATGAAGCAACAAGTAGAAACGGCATCGACTGAGGCTACACGTGCGACGAAAACAAATGAAAACGTTGAAACGATGACCGCCACCATTCAGACGATGGCACATTATGTAGAAGAAATTGGCCAAATCGTCAGCAACCAAATGCAGACGATCGAGCTTACGGCCAAGCAGTCGCTAGAAGTAGCGATGATTGCAGAGCATACTTCAGCGGGAGCAGAAGAAGTTCGCGCGGCCACGGAAGAGCAGGTAGCGTCTATAGATCAAACGAAAAATAAGGCGTTGGAGCTGAAGGAACAATCGGAAGAGTTGTACAAAGTGATCCGGAAGTTCGACCGAACGCCCGTGTAATAAATCATGACGATGCTGAGGTGTTTTACGCTCTGGATCGTTTTTTTTTTATTTGTGAAGCGGGGGTCAAGGTACTCGCGCAGATCCGATAGGTGGAAAATTCCGAATTAAGCGCCTGATCTTCTTCATGCGACGAGGTGAATACGACTTCGTAGTCCCAAAACACGTACGATGATTTCGTTTTATTCATATAACATTCGTCTTTATGACAAAACTTCAACGTTTCAAAATGAAAATTTCAAAAAGAGTACAGTAAAACCGATGATTTTTTTATTGAACAATGATAGAATAAGCGATAAGTAAAAATAGAAATGAGGGTGCGCAGTGAAAGTTGCAATTTCTTCAGACCACGGAGGCAACAATCTCCGAAAAGAGATCACCAATCTATTAACCGAACTCGACATAGAATATATCGACTACGGACCGGATGCCGACACTTCCGTCGATTATCCAGACTATGTAGTACCCGTAGCGAATGACGTCGTAGCGGGGAAAGTAGACCGCGGAATCTTGATTTGCGGCACAGGAATCGGCATGTCCATTTCTGCCAATAAAATCAAAGGAATCCGTTGCGCGCTCGTTCATGATGTATTTAGCGCTAAAGCAACACGCGAACATAATGATTCCAACATGTTAGCAATGGGGGAACGTGTTATTGGACCAGGGCTGGCACGAGAAATCGTTAGCACTTGGCTTGAAACAGAATTTGAAGGCGGCCGTCATGAGCGCCGTATAAATAAAATGATGGAACTTGAAAAGAACTAAAGAAAGCAGGTGGAACAAGTGGATGCCATTCAATTATGGAAACTGCAGCTAGAACAAGCATTGACCGAATTTGCCGAACAAGCACCACCTGCCGAAGATACGATTTTCGTCGTCGGCTGTTCTACTTCTGAAGTGGCAGGTGCACGCATCGGCACGAACGGCGCACTTGAAATAGGAGAGGCTTTATTCGCACCGCTCCAAGCGTTCGCGGATAAATACCATGTACATTTAGCTTTCCAAGGCTGCGAGCATATCAACCGTGCAATCACATTGGAACGCAAGACGGCGCAGCAATTTCATTTGGAACCTGTATCCGTCGTACCCGTTTTTAAGGCGGGTGGCTCGATGTCTACCTATGCATACAAGCAATTTAGCGATCCCGTCGTAGTAGAATCGGTGCAAGCAAATGCGGGTATCGACATCGGACAAACGTTAATTGGCATGCAAATGAAGCCGGTTGTAGTACCGATCCGCACGTCGATTAATAAAATCGGTGAAGCGGTCATCACACTTGCGACCACTCGTCCAAAATTAATTGGCGGAAGTCGTGCGAAATACGAATAAACCGTGTACAATACAAGAAAATATAAAACTATCAAAAAAAGGGGATACTATCCAATGGACTTAAGCAATGTACAACGCGAAGATGCAGCAATTTATGAGGCAATCATGGCTGAAAAGAAGCGTCAAAACTCGAACATCGAATTAATCGCATCTGAAAACTTCGTAACGGAAGCAGTAATGGAAGCGCAAGGATCATACTTGACGAATAAATATGCTGAAGGATATCCAGGCAAGCGTTACTATGGCGGATGTGAGCACGTAGACGTAGTCGAAAACATTGCACGCGATCGCGTTAAAGAAATTTTCGGTGCGGCATATGCAAACGTACAGCCACACTCTGGCGCACAAGCCAACATGGCTGTATACTTCACAGCGCTTGAGCCGGGCGACACAGTTCTTGGGATGAACCTTTCCCACGGAGGCCACTTAACACACGGTTCACCAGTTAACTTCTCCGGAAAGCTTTATAATTTCGTAGATTACGGTGTAACAAAAGAAGAAGAAGTAATCGACTATGAAGATGTGCGCCAAAAAGCGCTTGAGCACAAGCCGAAAATGATCGTTGCGGGTGCAAGTGCATACCCACGTGCAATCGACTTTGCAAAATTCCGTGAAATTGCGGATGAAGTCGGTGCATACTTGATGGTAGATATGGCACACATTGCGGGTCTAGTCGCAGTAGGTGAGCATCAAAACCCAGTTCCACACGCACACTTCGTGACATCCACAACGCATAAAACATTGCGCGGACCACGTGGCGGTATCATTCTATTGAATGAAGAAACAGCTGAAGAATTTGGCAAGAAAATTGACAAAACCGTATTCCCAGGCGTTCAGGGTGGTCCTTTAATGCATGTCATCGCTGCAAAAGCGGTAGCGTTCAAAGAAGTATTGGATCCTTCATTCAAAGAATATGCACAACAAGTGAAGAAAAACGCTGTAGCATTGGCTGAAAAACTACAATCAGAAGGTATCGACGTTGTTTCTGGCGGCACAGACAACCACATCGTACTAGTAAAGCTGAAATCACTTGAGCTAACAGGAAAAGTAGCAGAGCATGTATTGGACGAGATCGGTATTACAGTAAATAAAAACACTGTACCATTCGATACAGAAGGTCCATTCATCACTTCTGGTATCCGCATCGGTACACCGGCTGTTACCACTCGTGGTTTCGTAGAAGAAGACATGGTGGAAGTGGGACGTATCATCGCAACATTATTGAAAAACCACGAAGACCCATCAGCAAAAGACGAAGCACGCAAAGCTGTTACAGCTCTAACAGACCAGCATCCTCTATATAAGTAAAAAAACTAACGCCTTGACCTTGTGTCAGGCGTTTTTTTATGTGGTGGCGGGTGTTTATGGGCGGATATTGGGGGGTATAGAGCGGTTGGACTGGTTGATAGAGCGCTCAGGCGGAAGGATAGAGCGGTTGGCCTGGTTGATAGAGCGCTCAGGCGGAAGGATAGAGCGGATCGACCAGCTTATAGAGCGATTCCCAAAGAAGTATGATTCTTCGCAAAATTAAATATCCCCCTCACATTATTTTCATTACGACAAATCACACAAGTTCACTGCGCTTGACGATCGATTTCTGTTATAATGTACAAGATATTCCGAAAAGGAGCGATACCAATGGGAAAAGTACATGTATTTGATCATCCATTAATTCAGCACAAACTGACGTTTATACGAAAGGCCGATACAGGAACGAAAGAATTTCGCGAGCTTGTGAACGAATTAGCCACACTTATGGCGTTTGAAATTACACGGGATCTTCCAACACAGGAAATTACGATTCAAACACCTGTCTGCGAAGCTAAATCTCGTATCTTGGCAGGGAAGAAATTGGGGATTGTTCCGATTTTACGTGCGGGAATTGGCATGGTAGACGGCATCATCGATTTAATTCCGGCTGCAAAAGTGGGACATGTTGGATTATTCCGCGACCCAGAAACTTTAAAGCCTGTTGAATACTTCGTAAAGTTACCTTCTGACGTGGCGGAGCGCGAATTCATCGTAGTGGATCCGATGCTAGCGACAGGTGGAACGGCGGTCGAAGCAATCAATTCGATGAAAAAGCGTGGCGCGGTGAACATTAAATTTATGTGCTTAGTCGCTGCACCTGAAGGCGTCGAAGTGCTGACGAAAGCTCATCCGGACGTGGACGTGTATATCGCAGCGCTTGACGAAAAGCTGGACGAACACGGCTATATCGTCCCTGGACTAGGTGACGCGGGTGACCGTTTGTTCGGCACGAAATAATGGAGGGATCATTCATTGACTAAGAAATGGAAAGTGATGACGATATTCGGTACGAGGCCGGAAGCTATTAAAATGGCGCCGCTTGTTCTTGAACTAGAAAAGCACCCCGATGAAATCGAATCCATCGTGACAGTCACTGCGCAGCATCGTCAAATGCTGGATCAAGTGCTGGAAACTTTTAACATCACACCAGACTATGATTTGAATATTATGAAAGACCGTCAAACACTCATCGATGTGGCAACACGAGGCCTTGAAGGTTTGGACAAAGTAATGAAAGAAGCGCAACCGGATATCGTGCTTGTCCACGGTGATACATCGACGACGTTTATCGGGAGTCTCGCTGCGTTTTATAATCAAATTTCGGTTGGTCACGTTGAAGCAGGATTACGTACGTGGAATAAGTTTTCACCGTATCCTGAAGAAATGAATCGCCAACTGACGGGCGTTATTGCGGATCTTCATTTTTCACCAACTGAGAAATCAGCGCAAAATTTACTAGATGAAGGTAAAAACAAAGAGCGCATCTATGTCACAGGCAACACGGCAATCGACGCGTTGAAAACGACGGTAGATCCTGAATACCATCATCCGATTTTCGATCAGCTTGGAGACGATCGTTTGGTGCTATTGACGGCACACCGACGTGAAAACCTCGGTGAACCAATGCGCAATATGTTCCGTGCAATCAATCGTTTGCTCGACAAACACGATGATATTCAAGTGATCTATCCGGTACACATGAATCCGGCTGTACGTGAAGTGGCGGATGAACTGCTAGGCGACAACGACCGCATTCATCTGATCGAACCGCTAGAAGTGTTGGACTTCCATAACTTCGCAGCGCGTTCGCACATCATCCTCACAGATTCAGGCGGTATCCAAGAAGAAGCACCTTCGCTTGGAAAACCTGTCATTGTTTTGCGGGATACAACCGAGCGCCCGGAAGGTATCGATGCGGGGACACTGCGTTTAGCGGGAACAGAAGAAGAAAACATCTTCCAACTAGCCGACGCACTGTTGTCCGATGATGCGGAATACGAAAAAATGTCCAAGGCCCACAACCCATATGGCGATGGCCACGCATCAGCACGAATAGTAGAGTCCCTACTCAAGTATTTACATTCACTATAAGACTCAAAACAGCAGAGAGCTTCCATCTGCTGTTTTTTTCTTTGCAAAAAAGTTGTTAAGACAAGAGAGGGAAGGGGGCTTGTAGCTGGGATTGAAGCTCCAGCTGAGGACGCTTTCCGAAGGGCGTGGCTTGCCCAGAGGGAGCTCGCGACCTGGTTGGCTCACCGCGGACCCATGGAAAAGCTTCCCCTTCGAGGCACCAATCCCTACCCCCGACACCCCGTCAGCATTTCATAGTAATAAACCCATGTACCCCAGAACATTTCATTCTAAAAACACTAACAATATTCCACTCTAAAAAAACAATAAAGTAACCATATATAGCCAGAAAACAAATATGTCGAATGTTTGACAAAGAGAACACATTGTGAATTTATTCACCTGAATCAATTGACATAAAAAACCCTCTATTGTATGCTAACAAAGGGTAAGATTGATAAGGAACTCATACATAAATTGAGTACAGAAATCATGTTTCGTAGGTTTCAAGTCTTCACTCGGAAGCGCTACTTCCTAACACATTGTAGACGTCGCACATGGCAACGTCACCTGGTGGACGGAAAAGGCGATTCACTTACAATTTCCAGATTTCTTCACAAGGAATCTATGTCGTTGAAAAATCTCAAAACGACAAAGACTCAACACTCGACACAAGTCGGGAATTACTGAACACTTCAGACGCTGTAATCCAAAATACGAATTGGGAGAATCGACAATGCAAAGTATGCAGGAAATTTTCAAACAGCAGAAGAAGAGTTTCTTTTTTTTGCTTGCATTGTTCGTGCTCGGTTGGTTCTTCTTGGACTACCGGACAATCTTCGCTGGGCTCATCTTAGGTTCACTTTTCGGTATGTATAACTTTTGGATTCTCGTTCGACGGATGGAACGGTTTGACCGCTCTATCGATGAAGGGAAGCGAGCGAAGTCATTAGGTATGGGCTTACGTTTTGCATCAGGTGTAGGGGCTACGGCCATTGCACTCGTTATGCCGGAGGAGTTTGATCTGATCAGCACGGTAATCGGGTTAATGATACCCTATGCATTGCTGTTTACTGGTCATCTGCTGTTCCATTGGAAGCAATGACACTTTACTAGCAAGGGGAGGTGAACAAAAACGTGAATCATGAAAATCCACAGTTTATTTTATTCGGAATCGGGTTTAACCCATCGAATATACTGATGTTATTTGTAACGTGTCTGATTGTCTTCCTGATTGCAGTTGCATCTACACGGCGGCTTCAAATGAAACCTACGGGTATGCAAAACTTCATGGAGTGGGTCATGGACTTTGTCAAAGGCATCATCAAAAATAACATGGACTGGAAAACGGGAGGCCGCTTCCACGTACTAGGCATCACTTTGATCATGTTTGTCTTCGTTGCAAATATGATTGGACTTCCATTCGCAATCGTATGGGATGACCAACTTTGGTGGAAATCACCGACAGCCGATCCAGTTATCACGTTAACCCTCGCTGCTACAGTTGTTGCGTTAACGCATTACTATGGTGTGAAACAGCTCGGAATGGGCAAGTACTTGAAATCATATTTCCAACCAATTCCATTCTTGGCACCACTAAAGATCATTGAGGAATTCGCAAACACGTTGACACTTGGTCTTCGTCTTTACGGTAACATTTTCGCAGGTGAAATCTTGATTGGTTTACTTGCAACATTGGGTGCTTCAAGCATCTTCGGTCTTGCCGGAGCTGTTATACCAGCACTTGCATGGCTCGGTTTCTCGGTATTCATCGGGGCGATCCAAGCATTTATCTTCGTTATGTTAACGATGGTCTATATGGCTCACAAAGTCAGCACAGATCACTAAACATATATTTACCCTGTTATCAGGGAACAAAACCACAAAGAATATTAGGAGGAAATACAAAATGGCAGGTATGGGTTTATTAGCAGCAGCTATTGCAGTTGGTCTAGGTGCACTTGGTGCAGGTATCGGTAACGGTTTAATCGTTTCTAAAACAGTTGAAGGGATCGCTCGTCAACCAGAAGCACGTGGCGTTCTACAAACAACAATGTTCATTGGTGTTGCATTGGTTGAGGCACTTCCAATCATCGCAACTGTTATCGCGTTTATCGTAATGAACAAATAATATTTGTGTTATATGGCGAAGCATGCAGTCTCGGTCTTCGCCATTGCTTTATGTCAACATTTAAACAACTGATAGATCTGAATAATAGAATGTTCCAATTAGAGTAAGAAACGAAAGAGTCATGAGCTCTTGAAGGGAGTGAAACAATCGTGTTGGATACCTTCGTCCTCTTATCAGCAAACGCTGACGCAGGATTTTTAGCAAGTTTAAACCAACGTCTAAATTTAGGCGACATTATCGTCACTGTAGTATTTTTCACGATTCTCATGGTACTTCTAAAGAAGTTTGCATGGGGTCCGTTAATGGGCGTGATGGATCAACGAGCGCAATTAATCGCTACGGAGATCGAACAAGCCGAAGCAAGTCGTCAAGAATCTGCAAAGCTTCTTGAAGAGCAACGTGCTCTATTAAAAGAAGCACGCGAAAGCGCACAATCTATCGTAGAGAATGCGAAGAAACAAGGTGACACTCAACGTGAAGAGCTGATTATGGCTGCACGCGCTGAAGCTAACCGTATGAAAGAATCTGCAACTCTTGAAATCGCTACTGAAAAAGAGAAAGCAGTTGCAGCAGTTCGCGAAGAATTCGTATCTCTTTCTATCTTGGCTGCGTCTAAGGTTCTTGGGAAAGAAATTTCTGAGGAAGACAACCGCGCATTGATTGAAGAAACGATTGTGAAGGCAGGCGAAGGGCGATGAGCCAATCGGTAATCGCAAAACGCTATGCCGTTGCATTATTTGAAGCAGCACAGGAAAAGCAACAAACGCTTTCCGTGCAAGCTGATCTAAAAGAATTGCAAAAAGTATTCGCTGATGAAAAGCAATTTGACGAGTTATTAATTTCGCCAAAGTTTTCTATTGAGAAGAAGAAAGAATTGATTGGGCAACTTTTCAGTGGAGCAAACCAACTTGTATTGAACACACTATATGTGTTGATCGATGCAGGCCGTATTGAAGAAATAAGCAATCTAATCGAAGACTTCCAGGAACTCGCTAACGAAGCTTCCGGAGTTGCCGAAGCGAAAGTCTACTCTACACGTTTGCTTTCAATTGAAGAAAGTACAGCTATCTCTACTGCCTTTGCGCACAAAGTAGGAAAACAATCATTGCATATCGAGAACATTATTGATCCAAGCTTGATCGGTGGCATTCGCCTTCAGATCGGCAACCAAATTTACGACAGTAGTGTCAGTGCAAAGCTGGCGCGTCTGGAACGTCAATTAATCAATTAATTTGAATTAAGAGGGGTGACATACATGGGCATCAAAGCTGAGGAAATTAGCGGTCTGATCAAACAACAGATCGAAAATTATCAGTCTGAAATGGAAGTAAGTGAAACAGGTACTGTAATCCGTGTAGGTGACGGTATCGCACTTGCTCATGGCCTCGACAATGTCATGGCGGGGGAACTTCTTGAGTTCTCTACCGGCGTAATGGGTCTGGCACAAAACTTGGAAGCGAACAACGTAGGTATCGTTATCCTTGGGCCATACACAGACATTAAAGAAGGCGATGAAGTTCGTCGTACAGGCCGTATTATGGAAGTACCAGTCGGAGAAGAATTGATCGGACGTGTAGTCAATTCACTTGGACAACCGGTTGATGGACTAGGTCCAATCAATACAACAAAAACTCGCCCTATCGAAAGCCCTGCACAAGGGGTTATGGCGCGTAAATCAGTTCACGAACCATTGCAAACAGGAATCAAAGCGATTGACGCTCTAGTTCCAATCGGCCGTGGACAACGTGAATTAATCATCGGTGACCGTCAAACAGGTAAAACGACTGTTGCAATTGACGCAATCCTAAACCAAGCAGACCAAGACATGATCTGTATCTATGTTGCAATTGGTCAAAAAGAATCTACTGTTCGTGGAGTTGTTGAAACTCTACGCAGAAACGGTGCGCTCGATTACACAATCGTCGTTACTGCATCTGCATCAAGCCCGTCGCCAATGTTATTCTTGGCACCATATACAGGCATTACGATGGCAGAAGAATTCATGTTCGAAGGCAAGCACGTGCTAATCGTTTATGATGATCTATCTAAACAAGCAGCAGCTTACCGTGAACTGTCCTTGCTACTTCGTCGTCCTCCAGGTCGTGAAGCATATCCAGGGGATGTCTTCTACCTACACAGCCGCCTACTTGAGCGTGCTGCAAAGTTGAATGACGAACTAGGAGCAGGATCTATTACAGCATTGCCGTTCGTTGAGACACAAGCGGGAGATATCTCTGCTTATATCCCAACAAACGTAATTTCTATTACAGACGGACAAATCTTCTTGCAGTCTGACCTATTCTTCTCAGGTGTACGTCCAGCGATCAACGCCGGTCTTTCCGTATCCCGTGTTGGTGGATCAGCGCAAATTAAAGCAATGAAGAAAGTTGCCGGTACACTTCGTTTGGACTTGGCAGCATTCCGTGAACTAGAAGCATTCTCACAATTCGGTTCGGATCTTGACCCTACTACGAGAGCGAAACTGGACCGCGGTCACCGCACAGTTGAAATCTTGAAGCAGGACTTGAACAAGCCGTTGAAAGTCGAATACCAAGTAATCAGTCTATATGCACTGACACGCGGTTACCTCGACGATATTCCAGTAAGAGACGTATTGCGTTTTGAAAGTGAAATCACTAGCTGGTTAGAATCCAACCATACGGAAGTGTATGATCATATCCGTACAACGAAAGATCTTCCAGCTGATGACGTAATGAGCGCAGCGTTCAACGAATTCAAGAAAAACTTTGTGACTTCTGAAGCTTAATCTTATCTGATTCTCAGATAAGGCCTCCGGCGGATGTCAGGGATTTTGTAGGGAGTTAATTGCACAAGTGCAATTCAAAATCCAGACGCAATCACGCCGAGGCGAGATTGATTTATTTAATGGATCTTAAAATAAAGGTGGTGAATAGCCAGTGGCGTCCTTACGCGAGATAGAAAGCCGTATTGCTTCAACAAAAAAGACGAGTCAAATCACGAGAGCGATGCAAATGGTATCTGCTTCCAAGCTGAACCGTGCTGAAGTCAATGCGAAGAAATTCGTACCTTACATGGATAAAGTAGAAGAAGTGGTTGGTGCCATTGCAGCCGTAACGAAAGATTCCGGACATCCTCTATTAACTGCACGTCCCGTAAAGAAGTCTGCGTACATCGTAGTCACTTCCGACCGTGGTCTTGTTGGTGGATATAACTCGCACATTTTCCGTGCCGTTACTCGTGCAATCGAACAACGCCATAAATCGAAAGATGAAGTGGTCATTATCGCGATCGGTCGTAAAGGCTATGAATTCTTTGACCGTCTAGGTTACAAGGTTGAAGAAAGCCTGATCGGACTTTCGGATCACCCTCGTTTTGAAGAAGTAAAAGATATCGCGAATCGGGCTGTTGGCATGTTCACAGAAGGCGTTTATGATGAAGTGTACTTGTATTACAATCACTTCATCTCCGCCATCTCCAACGAAGCAACTGAACGTAAATTGCTTCCACTCACAGATATTTCATCTGTATCAGCTTCATCATCTTATGAGTTCGAGCCTTCAGCTGAAGCGATTCTCGAAACACTTCTCCCGCAATACACGGAGAGCCTCATTTATGGAGCGGTACTCGATGGAAAAGCGAGCGAACATGCTTCCAGTATGACAGCGATGAAGACGGCGACAGACAATGCGTCTGACCTAATCGATTCGTTAACATTACAATTTAACCGCGCTCGTCAAGCAGCGATCACTCAGGAAATCACTGAAATCGTAGCCGGCGTAGCAGCACTCGAATAATAGATTTGAAACAGTAAGACAGGAGGGAAAAGCATGAGTAATGGACATATTCTTCAAGTTATGGGTCCAGTTGTTGACGTAAAGTTTGAAAACGGACAACTTCCAGAGATCTATAACGCATTGAAGGTTAATATCGATCGTTCCAACGGAGTGGTTGAAGTATTGACTTTAGAAGTAGCACTTCACCTTGGTGATGATGCAGTTCGTACGATTGCGATGTCCTCGACAGATGGTCTGAAACGCGGTACGTCAGTTATTAATACAGGCGCACCAATTTCTGTTCCAGTCGGCGACGTTACACTCGGACGTGTATTTAACGTACTAGGTGAGGAAATTGACCTGCGTGAGCCAGTTCCTGCTGATTCACAACGTGACCCAATTCACCGTTCTGCACCAACATTCGAATTCCTTTCTACAGAGGTAGAAATTCTTGAAACAGGAATTAAAGTAGTTGACTTGCTAGCACCATACATCAAGGGTGGTAAAATCGGACTCTTCGGTGGTGCTGGAGTTGGTAAAACAGTTCTAATTCAGGAATTAATCAACAACATCGCACAAGAACACGGTGGTATTTCCGTATTCGCTGGTGTTGGAGAGCGTACGCGTGAAGGAAATGACTTGTACTTTGAAATGACAGATTCAGGCGTTATCAAGAAAACGGCAATGGTATTCGGTCAAATGAACGAGCCACCAGGCGCACGTATGCGTGTAGCACTTTCTGGCTTGACTATGGCTGAATATTTCCGTGATGAGCAAGGACAAGACGTTCTATTGTTCATCGATAACATCTTCCGCTTTACACAAGCAGGTTCTGAAGTTTCTGCACTTCTTGGACGTATGCCTTCTGCGGTTGGTTACCAGCCGACATTGGCAACTGAAATGGGTCAGTTACAAGAGCGAATCACTTCTACAAATAAAGGATCGGTTACATCGATCCAAGCAATCTACGTACCAGCGGATGACTATACGGATCCAGCTCCGGCAACAACTTTCGCTCACTTAGATGCAACAACGAACTTGGAGCGTAAACTTTCAGAGATGGGTATCTACCCAGCTGTTGATCCACTAGCTTCTTCTTCACGTGCATTGAGTGCAGAAATCGTTGGACCGGAACACTACCGTGTAGCACGTGAAGTACAAACAACTCTTCAACGATACCGTGAATTGCAAGATATCATCGCAATCTTAGGTATGGACGAGTTAGATGAAGATGACAAGCAGGTCGTTGATCGCGCGCGTCGTATTCAGTTCTTCTTGTCACAAAACTTCCACGTTGCTGAGCAGTTTACAGGACAAAAAGGTTCGTACGTTCCAGTTCCTGAAACAATCAAAGGCTTTGCTGAAATTCTAGAAGGTAAGTATGATCACTTACCGGAAGATGCTTTCCGTTTAGTTGGACGTATCGAAGAAGTTATCGAAAAAGCAAAAGCAATGGGTGTAGAAGTCTAAGAAAAGGGACCAGGAGGGAAAAAAATGAGTAAAATCAAAGTGAATATCGTCACTCCCGACGGCCCTGTTGTTGAAATGGATGCGAACATGGTGATTGCAGTTACCGAAGCTGGTGAGATCGGGGTTCTACCCGGTCACATCGCGATGGTCGCGCCGCTTCAAATTGGTGCACTTCGCCTAAAAACAGATGGCAAAACAGAAACAGTCGCAGTCCACGGAGGCTTCATCGAGGTCCGTCCTGAAGTTGTCACTGTATTGGCACAGAGTGCGGAACTGGCTGAGTCCATTGATATTGCACGTGCAAAGAAAGCTGCTGAAAAGGCTGAACAAGATCTTCAGAACAAAACTGACGCCCTTAGTCAAAAATTAGCAGAGCTTGATTTAAAACGTGCTATCAACCGCATGCAAGTGTATGAGCAACGTATTTAATCTATAAATGAAATGGGCGGACAGACAATCTCTGTCTGCCCTTTTTCTCTATATCCTAGAAAAGAGGAGTGGAAACGATGGACAGCATGCTAGGGAGCAATCCATTACTCGCGATCGTATCGCATATATTCTTCATCGGCATAAGTTTCGTCGCTCTACAGGCAATCTTGCCAGAAAACATCATACGGAAAAACCGCGTGTTCCAAACACAACTTTTGTTTATTTTGTTAAGTATTGCTATCGGCTCCACCGTATCAAAATTCTTTTTAGACATATCCTACTGGTCAGGAAGATGGGCAACTTGGTTTTGATTTCCTCCAGCTGAAGCTCTATCGGTATGACCGACGGAATACAGAACTCTAGCTGAAGGAAATTAAAACAGAAGTTCAAGATATGGTGTGGTTTTTTTACATGAATAAGTAAAGACTAAATAATTCACTGCTTGTCAACAACTGAGACGTAAATCTCAAAACGCTTTCTATTTTGCTTAAACTGTAATATACATGTAATAAAAATATCACCCATTGCGTGTAAAATGTAAAATTAGCGGGTAATAACAGTAATGTTGCTATAAATGAATGATCAAATGCAATCACTTTGTGTCAGATCCCCACATATACTACATCACGCAAGAAATAACACAAAACTGCGCCGGAAGTTACTTGTTTAGTAAGGTTTTCCAAGGTACAATAGTATATGTTTTATATGTGGAATTTGAATTTAACAAATGAACTGCAACACCAATGAAAATGTTTATAGACGATTACTGATAATAGGCTGTGGGTGAAGGATAAATTGGACTCGGAGGGGCTACTGGTGGAAAAAATTATTATTAACGGCGGACGGACTTTACAAGGGAACGTACGTGTAGAAGGTGCGAAGAACGCGGTATTACCGATCTTGGCTGCTGCTTTATTAGCATCTGAAGGAGTGAATGTCATTCGTGACGTTCCAAATCTATCAGATGTACGGACGATTAATGAAGTGCTTAAAAGTTTGAACGCAAAAATCACGCATGATCCGGAAAAAGGGGAAGTCATCGTAGATTCACGTGGAAGACTAGCGGACGAAGCACAATTTGAATTTGTACGTAAAATGCGCGCATCCATTTTAGTAATGGGACCGTTACTAGCGCGTAACGGATTCGCGCGTGTCGCATTGCCAGGAGGCTGTGCAATTGGTTCAAGACCTATTGACCAACATTTGAAAGGCTTCGAAGCGATGGGAGCAGAAATTACATTTGGACATGGTCATGTGGAAGCGAAAGTAAACGGCCGATTAAAAGGCGCAAAAATCTACTTGGATTTCCCAAGTGTAGGCGCAACAGAAAATATTATGACGGCTGCTGCTCTTGCTGAAGGTACAACCATCATTGAAAACGCTGCTAAAGAACCTGAAATCGTCGACTTGGCGAATTTCATTAATGAAATGGGCGGTAAAGTAGTAGGTGCGGGTACGGATAATATTCGTATCGAAGGTGTAACGACAATGTATGCATCGACTCACCATATTATTCCCGATCGTATCGAAGCTGGGACATTCATGGTAGCTGCAGCCATTACGGGTGGAGACGTGACAATCGACAACGCAGTACCAGAACACTCTACAGCATTAATTTCCAAATTGACGGAAATGGGCGTAGAAATCACGCAGTTGGATGAAGGAATTCGTGTGAGAGCGAATCATCCACTTAAGGCAGTCGATTTGAAGACTATGCCGCATCCAGGTTTCCCAACTGATATGCAATCACAAATGATGGCATTGATGTTAACAGCTACCGGTATCGGTGTGTTAACGGAAACTGTATTTGAAAATCGTTTTATGCACGTTGAAGAATTCCGCCGTATGAACGCGGATGTAAAAATCGAAGGACGTTCTGTTATTGTTTCAGGTCCTTCAAAAATCCAAGGTGCGGAAGTCGCAGCCACAGACTTGCGTGCCGCTGCATCACTCATCCTAGCCGGACTCGTAGCAGAAGGCGTGACACGTGTGACTGAATTAATTCACTTGGATCGCGGTTATGTAGACTTCGATAAGAAGCTCAAAGCACTAGGTGCAGACATAACACGTGTCTCAACTGAACAAGAAGTTACGGAATCTCAATTAGTATAAAGATCGAAGCCATGAACAGTTTGCTGTTCATGGTTTTTTCATTCTTCACGATGAATACACAATCTCCTCACAACATATAGTCCAGTATGTACAAAAAACTATTGCTTTTATTCATCATTCTCACATTATTTTTTATTCCGGTTCTAGTAAGACAAGCGCCAGAATTCAAACTGGTAGACCAACGAGAGGAGAAGTACTGCGATGTGCTGATCACAGTCATAGGTGTGGACGAGCCGATTCCGCTTGAAGAGTATGTGGTCGGAGTGGTAGCAGGTGAGATGCCAGCCGATTTTCATCCAGAAGCACTGAAAGCGCAAGTCATTGCAGCCCGCACATATGCCGCCAGAAACACCGATAAAGGAATCAAGCCGATTGCTAAAGATGTCTCCGCGCAAGTTTACCGTACGGAAGCTGAACGTAAAGAGCGCTGGGGCAAGTCGTTCAAGGACAATGAAAAGAAAGTTCGCCAGGCTGCGAAAGAGACGCAAGGTCAAATTATTGTGTACGGAGAAGAAATTATATCGGCCATGTTCTTCTCTACATCTAATGGCAAAACGGAAGCCGCGCAAAACTTCAGCGGCAATCCGGTCGAATATTTGCAGAGCGTTGAAAGTCCCGGAGAAGAAGAGGTAGCGCCTACCGTGGAGCGCAAGCAAGAACTAACATTGACCGAATGGAATCGGAAACTAGGTTTCAACTGGGGCGCCAATCAATTTCGAGAGCTGAAGCTTGTCCGCAATCAAACCGGACGTGTCCAGAAAATCATAGCGGGACAATATGAAGCGAGCGGACGGCAAATTCGAGAAAAACTTCATTTGGCTTCAACTGATTTCAATATTGCGTATGACATTAACAACCAAATCGTCCATATTACGACCGTTGGCTATGGCCATGGCGTCGGGATGAGTCAATACGGTGCAGAAGCCTTCGCACAAAAAGGATGGACCGCAGATCAAATCGTGTCACACTATTATACAGGCACGAAAATCCAAAAAATAAATTTACCTGAAGATCGATGTTTAAAATCCCCGTAACTTGCAAAGAATGCAAGTGAGGTGATGAATATGCGAGAAGAAAAACCAAAGGCCCCTTCTCAGGAGAACAAGAAAACGAAGAACGGCTGGTTCTGGCCTGCCATTTATACGAGCGTAGCGCTTTTATTCATCGGCATGGTATGGGGATACACCGCATTGACGACGGAAGATTCTGTCCCGTCTGAAGTGGCAAAAGTAGATCAGCCAAAAGAAAGCGGTACGGTAGAAACAAACGCAACAAAAGAAACACTGAAGTATCCATTCGATGAAAGCAAAGTAGAGCAAGTCGCCATCTTACAAGAATTTTATGATGCAGAAGCAGACGAAGCAGTGCGTGAGAAAGCACTACTCGTATTCAACCAGACGTACGTCACCAGCAAAGGACTTTCTCTATCGATGGAGGGTGAACCATTCGAAGCCGTAGCGGCAATGAGTGGAACAGTCGAAGAAGTCATCGTGGATTCATTCAAAGGAACAGAAGTTAGATTGAAACACGCGGATGGTAAGACGACGATTTACGGTTCATTAACGGGCGTACTCGTTAAAGAAGGCGACGTCGTCCAACAAGGACAAGTGCTTGCCACGACCACTCAGAATGAATGGAACCCTGAAGCAGGCGTCCACTTGCAATTTGAAATCCAGCAAGATGGCGTATCTGTAAACCCACACGATTTCCTAGCATTTTAATACGTAGCACTCAAGCCATTCCAGCCCCCGGAATGGCTTTTTTCATATGTTGATACATGTTCGCATAGACTACATTAGTCAAAGGAGTGAATAGAGAAAGGAAGAGGGCGTGCACGAGCAAATTAGAAAACGCTGCGTACGACTGGGCAAGCTACTGATCGAGACCAACTTGACAGTGCGCGCGCTAGCCACTGCGACCGGCTACTCCAAAAGCACGGTCCACAAAGACTTGACCGAACGATTGCCAAATGTAGATCCATGCTTGTCACGGAAAGTCGCGGAAATTCTGGCCTACCACAAATCCATCCGCCACCTGCGCGGAGGAGAAGCCACCCGTCAAAAATGGAAAAATGAAACCGAAGCACAAAAAGCAGATGCCTAGCCACACTGAAAATGAAGCCGTAATATACTGTATCTATACAAACAGCCTAAAATTATGAAAAGCTATCCAGAGGAATGTATCTGGATAGCTTTTGTTTGATGGATTGTGTTCTGGGGTGGGAGGGGGGGTCGCTCAATCGTGCTCGCTATCCGCTCTATGTGGGTCCGCGGACGCTCAATGTGTTTCCTTACCCGCTCAATCGTGCTCGCTATCCGCTCTATGTGGGTCCGCGTGCGCTCAATGGGTTTCCTCACCCGCTCAATTGTGCGCGCTATCCGCTCTATGTGGGTCCGCGAGCGCTCAAAGTTTTTCCTCACCCGCTCAATCGTGCGCGCTATCCGCTCTATGTGGGTCCGCGTGCGCTCAAAGTGTTTCCTTACCCGCTCAATCGTGCGCGCTATCCGCTCTATATAAGCCCGCGAGCGCTCAATGTGTTTCCTCATCCGCTCAATGGTGCGCGCTATCCGCTCTATGTGGGTCCGCGAGCGCTCAAAGTTTTTCCTCACCCGCTCAATCGTGCGCGCTATCCGCTCTATGTGGGTCCGCGAGCGCTCAAAGTTTTTCCTCACCCGCTCAATGGTGCACGCTATCCGCTCTATGTAAGCCCGCGTGCGCTCAATGTGTTTCCTCACTCGCTCAATCGCCCGCGCCACCCGCTCAAAGCCAGTCCACGAACGCTCAATGCATCCCCCCACCCCCCAATCCAAAAACATGTATAATAAACACCAATCAAAGCAAACGGGAGGAATGCATCATGACGAAAAAATATATTCTGGCACTCGATCAAGGTACGACGAGCTCACGTGCAATTTTATTCGATAAAAAGGGCAACATCTTTCACACGGCGCAACAGGAATTCACGCAGTATTTTCCGCAGTCTGGCTGGGTGGAGCATAATGCGGATGAAATTTGGAGCTCGATTCTATCCGTCATTGCGGCGGTCATTTCTGAAAAAAACATTTCGGCCACGCAAATTGAAGCGATCGGTATTACCAATCAACGCGAAACGACCGTCGTCTGGGATAGGCATACTGGCGCTCCCGTGTACCATGCGATCGTTTGGCAATCCCGCCAGACAGCTGACATTTGTGAAGAACTAAAAGCAGCTGGACATCATGATGTATTCCGAGCGAAAACGGGCTTACTGATCGATTCGTATTTCTCCGGGACGAAAGTAAAGTGGATTTTGGACAACGTAGAAGGGGCGCGTGAAAAAGCGAACAACGGCGACTTGTTATTCGGCACCATCGATACATGGATCATCTGGAAACTATCCGGTGGCGAAGCGCATGTAACCGACTACTCCAACGCATCGCGTACACTCATGTACAATATTCATGACCTGCAGTGGGATGAAGAACTACTCAACCTATTAGACGTACCGAAAACGATGCTGCCAACCGTCTGCGAATCGTCCGAAATCTACACGCACACAGACACCAAGCATTTTTTCGGTCACGTAGCACCGATCGCGGGCATTGCGGGTGATCAGCAGGCGGCTTTATTCGGTCAGGCGTGCTTCGAAAGCGGCATGGTGAAGAACACCTATGGTACCGGTTGCTTCATGCTAATGAATACAGGAGATAAAGCCGTGACATCTGAAAACGGTTTACTGACGACAATCGCTTGGGGAATCGATGGGAAAGTGGAGTATGCACTGGAAGGCAGTATTTTCGTTGCGGGTTCCGCGATTCAATGGCTACGTGACGGACTGCGTATGTTCCGTAAAGCGTCGGAAACCGAAAGTTATGCGAAGCGCGTCCAATCTACTGACGGTGTCTACGTTGTACCGGCATTTGTCGGGCTCGGCACGCCGTACTGGGACAGCGACGTCAAAGGCGCAGTATTCGGCCTGACACGCGGTACGACGAAGGAGCATTTCGTACGGGCGACACTTGAGTCACTCGCGTATCAAACGAAAGACGTGCTGGACGCAATGGAAGCGGATTCTGGGATTTCATTGAAAACGTTACGGGTTGATGGGGGAGTAGTGAACAATAATTTCCTCATGCAATTTCAAGCAGATTTACTGAATGTGCCAGTCGAGCGTTCGACGATCAATGAGACGACGGCACTTGGCGCGGCCTATCTTGCGGGGCTAGCGGTAGGGTTTTGGAAGGATCGCAAGGAAATCGCAGACTACTGGCGTCTCGACCGACCTTTTGAGCCTAATATGGAAGAAGTTGTACGTGAAGATCTCTATAAAGGGTGGCAAAAAGCCATTCATGCAACGATTGCCTTTAAATAAATCATGAGCCGCCGCTAACTTGCTGGCGGCTTTTCGTTTTGACGACTGCCCTCGAACACTGCCAAATAAAGTAGAAATATGATATAATAAACAGCTAATGAGTGTTATCAGACAGGACGTACGAGGAAGGGGTCGAGGTCACGATGTTTTCAAAAGATATTGGGATAGACTTGGGTACCGCCAATGTATTGATATATGTGAAAGACGACGGTCTCGTCATCGATGAGCCGGCCGTCATTGCGATCGATAAACGTACCGATGAACCTGTGGCCTTTGGTGTAGAGGCATATCGAATGATTGGTCGTTCACCGGAATATATTCATATCATACGTCCAATGAAAGCTGGGAACATTGCGGAATTCGAAATGGCCCGTGTGTTGATCAGGCACTTCCTTGAAAAAGCGCTAGGAAAAAGCCGGCGTATCAAACCTCACGTTACGATTGGCTGTAAAGCGGATACGACGCGAGTGGAAAAAAGTGTGATCCGCCAAGTGGTGATGGGAGCCGGAGCCAAACAAGTCGTCATTGAGGAAGAATCAAAAGTGGCGGCGATTGGCACAGGTATGGATATATCTACGCCTTCAGGCAATATGATAGTCGATCTCGGTGCAGGCACGACAGATGCTTCCGTTCTTTCAATGGGAGAAATCGTCTCGTTTGAAAAAACGAATATCGGTGGCCTTCATTTTGATCAGTGTATCATCCAACATATTCGAAAAAAACATAATGTGTATATAGGAGAAAAAACAGCAGAACAAATGAAAAAAGACATGGGTCTTGTGTTGACGGATGGGGAGAAACCGAATGCTTTGAACGTACACGGTAGCGACCTCGCGACAGGTATTCCGAAAACAATTGAAGTGACGGCGGAAGAGATTCATCAGGCATTGCGTTTGCCGATTAGTAAAATCGTGGAGACGACAAGGAATGCACTGGAAGAAACACTACCGGAGCTTGCTGCGGATATTGCACAGCGCGGCATCCTATTAATCGGTGGCGGTGCATTGCTTCCGGGAATAGATACGTTATTATCCGAACATCTCCAAGTTCCGGTATTCATTGCGGAAAATGGGCTCACTTGTATTATAGATGGAACGGCCTTGCTCATGGAGTGGGATGGTAAAAGATCAACACGCATAATTTGACCTACCATCAGGCGGTAAGTAGTGTATACTAAAAACAACGATTATTCGACATGAATATGCAAAGGAGTGAAATGAAATGTTTCGTGGTTTTTATACAGTAGGATCAGGCATGATTGCACAGCAGCGCCGTACAGAAATGCTATCAAATAATATCGCGAACGCCAACACACCGGGCTATAAGGCGGAGCAGTCGACGATTCGTGCATTCCCTGACATGTTGATGTCTCGCTTAGATTCGATGCGCGTGCCGACGGAAAAAGGCTTGAACTTTAGGAATCTATCCAAAGTAGGCGAACTGTCGACAGGTGTTTATATGCAAGAAACTTTGCCATTATTTGCGCAAGGACAGTTGCGTGAAACGGAACAGAAGACTGATATCGCATTAGTGGATGGACCGATGGAAGTAAATGAAGAGACAGGTGTTGCGGGAACCGTATTCTTCACGCTAGAAGGCGAGAACGGCGGTCAATTCTACACACGAAACGGCAATTTCACTGTCAATGCAGAAGGGTACCTAACCAATCCATCCGGCTTATACGTCCTTGACGATGCGGG
Organism: Sporosarcina sp. P16b; assembly: GCF_002743065.1. Lineage (NCBI taxonomy): Bacteria > Bacillati > Bacillota > Bacilli > Caryophanales > Caryophanaceae > Sporosarcina > Sporosarcina sp. P16b. The sequence continues at coordinate 11,993 of NZ_PDYO01000002.1, read as the reverse complement.
CAATCGGATCGAACTGACAAGTGATGATATTCGCGTGACGGATTCAGGAGCGATCTTCGCAGGCGAAACGGAAGTCGCGACACTAGGTATTGCTTACTCTGACAGTCCGGACACTCTATCCAAACAAGATAACGGACTCTACACGACAATCGACGGAAATGCGTTACCAACTGGCGGTACATACACGTTGCAACAAGGGTTTCTTGAAGATTCCAACGTCGATGCCGCGCGCTCGATGACAGATATGCTGACAGCCTACCGTGCTTTTGAAGCCAATCAAAAAATTCTGCAAGCCTATGACCGCAGTATGGAAAAAGCAGTCAATGAAGTAGGACGAGTCAATTAATGTCTACATATAGAAGCATGCGTAAAGGAAGTGACCTGTAATGATTCGCACGATGACCACAGCGACGAATACGATGAACCAACTGCAACACCGTCTCGACTTGATTGGCAACAATTTATCGAACGTCGGAACTCATGGATACAAGTCTTCGGCCGCTACATTCCAGGAACTTTTATTCCAACAAATGAATAATGATAAAGCAGATCAAGCCGAGCGCAGCTCAGATTTCGGCATTCGAATGGGCACCGGCGCGCACCTCGGTAGCCTGCAGATGAACTGGAAAGTAGGCTCTGTCCAACTAACGGACCGTCAGCTAGACTTTGCGTTAACGGAGCCGAAACAACATTTTAATTTAATACAGCCGACAGACGGCGGAGAAGAAATGATTTATTCACGTAAAGGGAATTTCTACTTATCACCGACTGCAAATGGCAATAATGCGCTAGTTAATGAAGAAGGACTCGCAGTAGCAGATAGCGCTGGCCGTCCAATCGTCTTTTCAGGACAAGCAACCGATTATCAAATTCGTCCGAATGGTGTATTGCAAGTCACGACACCACAAGGAACGCAGGAATTTAATCTAGGTGTCACCGTCTTAGAAAAGCCTGATTCAATGGTTCAGCTTTCGGCAACCAGCTTTGGTTTGCCCACAGATCTAGCGGCAATCGGACTGACAGCAAATGATTTATTGACGGAATTGACAGGTGCTGGACGAAATCAGATTGGCTTACAAAATCAAGCGCTCGAAACTTCCAACGTAGAGTATGAAAAAGAAATGGCGGATTTAATCTCGACGCAACGTGCCTATCAATTCAATGCGCGTTCCGTAACCATGGCGGACCAGATGATGGGCTTAATTAACGGCATTCGCTAACGCGTGCAATAGGAGTACTTACTATGACAGATAAAAATTTCAAAAAAATAACAGAACCACTCTCACCGGTGAAACCATTCGAGCCCTTGAAGACTCCGGAACCGACAGAAATGGAAGATCCGATTGAGCTTACGGAAATAGATCCGGTCGTTACATCTGGAACGGACGAAGTGGCCATAACGCTTGCAGAGCCTCCTACGATAGACGAAGAACTTCCGGAAGATATTCAGTCGGTAACGGAGGCCGAAGTGCTAGAAGAAGCTCCTGACGCTTCAGAAGAGGTAGTAGAACAAACACCTCTAGTCGAAACGGAACCTGTAGAAAAACTACCTGCATCAGAACAAACGGACGCGACATTTTGGACGAAGATTACGTCAAAATGGCCACGTAAAGAACGTTCTAAAAAGGCTACAAAACCGATAAGCGAAATGCGCTGGGTTCAAGTGCGCATGATTCCCATCTGGCTGCGACTGCTACTGATACTGTTGTTGATTGTCTTAGCAGCCCTAGCAGGTACAATGGTTGGTTTTAGTGTAATCGGTGACGGCTCAGCAGGCGATGTCTTCAAAAAAGAGACATGGCAGCATATTTTTGATATCATGAACGGTAAATAAGGACAGAAACATCTGAATTCTTCAGAACCTCTGGAATAAAGGAGACAAATTTCATGCTGAACGCTCAACAAATACAAGAAATCATCCCGCATCGCTATCCATTCTTGCTCGTCGATCGCATCGAAGAACTCGAAGAAGGCAAGCGCGCAGTCGGGTTAAAAAATGTTTCAATTAATGAAGACTTCTTCAACGGCCACTTCCCGGGCTACCCGGTTATGCCAGGTGTCTTAATCGTGGAAGCGCTCGCCCAAGTAGGCGCGGTCGCTTTACTTAAAAAAGAAGAAAACAAAGGCCGTCTAGCGTTTTTTGCCGGCATCGACAACTGCCGTTTCAAGCGTCAAGTCATACCAGGCGACACGCTTCGTCTCGAAGTAGAAATTGTCCGCTTGCGTGGAACAATTGGTAAAGGAAAAGCCATCGCAACCGTCGAAGGCGAAGTGGCATGTGAAGCAGATATTACGTTCGCACTCGGACCCGTCCAAGAGCCATAACATCATGATGCCGTACTAAATATTGATATAATAATCATTGGAATGCCAGTATGGGCATACAGTGGGAGGGTATACTACAGCATGTTAAAAAAGCTTTCTCCAAATATTAAGAGCAGCATCACTCGTTCCATTTCTCAATCATTCGAACAATATATGAGTGAAATTGGCTGGTCTGCAGAAGAATATAACATCGAACAATTTTACGCGAACTGGCGGGAATACATTACGACCAAAGCACTTTGGTACGACAAGATTCCTGACGACGTCAAAGTAGATCCCGATTTCCATAAAGAGTTAGCGGAGCGCGTGGAGGAAGTACTAATTCGCATCCTCAACGATCCACCAACGGAAGAGCAGATCGCGCAAATTGAAATTTTACAACAAAATCTCGACACCTATTATGATTATGGCTGCAAAGCGGAAGCCGTATACGTTCAAAACGTATTGGAAACCACATCAGGTCATACGAATAATTAATACGAATAGTTCTCTCCTTTCCGCACAAGCTATCGATGAACATACCAAAACGTATGATTCACAGCTCGTAAAAAAGGAGGGAATTTTTTTATGATTAGAAAAGCTCTGCCCGTAGTTTTTGCTTCCGCACTCGTTCTAACCGCATGTAACACAAACAACGGTGCACTACCAAGCAATAACGAAACGCCTATGCAGGAGACGGAACGTAACAACACGCCTAACGGTGACGAACGCATGGGCCCAAATCTCGACGGTCTTGACGACAACAATGACCGTGGCATCATGAACGGCAACGGTGATGGCATCATGGAGGACACGCGCGAAAGCCTAGATCGAACCCGTGATGAAATGATCGATGACAACAACGATATCAATGGCGCTCGTGATGACAATAACCTCAACGGTAACACGAACGGCAACGACGCGGCTCCTGACGGCGTATTGCGCGATGAAAATCGTAAAGTACGATGATTCCCACCTTTATAGAAACGGCCCTGCATATTAAATGCTTGGGCCGTTTTTATATGTGTTGTGTTTAATGCAGGTCTGCGCACGCACAATGTGTTTCACCCGCTCAATGTCCCGCGCTATCCGCTCTATGTAGGTCCGCGAGCGCTCAATATGTCATGTTATCCGCTCTATCGCTCGCGCTATTTGCTCTATGTAAGTGCGCGTGCGCTCAATGACGCGCGTGATCCGCTCTATGCAGGTCCGCGAGCGCTCAATATGTCATATTACCCGCTCTATCGCTCGCGCTATTTGCTCTATGTAAGTTCGCGTGCAATGTGCTGGCTTATCCGCTCAATGACGCGCGTGATCCGCTCTATGCAGGTCCGCGAGCGCTCAATATGTCATGTTACCCGCTCTATCGCTCGCGCTATTCGCTCTATGTAAGTCCGCGCGCGCTCGATGTGTGCTTATCCGCTCAATGACGCGCGTTACCCGCTCTATGAGTCCGTACACCCGCTCTATATCCACCAAACACAAAAAAAGCCACCCCAAAAAGGGCAGCCCAACCATCACAACTTCGTCTTCTCATCCATCTCCATATCGCGCTTCAACTTCGGTCGATCCCACATGGCCGTTTGGAATTGCTCGAGCAACGCATCGCCCTCCAAACCTTCATCCAACAACTCCTCAAGCAGATATTCCGGATACTTCGAGCGGACGCGCTTCAGACGTCCTTTCATCAACACAGAAATCCGGTCACCAATCTGACGCCAGTTTTCAACCGCCACATCGAACGAAGCAGGCTCGTTGCCAGGATACGAAATGACGACGCGTACGGCCAGCAACGTCTCCTCCGCTTTCCACTTTTCCATAATATCCTTATACTTGGCATCAATGAACAGCTCAAGCACCCACAATCGGTGACTGTTCTCCTGGTTGATGATAATGCCGTCAAACAGTGGAAATGCAAGCACGCCGCTCTCTTGAACCACTTCCACCGAAATCATCTTAAACGTCTTCAATCCCATCACCTCGGTACAATTTTCCCAAGTATAGCATAAAAATCTTGAAATACTCGATTATTCAATAATGCCATTTACCTCGTCACGTGGAAATCGCATAGTACCGCGAATGTCCAAAAACTCCTTCGAATGAAAATTGAAAAACTACGCCGAAAATCGCATTAAAATTCAATTTTGCCACTTTGCCATAATGATCCCATGTAGATTACGATAAGGACAGCACAAAGAAAGGAGGAACAAACTCGTGAACCAAGTGGCTTTAGTAGGGCGCATCACCAAAGACCTCGTATTAAAAGAACACTCGTCAGGACGTGTCAATACTACGTTCGCCCTCGCAGTCAATCGCAGCTTCAAAAACGCAAACGGGGAAATAGCAACCGACTTCGTGCCGTGCTCCGTCTGGGGACGATCCGCCGAAAACCTAGTCCGTCACTGCGGCAAAGGATCGCTCGTAGGCGTCAGTGGAAGCATTCAGACCCGGAACTACGAACGGGAAGACCGGTCGAAAGTGTATATCATGGAAGTCATGTGCAACGACATCCGCTTTCTTTCGAAGTCATCCAAACCTCAACAGTCAGAAATGAAAACGCAGTCATCTACTGAGCCCGAACGTTTTGAAGAAGCGAAATCAACCGAAACGGCACTACCTATTTTCTAACAATATCTAAAATGAAAGGGGAAGTTAAAAGGCATATCCGCCGTCGCACATCCGTTGCTGATCAATTCCTGAAAAGAGATGGATAACACACAATTAAAGAGAAATGAAAAGAGAAAATTACACGACACTACAAGCATATTCGCCAACTAGCATGACTCGGCAGAAGCAAGAGCGGGTGGGGACCCAATCCTCTGTGATGCCGGGAGTACATTCAGCATAGGAACTGAATCAATTTTACGCCAACTCATCCGTCGCCCGTTTTTGTCGGAGACCACTTCCACTTGGCGGGCTGACGGAATACATACCCGCTCATAGAAAGGATGAAGCCCACATGCACAGCACACCTACAGTCGCGCAGAAACAAGATATTCAGCGTCTCGAAGACCAGATTGGCCAGCTGATCCGCATTATTGCCAATCTGAACGAGCGCATCAATTACCTGGAAACGATCAAAACAAACCCCTTTCTCATTCCCTCCGATGTAAAATGAATGCAAAAAGACCTGCATCAACGTTCGATACAGGTCCTAGTGATTACTATGTCAATTAAACGTCAGCAAATCCTCGAGCTCTCGATCATTGAGCTCCGTCAACCATTGACTCGAATGAATCAAATCAGCTGACAACGCTGCTTTCTCGACGAGCATCTCGTCAATCTTTTCCTCGATCGTCCCAACCGTTACAAATTTATGCACATGCACGAATTTGGTTTGCCCGATACGGTACGCACGATCGGTTGCCTGGTTCTCCACAGCCGGATTCCACCAACGGTCTGCGTGCAATACGTGATTCGCCTGCGTCAAATTCAAGCCGGTGCCCCCAGCTTTTAATGACAGGATGAAAATCGGGAACTCTCCGTTTTGGAACGCCTCGACCAATGCATCACGTTGTCCTTTCGGCATACTACCCGTCAAGAACGGCACGTCAATCCCGTGTAGCTCGGACAAACACTGACGGATCATCTGCCCCATGCCAATATACTGCGTGAAGATCAAGCATTGCTCACCGTTCGCCGCAATCTCCGCTGCCATCGAAACGATTCGCGCCATTTTATTGGATCGCTTCGTCAACTCGGCAGCAGGGGCTGGCGGTTCTTTCAGGAATAATGCCGGATGATTACATAATTGTTTTAAACGACTGAGCATCTTCAAAATCAAGCCTTTGCGCTCAAATCCTGTCAGAGTTTCGAGTTTGAATTTCGTTTCCGAAACAAAACTCTCATACAATGCCGCTTGCTCTGGAGTCAGTGGGACATATTCATTTTGCTCGAGTTTCTCAGGCAAGTTCAGACGCAATTCCGGATCATTTTTCGTCCGACGCATCATGAAAGGCTGAATTCGAGCACGCAATTTCCGTTTCTCCGCTTCAAGATCATCACGCTCAATCGGCACGATGAATTCTTCGTTAAATTTACGGAAACTGCCGAGATATCCTTTATGAATGAAATCAAAAATAGCCCATAACTCCGATAAACGGTTCTCGATCGGCGTACCCGTCAACGCGATATGATGCACACCGCGTAACTTCCGGATCGCCCGTGACTGCTTCGTCTGCAAGTTCTTAATATTTTGTGCTTCGTCAATAGTTACATTCGCAAACTCATACATCGACAGCATCTCGCTATCTTGCGTGGCGGTACCATACGTCGTTAAAACGATATCCGCTTGACGCTTGCTCATAATTTCCGCAAACTGCTCTTCACGCGCGCGATTCGTCCCGTAATGTACGTGTACTGTCAAAGAAGGCGCGAAACGTTCGAGCTCTTTCTGCCAGTTACCCATAACACTTGTCGGGCAAATGATCAGCGAAGGGGAGTCGGTTTCGGGTAAATTATGCACATATAGCAAATACGTGATGAGCTGTACGGTTTTACCAAGTCCCATATCATCCGCCAGCACTGCACCGAATTTATTGGCGCGCATGAAATGGAGCCACTCGAAACCTTCTTGCTGATATGGACGTAACTCGGCATGCAACGTCTTAGGTACCGCAACGGGCGGCAAACCTTTCTTGTCATGCAGCATATTCATCACGTTACGCAAAGATTGCTGCATCGAAAATGCTACTAATGGATCGTCTTCTTCCTCTTCATCATAGACAGGCACAATTTCTTCCGGCACTTCATTGAACAGCAAATCCTTCACTGTCCATTCACCATCGTCTACTTGCTCCATCAACTCGCGTATTCGTTTGAGCCATGCGGGATCCAAATGGAACCACTCATCGCCCGCGCGAATATACTCGCGGTTCTCATCGACCATCTTCTGGAACTGATCCTTGTCGATCTTTTCCCCGGCGAGTGAAAACTGCCAATCAAACGACAACACTTGATCGAGACTCGCTGACGAACGATACGACTGCATACCGGCAGACGTCCGAATCTTCAACTTCGTCTCTGTCACGGTCTTTAACCAAGCCGGTAGTATAACCGGGTAATCAAACGCCTGACATAGCGGTAGATCTTCCTGAATGAAAATCCGCACTTGTGCATCATTTAGCGGCACATACATGAACTGTCGCGGTTCATACCATTCGACGGAACGGAAAATCCCGACCATCTCGGATTGACGCTCTTCAATTTCCTCCGCGTACGGCTTACGTTTTGCAGGTAAAGCATTTTCGATCGATCCTGCTATTTTGCCGATCGCCGGCGACCACTGTGCACCGCGATCACTAATTAGAATCGTCTCAAGCAACCAATCCGTCTCATCGATATCCGGCTCCGTCAAACGAAGTGCTACGCGGAACGGTAACTTCGACTTTTCGGTATTCGGCCATCCATACTGCTGAAAGTGCGGCAACAAAGCAGGGAAGTCTGCCATCGAGACACCGAGCGTCGCCAACTGTCCACGCATCGCAAGCGAGATATACCGTCCCGCCTGCTCAGATAAATGGGTCTTGTCGAGATTAAACGACAATCCAGACTCACTCGCTTCAACATATGAAAACAGCGCAGGGTCTTTCCATAACGTCGCTGCTTCGCGAATGTCTGTAAGTATTTGTTGATCGTTAGAGGTCGCACCAGAGTATTGCACGTACGGATGGCTACCAGCCGAGAACAAGCGCAGCAATATATCAATTGATACATTGAGCCAATTATCACGCTGCTCCACCAACATGCCGTACATCGTAGGTTCATCCGAATAAAATAAATACGACACGAGCATATCCGCATCAATCTTGCGCGTTTCACCTGCGACGTTTGCAGACACGATGAACATACCATCTTGTCCTTCTTGTAATGTTAACTCTAATGAAAGTTGTAAGATGTTCGAATCGGTCATAGAAGTAGATTTCCTTTCTCCATCTCTTCCATCAGTGCACGCAGACGTGGAAATTGCTCGCGGACTGTATGGACATAGCGGTTCCAAAATTCATTGCGGCCATCGCGCTTCGCAGCCGTCTTCATTTGCTTCCATAAACGCACTGCACGGCGATAGCTATCGCGATTTTTCTCTTTGACTAATTTCAAAGCTTCAGCATGCATGAGAGGGAAAACCGCTTGCGAATCTTCCGCAAGTGCTGTTTTCATTGCCGAACTGTCGATCATGTCGACTGACCCGCGAGTCAAATGCATAAGCGCAGCCCATTCAGCATAACGATTGCGCTCGAATAAAAACTTGCCGTATGCACGACTGGCTTCCGGTCCATACGATTGGAACAATTGATCGCGCTGTTCTTCTGAAACATCAGATAGCGCCAGCAACTCGTCGATATCTTCGGCAAAAGCCGAACGGTTACGCGTCGCAAGTTGCTGATAATGCTCGGCTAAATGAGGAAGCAGTTGCAACATAATTGACTGCACGATATCAAAATCCTCATCTTCCTTCGCATAGAGCGCAAATGCCAACCACTGAGGAACAGCGGTAGCGTCTAGAGTATTCAGTTCCTCATCGAGCTCGTCAAAACGTCCCGACGTCAAATAGAGAAATGCACGGAATAATGGCGCGTCTGCTGCCGTTTCTTTTTGCAGGCGTTCAATCTCCTGTGTCAATTCGGCTTCATCGGAATACAGCTCAGTATAGACAAGACGGAACGCTTCAAAACGCTTCGAGAATAAACCATCTTCGTCCATTGCGAACGAATGAATCAAATCTTTGAGCTTCGTGTGAAAGGCGTCCGTCTCAAATAGACGCGATTTCGTACTTAACTGTTTAATGCTAGCTTTCATTTCGGACATCTGCTCATTGAGCCAAATCGTCAGCTGCCATTTGCCGTAATGATAGGAATCGTTCGCCGATAGTTCGTTTTTAAGGAAAGGCCATGCTGCTCGCAATAAGGTTAGTTGATAGTACAGCGAAAAGAGCGGCTTCCATTCCCATTCAAAAGGAGAAAGCCGCGTCTTCTGGTGTTCAATTTTGGAAGCATAATGCAAGAATCCAGTCGGTCCGTCACTCGCATTCAACTCGCTAAGCGGCTTCACTAATACGGATAATGCGTTTAACCAAGCTTCCGGTGTCCGTTCATTGATCGACAATTGTGTCTGCACAGTTCCTGACTGGCGCCACGTATTCAGCCAATCGGATAATGAATGAAACTGCGAGTACAAATGAAAGACGACAGAGATCTGATGCGCACACCAGTCTCCGTCAGCACATGTGCAGTACGGCTCCATCGTCATGAAAGAAAGACGTGCGAATTCCGACTCTGTACCCGAAATATTTGCCATTAAGGATTGCTCGGTTTCGGTGTAGCGATACGCACCGATTGCGTTCATACGTACAAGTGAAGCGGCTTTGCGTATTATTTCCGCCTGTGCAGGGTCAGACGGCTGAAATGTATGTTTAATATGATTCATGAATTCTTCAATTTGTGAGTCGTGCATATTTGCGATTCGTTCAATAGTGATGGCCACCGAATCCACTCCTTACTTAAGCATTCCTCCTATTATACCGTTTTTTTCGGTTCTTTACCACAACTTGAGGAGCATAAAAACAATCGGATTTCATTTACTTGTTTGATTTTCGAATAACTGCATGAGGTTCAACATGCCTGACAGCAGCAACTGGCGATTTTCGTAGTCCAATGAATCAGCTCGTAAAATAAATTCTTTCAACAGTGGCTCATTGTCAATTAGCGATCCGTACTGCGTAAGAAACCCTTTTTCGTACGTGGCGGTACTGTCGAGCGTCTGATTCGAAAAAGGGCGCACCGTCTTTAACGGTTTGTCCAAAATCATCGCAAGTAATATATCATTCGGTATGTTATAGATTTCCTTAATGAGCGGCACCAAATCAATCGGGAAACCCCGTTCACTCGATTCGTATCTAGACATCGTCGCCCCGTCGACTCCGAGATCCTCAGCCATTTGTTTTTGTGAAATATGTAAATACTCATCGCGATATTCTCGTAATTGTGTTCCAAAACTCATTGTCATCACCCGTTTTTCTCGCCATCGTATAAGAAAATAATCCGGTATTTCATAAAATTGTCATTTAGGCAATACGAATTGACGAATTAGCAATTTCAAGGCTTTTCTACAATATTGTGAGAAGATTGTGGTAAAAAAGAGAAAGTAGGCGAAAGCGATAGAAAGAGTGCAGTTGATTTTACACTTTCCACAATTGCGGCACCGTTTACAAAAGCCGGAACCCGTTAGCACAAGTGAACCACGTTTCTTCGAATCTCTCGAACAGTACTCCGAAAAATCTGTCCATGATCCAAACGGGAAAGTTTCATATTTATATAACGTCATGCATGATGAGATGGAATTCGAACAAGTCGTCATCTCGTACGCAAATAGCCAAATGATTTTTTCTTACGAGAAAACGAATGTAGATGCAAGCGAACAATTACTGGAACAATTAAAAGAAAGAAACATCGAGTATCAGCCGGTGTCCAAAACTTTTCTAGTGGGGCATGATGAATAACCCGAAAGACTGCGTGATTCACCGCTATGACCGTTTTCTGAAAAATTCTCTTGGTATATTAGTTGGTTTCCGACTCATATCATGCACAAAATCCTCTTCAATGTGATATATTAATAATAATCGGAAAATTCAAATTAATGAAGAGGAGGGGGAAGAAATGCTAGTCGTACAGCGGATCAAGCCATTTTTTACCAGTAAAGAAGAATTTAACTTACGCCTTGTATTCGCTTATCAATATTTCTCTATTAAGCGAAATGACGAGGTGTTCCAGTTTATCCCCGCAGAAGGGAAGGAAATCGTTGTAAATACGAAAAGTTTGCAGATTGAAAACTTAGGAGAAGTATTCGTCTTTCAGCGAGGTAACAGATTTATACGAATCCCACTTTATCAATTATTACTAGTTTCCGATTTACATTTGCATTTGTCGACTATACTCGAAGGAGCGATGGAATTGGAAGGCCATCTACAGGAAGAGTACATGCGTGAAGCGGACGGTTTGGTGGAGAAGTTGGAGCAAGATAATTGGGAACGAATGGTAGATTATGCGTTAGAAACGAAAAACCAGCTCTTGTTCAAGGAGTTGATGGAAGGACTGCGAATGATTTGATTATCACACTAAAACGATAAAAACACCTCAATTGGAAGCACATCTATGTGCGTCGACGTTGAGGTGTTTTTATGTGCGTTGTGTTATACGTTTTCTCATAGTGTAAGGAAATGGAGCGCCACTACGAATAGTCCCGATCCACCGAGGCCAAGTGCAAAGTCCTGCCATGTAAACTCAATCGTTTTGTCCAAGTTCATCGCTCATCACTCCTTTATGTAATAAGAGCCATCTGACCCTATTACTTCCTATTGTAACCTATTTCGATAGATTGGAAACATTCAGATAATTAAATGAATCTAATGAACTAGGGGTTGTTAAATCGTTAAGGGATGACGGGGGTTTGGGGTGGGGATTTGCGCTTCGGAGGGGACGCGTTCTGGAGGGCGTGCGGTGAACCACACCGCTCCGCTTTGCTTCGCCGGGTGTTTCACCTGTCACGCTGATCCTCCCAGAGCATTCCTGTTTGGTTAGTGGAGCCCTATTGAAATAGAAAAGTCCCCTTGGTATGATTCGGGGGTGTCAAGGCATCGACTACTTGACCCCTAATAATAACCAAGGAGGACTTACATGAATTCTAAAGTGAAT